>DASPTN010000163.1:0-26738 GCA_035623395.1 Gemmatimonadales bacterium | reverse complement strand
CTGCGAGTCGCTGATTGCGCGCTTCGGCCGGGAGCGCGCCGCCGCGGTCCACCCGCGGTTCGGGTCGCTGAGCCCACGCGAGTGGGGGATTCTCGCGGCCAAGCACCTGAATCACCACTTCACGCAGTTCGGCGTCTAGCTGCTCAGGCGATCACGGGACCCAACTGGTCCGCGGTCGGCTCCGCTCAGCAGAACCACGGCTCGGTGAGCCGCGGCGCCACCGGGCGCCGCTCGGCGTGCGTCGCCAGCGCCTCCGGCCGGCGGCCGGCCGCGGCATAGGCCGCTTCGCGCACCTTCCGGATTGTCTTCGCCGTCGGCTCGCGGGCGTGGTTCGCCCAGTGCACGATGTCGGTCACCGCACCGCACAGCCGCTCCACCCTGCCGTCCGGGTGCTCCCACCGGTAGCTGAACGCCTCGGCGTCCAGGCCGCGCAGGAACGGCCGGATGTCCGGCCGTGCGAGGAGCGCGGAACCGGGCGGCACCAGCAGCCGGATCGCGAGCTGGATCGGCTCCACGCAGTCGACGAGGTCGCGGGCGATGATCCACTCGACCAGCTCGATGTAGTCGTCGAGGGTGGTCCACGGCGTGAATGGGAGCCACGAGGGGCGCAGCGCGACGCCGGCGGACCGCGCCGCCTCGAGCGCCTCTTCGAGACCGGCCCTGGTGTGCCCCTTGTCCAGCTTCTCGAGCACGGCGTCGCTCAGCGACTCGGCGGCCGTCACGATGAAGGCGCAACCCGCCTGCGCGAGCCGGGGGAGCAGCGCGCGGTGCTCGAGGAGATGCTCGACCTTGGCGGTGAAGTCGAAGCTGAGCGCCGGGAATTCCGCGTGCAGCGCCTCGGCGATCCGGACCGCGTGCGCCGGCCCGTTGAGGAAGTCGGGGTCGGCGAAGGTGATGTGCCGCGCGCCGCCCGCCACCTGGCGCCGGACGTCCTCGAGCACGATCTCCGGCGGCACGACGAAGAACCGCCCGCCGTACACGGGCGGGATGGGGCAGTGACGGCACGCGTGCAGGCAGCCCCGGCTCGCCTCGGTGACGCCCGCGACGCGCCGCACGCCGTCCTGCTCGAAGGCCGCGTAGCGGTGCAGCGGCGGCAGCTGCGCGCGGCTGGGCACCGGATAGCGGAGCCGGGCGACGTGCTGCACGGTGGCGGGCTCCGGCGGCTCGCCGCGGTCGAGGGCCTCGGCCAGCGCGACGAGGGGCTCCTCCGCTTCTCCGCCGAGCACGACGTCGGCGCGGCCCTCCAGGAGGTATTGCCGGTTCAGGATGGCGTACAGGCCGTGAAAGCAGACGGTGGCCGCGGCGTTGACGGCGCGGACCTGCGCGGCCGCCCGGACGCCGATGCGGAGCGCGGTGTGCATCGGCACGGAGATGGCGACCAGCCGTGCCCGCCGGATCCGGCCGGGGTCCAGCGGCTCGAGCGCGAGGTCCACGGCCGCGGGCCGGAAGCCGGCCCGCTCGAGGAACGCCATCGGGAAGGCGAGGCCCATCGGCTGGTGGCCCAGCTCGTAGCAGGAGAGCAGGAGGATCGCGCCGGGATCGCGGAGGGCTCCGGTCGCGGGTGCGGCGTCGGGCGGCACGGGGAAGCGGGTCAGCCGGTGCGCCGGCTCACAGCCCGAACAGGTACGACAGCTTGGCGAAGAAGCCGTCCTCGGTGCGGGAGCGCTGCCGGCCGACGGCGCACGCCGCGTCGAACGCGGAGCAGGACGCCCCGTAGCCGAGGTAGATCAGCGTGCCGGGGCTGGGGCGGTACGAGAACAGCCAGTCCACCCGCAGCTCGTTCGACGTGCCGGCGCCGACCGCGGCGCCGCCCACGATCAGGGTGTCACCGGTGGCGGGATCGAGGAGCGCGTCGCTGCGCAGCGCGGTGTACTGCCCGACGACCCGGAAGAAGATCGAGCGGGTGGCCTGGTACTCGACCTTGAGCCGCGGGATGTCCTCGGTCGAAAACCAGCTGCCGTCCCGCCGGTGGAGCACCAGACGGCTGTACTGCGCCGTGATGCGGAGGGCGGGCGTGGGGCGGAGGTCGACCTCTCCGCTCAGCGAGGTGCTGGTGCCGCGCTGCGCCTCCGCGAAGTCGGCGGTCGCCCCGTAGCCGACGCTCACCGTGCCGGTGAACTGCCGCCAGGTCGGCGTGGTGAGGCCGGCGGTCACCGCGAACAGGTTGTCGATGCCCGCTGGAATCGAGAACGCCGCGGTGTCGCCGGGCGCCCGAAGCACGCGGTAGCTGCCGTACGGCGTGCCGTTGTAGCCGGGCGACGTGGCGCTGAAGTCGTAGAAGTTCCGCGTGAGCGACAGGTTCGGCTGCCACCAGCCGCGCAGCGTGGCCTGGACGACCACGCTCTCGCTGCCCTCGATCGCCGGCTGCCCGCCGAAGCCGTTGTAGCTCCAGATCCGGGAGATGGTCTGGAAGCTCGACACCGTCTCGAGCAGCGCGCCGGGCGCGCCGTAGCCGGTGAAGCGGTTGAAGTAGCTCAGGTTCACGATGTCCGTGCGATTGACGAACCCGGCGGCGGCCTCGAAGTCGGGGGCGATGCCGGTCGCGTTCAGGTGAAAGCCCCAGTAGCGGCCGGTGCGGTCCCAGGTGGCCTGCGTGAGCGTGCCGCGATGGAAGCCCGACGAGTCGTGCGTCCAGGTCGCGACACCCTGCAGCTCGATGAAGTAGATGCGGTTGTGCACGATGTGGGCGTCGAGGTCCAGCAGCCGCGAGAACTGGCCGCCGTCCTCCTTGGTGGTGCCCACGAAACCGAGGTTCGACGTCGGACCGAGGTCGTAGCGCAGCCGCGTGATGCCGAACAGCGGGTGGCTGCCCGTGACGGATTCCGACGTGGAGTCGGACGACACGATCGTGGCGATGGTCCAGGGGCCCACCTTGCCCGCCAGCTTGGCGCCGGCGTCCGGGCTCACGATGCGCCGCGTGTAGATGAGCTGGTTGGGGCTGTCGAGCAGCTCGAGGCCGTCGAGGAAGAACGGCCGCTTCTCCGGATAGAAGAGCGCGAAGCGCTGGTTGAGCGTGACCTGCCCGACGTCGGCCTCCACCTGCGAGAAGTCGGGCTTGACGGTCCCGTCGAGCGACAGGTTGGGCGTGAGGCCGTAGTGGGCGTCCAGGCCCAGCTGGATCTCGCCCGCTCCGGCGCGGCCGGTCTGGTAGGCGTAGCCGCCGCCCGTCGTGTCGCCGTTGATCCGGTCCGTCACGACCGGCGTGAGGTTCATCACCAGGCCGCGCCGCAGGTCCGTGAGGCTGTCGATCCAGCCCGACTGGTTGATGAAGCTGGCGCTCGCCCGGATGGCCGGCGCCCAGGAATCCTGGTAGCCGGAGTGCTGCACGCGGCGCAGCACGTTGATGCCCCACGTCTGCACCTTGCCGCCGGCGTAGCGCAGGCTCTTGAACGGGATGCGGATCTCGACGTCGTACCCGCCGGGCACGAGGCGCCCGCGGGACTGGAAGATGAAGTCGGGGTTCAGGTCCACGTTGCCGTTCAGCACGTTCAGCGCGCTGATGCTGGTGCCGCCGGAAGCGCCGCCGGCGCCGCCGGCGTAGGCGTCGATGCGCACCCCGTCCTGCTGCACGCCGAACGGATTGACGCCGAACAGGAAGGCGCGCCGCCGGTCGTTGTAGGTGTCGAGCAGGATCTGGACGTAGTCGTCGGCGTCGATGTTGTCGCGGTCGGCGTGCGTCGCGTGCACCAGGTCGCCGTGCACCTCCCGCGCGCGGATGCCGAAGTAGATGGCCGAGGGCGAGTACCACACCAGCACCTCGGTGGGCTCCACCGCCGGCACGCCGTCCTGCGGCTGGTACTGCGAGAAGCCCACCAGCCGCGCCGCCCGCTGCCAGACCGGCTCGTCGAGCACGCCGTCCACCACCACGTCGGCTTCGACGCGCGGAATCTGGATGTGCAGCTGGTGCTGCCGGCCGTCGAACACGGGGCCGGAGTCGGCGGGCGCCTGGAGCAGGGCTCCAAGCAGGAGGACGGTCGATAGCACGGGCGGGAGAATCTACAACAAGAGCAGGGTGTGGGGTGTAGGTGGATCTCGCGCGCCCCTACCCCCTACACCCTACCCCCCTTCCCTGCTCTACAGCGTATGCCCGACCAGGGCCTCGAGCGTCGCCCGGGCGATGAGGTAGTTGTACCGCGCCTCGACCAGCGTCACCTCGGCCTGGTTGAGGGCCGTCTCGGCCGTGAGCAGGTCGACGATCGTCGAGGCGCCGAGCCGGTAGCGCTCCTGCTGCATCCGCAGGCTCTCCTGCGCGGCGGCCACCGAGGTGCGGGACACGTCGATCTGCGCGGCCGCGGCTTCGAGCGCCGTCACGTCCTGGGTGAGGTTCGCGTCCAGCAGGAGGCGGGCATCCCGCAGCTTGGCCTGGGCGGCTGTGAGGTTCGCGTCCGCCGAGACGATCTGGCCTTCCCGCACGAACCCGTTGAAGATCGGGTAGTTGAGGGAGAGGCTGACGGACCAGGTGCCGGTGTACGTCTGGCTGGAGCCGGCTGGCGTGCCGTTCCACGGGAAGAGCACCGAGCCCGCCCAGCGCTGGCTTGCTCCCAGGTTCAGCGTCGGCCAGTACAGGGCGCGCTGCGCGCTGAGGGAGGCCTGGGCCGCGGTGACCGTGGCCTGCGCCTGCACCACGACCGGCGCCGCCGCTTCGGCCTCCTGGCGCAGCGCGGCGGTGTCGAGGGACGAGAGGCGGATCTCGAGAGTGGTGTCGGGGGTGGCCGCGACCATGCCCTGGAGGCCGATCGCCCGCCCCAGCGAGGCCTGGGCCGTGAGGGCGTTGGCCCTGGCCTGGATGAGCTGCACCTCGGCGGTCCCGTAGGCCACGCTCGCCGTGAGCGAGTCGACGCGCGTCGTGGCGCCGAGCCGGAGCTTCTCGGTCGTCAGCCTGAGCTGCTGGTCGTTCTGGGCCAGGTTGGCCTGGGCCACGCCCACCAGCTCCTGGGTCGAGAGCACGTTGAAGAACGCCTGCTTGGTGTTGAGGTCGGTTGCGTAGTCCTGCTCCAGCAGCGCGGCCTGGTTCAGGTCGCGGGTGGCGTTGGCGGCCCGCATGTTCGCGCCGCGCTGGAAGCCCGTGAACAGGTTGACGTTCGCGCTGAGCCCGAACGAGGACGAGTTCGCCGTCCCGTTGATGGTCCCCCCCGTGATGGAGTTGAACTTCTGGCTCGAGCCCGTCGTCGAGGTCCCGCTACCGGTGATCGACGGCAGATACGCACCCCATGCCTGGGTCACGCCCATTTGCGCCACGCGCAGGTTCTGCTGCGCCTGCACCTGCGACGGGTTGAAGCGCCGGCCGAGCTCGAGGGCCTGCTCGAGCGTGACCCGCGGCATCGCCGGGGCCGGCTGCAGCGCGGCGGCGGCCGCGGGCGTCGGTGCGGGCTGCGCCGCGGCCGGTGGCGGCTGGGCCGGCGTGGGCTGTTGGGCGGCAGCGGCGCGGGCGATCGTCAGGGCCGACGCCGTCAGAACCATCGCGAGTGTCTTCATCATGGCTTCGTGGATTGCGCGGCCGCCGTGCTGTCGGACCGCGCGCGTTCCGCCCGGTCCCGATCCAGCAGCCGCTGGTACGCCTCCCGCTGAGCGGGAGTGAGGGTGACTCGAATCTCGTCCGCGACCCTGGCCCGCACCGAATCGAGGCGCGGCCGCACGGTCAGCATGATCAGGCGCATCTCCGGACGATGGCGGCGGAGGATGGCGACCACGGTGTCGTGCTGGGCGTGGTCGAGCTTCAGCTCCGCGGTCAGGTAGCCGGAATAGGTTCCGCGGTCGGGGTTGCAGCCGTGCCGCGCTGCGTACCAGTCGTTGCCGACCGCGCCGGCGGCGATGCCCACCGCCGCCACCGCCGCCAGCAACGTGACCGCCCAGGCCTTCGACTTGTTGAACATCCCGCCTTCCTAGTTTCCCACCGTTTCGGCGAGCACGAACGCCGTGCCCGTGCTGGCGCCCATCAGGTCGGCCGTGAGGCTCGGCTCCGCCGCGCCGGCCGGCGAGCCCTGCCGCAGCTGGGGCAGGGCGATGGCCAGGGCCAGGCCGACGATCGCGGCGATGAGCCACGGGCGCGCCCACGCCTCCAGCCAGGTCCACGCCAGGCCGGCCGCCACGGCCTGCGGCGCCGTGCGCCGCCGGTGCAGGGCGCCCGCCGAGCGCAGCAGCACCGCAGCGGTGAACGCGGTGCCGTCGTCGTCCGGCGTCAGCAGCTGCCTCAAGAGGTCGCTCATCGTTCCTCCATCCGCCTGCCCGGGTCGTAGGGCTCGAGCGCGACTCTCAGCGCGCGGCGCGCGTGAAACACGTCGGACCGCACCGTGCCCTCCGGAATCGCCAGCACCGCCGCGATCTCCGCGTGCGAGTACCCTTCCACGTCGAACAGCGTCACGGCGACCCGCTGCCGCTCCGGCAGCGCCGTGAGGGCCGTGCCCAGCCGCTGCCGGATCTCGGACGCCTCGGCGTCGGAGGCGGGCGACGGTCCGCGGGCGGGGGACCGCTCGTCGAGGGCGTCGGCCCTCCGCACCGTCCGCCGCCGCACCAGGTCGATCGACGCGTTGGTCGCGATCCGCATCAGCCACGGCCCGAACGGCCGCGACGGATCGTAGGTCTCGAGCCGGTCCAGCGCGGAGAGAAACGCGTCCTGGGCGGCGTCGTCGGCGTCGTGCACGTTGCCCGTCACGGCGCGCGTGAGCCGCCGGACCGCCGCCTGGTGGCGTCGGACCAGCGCGCCGAACGCTTCCCGATCGCCTGCGGCGGCCTGCGCCGCCAGCGCGGCGTCGGGCTCCAACGGTGTATTACGCAGAGGACGCGGAGGGCGTTGGCGGCACGGTCACCCGGCGGCGCCGAGACCGAGATCGCGCTCCACCGGGCGCAGCGCCTCGATGACGAAGCGGATGTGGTCGTCGAGCGGCACACCGAGCTCCTCGGCGCCTTCGCGGATCTCGTCGCGGTTCACGTTCCGGGCGAACGCCTTGTCCTTCAGCTTCTTCTTCACCGACGGCACCTCGAGGTCGGCGAGGCTCCGGCTCGGGCGCACCAGCGCGCACGCCACGAGGAAGCCGCACAGCTCGTCGACCGCGTACAGCGTCTTCGCCAGCCGCGTGTCGCGGGCCACCCCGGTGTAGGATGCGTGACCCAGGATCGCCCGTCGCAGCGGCTCCGGATAGCCCTTCGCCGCCAGGACCTTCGCCCCCTCCGACGGGTGCTCCTCCGTCGGGCTGCGGTTCGCGTTGGGGAAGCGCTCGTAGTCGAAGTCGTGCAGCAGTCCCACGACCGCCCAGGTCTCCTCGTCCTCGCCGAACTGCCTGGCGTAGGCGCGCATCGCCGCTTCGACGGCGTACATGTGCTTGCGGAGCGCATCGGAGGCGGTGAACTCGTGCATCAGGGCGAGGGCGTCGGAGCGGTTCATGGGAGCCGGAGGTGACGAGGTGACACGGCCCCGGTCCGGGGCCGCGGACGCAAACGGTCGCCAATAGAGATAACCGGCGCACCGGCCGGGCGCGAAGGGACGGCGGCTCGCGGAGGGCCGCGGCGCAGGCCGCGGCCGGTCCGAGCTAGTTGATCGTCGGCGGCGAGGGCGGCAGCGGGGGCTGCGGCGGCGCCGGATGCGCGGGCGCCTGCATCTGGAGCACGGACACCGGCACGGACGCGGCGTGCGCCCCGTCCACGGCGATCTCGAAGGTGTAGACGCCGGGCTTCTCCAGCGGCACGTCGAAGGCGAGCACGGCGGCCGCCTCGATCTCCACCACGCCTGCGGGCGGCTCGCCGATCGCCACGTTGCCCTCGCCGCGCAGGACCTCCTGCCCCTGCGCGTCCACCAGCTGGATCAGCACCGAGTGATCCCCGATCTCGGTGCGCCGGCCCTTGAGGCGCAGCACCAGGTGGAGCCGCGGGTGGATGGCCGGGAACCGCTCCACCCAGATGCGGTCGAAGATCCCCAGCACCGACAGCTTGCCGTGCTGGTCGATGATGGCGTGGTCGCACACCAGCGCCAGGTGGACGTTCACGCGTCCGCGACCCGGATGCTGTTCACCACGTCGCCCTGCTTGATCTTCAGCACCACGTCCATGCCGGTCTCGACCAGGCCGAACACCGTGTGCACGCCGTCGAGATGGGTGAGGGTGCCGTGGGCGATGAAGAACTGCGAGCCGCCCGTGTCCTTGCCGGCGTGCGCCATCGAGAGCGCGCCCGCCACGTGCTTGTGCGGGTTGCCCTTCGTCTCGCACTTGATGGTGTAGCCCGGACCGCCGGTGCCGACCCGCGCGTTGTTCGGATCCTTCGACAGCGGGTCGCCGCCCTGCGCGACGAAGTCCGCGATCACCCGGTGGAACCGGGTCCCGTCGTAGAACCCGCTGTTGGCCAGCCTCTCGAAGTTGGCCACCGTGCCCGGGGCCTCCTTGGGATACAGCTCGGCCACGATCCGGCCCCGCGCCGTCTCGAACACCGCCTGCTTCTTCACTGCGCGTCCCCCCTGGTGTCGGCGAGCTGCTGGTGGAAGGTGGTCAGCTCGACCACCTTGAACTTCTTGAGGCCGCCGGGCAGCTGGATCGCGGCCACGTCGCCGACCTTGTGCTCCAGCAGCCCGCGGCCCAGCGGCGATGCGACCGAGATCTGGTGGGCGTGCCCGTCGCCGTCGCCCTCGAAATCCATCGCGTCGGACACCACGATCTCGTAGGTCGCGCGCTCCTTGGTCGCCACGTCCTGGACCACCACGCGCGAGCCGAGCCCCACCCGGTCGGTCGGGATCTTGTTGACGTCGATCTGCGACAGCTTGGCCAGCCGGGACCGCAGGTGGGACAGCCGCGCCTGGATGAATCCCTGCCGCTCGAGCGCGGCGTGATAGTCGCCGTTCTCGCGCAGGTCGCCCATCTGGAGCGCCCGCTTGAGCGTCTCGGGCAGCGTGACCGACAGCTCGTGATTGAGCCGCTGCACTTCGTCGGAGAGCTTCCGACGTATGTCGTCGAGCATCCGGTAATGCTACCCCGCCCGGCCGAAAGTCTCCAGCGTCTGGCGAAGGGACGGGCCGTCGACGGCGGGAGGGGCGCAGGCCGTGCCGGCGCAGACGAGCGCCCCCGGACCGGCGAGCCCGGGAATGCCGCCCGGGCCCGCGTGCGCCACCACCTTGCGGGGCCGGTAGGTGGCGATGGCCGCGCCGCGAAGCGCGTGATCAGAAGTAGTAGTATGCGCAACTACTATCCTGCAGGCGTGGTTCAGGAGGAAGTCGACCGCCCTGAGATAGGTGGCGGCGAACAACCCCTCCTTGGCCCCGGTTTCGGCGAACGCGGTGAGCGTGTGCTCGGCTGTCGCGGCGAACCGCTCCTCCTCGGTGATGGCGGCGAGCCGGAGCAGCACCAGGGCGGCGACGGCATTGGGTGCGGGCGTCGGCGCGTCCTGGATGGACTTGGCGGTGCGCGAGAGGAGCCCGACGCCCGCGTTGCCCGTGGCGTCGAGGAAGCCGACACCGCCGGGATCGGCGAACCGGCCGAGGAAGTCCTCGGCGAGGCGCCGGGCGCGGTCGAGCCACAGGGCCGCTCCGGTGTGCTGGTAAGCCGCGAGCGCCGCCGACGCGGCCTGGACCTGGTCGTCGAGCAGCAGGGGCCCGCCCGCGCGATCCACGCGGTGCCACAGCCCGCCCCCGTCCGACATCGCCTCCCGCCACAGCCGCTCCAGCGTGCGGAGCGCGAAGTCGGCACAGTCGGGCCGCTCGAGGACCGCGGAGGCCTCCAGGAACGCCTCGGCGAACATCGCGTTCCAGCCGACGTAAGCCGCGCGGTCGGTCGCCGGCGCGCGCCGGCCGTCGCGGGCGCGCTTCAGCTTGTCGCCGGCGCTCTGGAGCAGCCGCTCGACCTCGCGCTCCTCCCACTGCAGGTCGGTGGCGATGGCCGCGACGCTCCGTGCGACCCACAGCACGTTCCTCCGGGGGTCGTGGGACATCTCGCCGGTGTCCCAGATGTCCCAGCGGCGGCGCGCGGCTTCCCATTCCTCCGGGGAGAGAGCGGCGCGCGCCTCCTCCTCGGTCCAGGTGAAGTAGTCGCCGTCGTCCTCGAGACCGACGTCCGCGTCCTGGGAAGCGGCGAAGCCGCCGCGCTCGCGGTCGGCCAGGACCTCGAGGCTCCAGTCCACGATGCCTTCGGCGACCCGGCGGAACTGGGGATTGCCGAGGGCCGCGTAGGCGTGCAGGTAGACCTTGAGCAGCTCGGAGTTGTCGTACGACATCTTCTCGAAGTGCGGGACGATCCACCGCGCGTCGACCGAATAGCGGTGGAAGCCCCCGCCGAGCTGGTCGTACACGCCGCCGGAGGCCATCGAGGTCAGGGTCCCCTCGACGATCGTGCGCCAGTGCTCCTGGCCGGTGTCCCACCAGCGCGCCAGCAGGAACTCGACGGCCGCCGGGTGCGGGAACTTGGGCTGGCTGCCGAAGCCGCCGTGGGTCTCGTCGAACAGGCGCAGCATCTGCGCGGCGCCGCGGTCGAGGAGGTCCCGGGACAGCGCGCCCGGCCCGGTCTCGACCAGCAGCCGGGCGACGTGGCGCGTGACCTCGCGGCCGCTGCCGGCCACCCGTTCGCGCTGGTCGCGGAACACCTCGCGGACCCGCTCGAGGATCATGCGGAAGGACTGGTGGCCGTGCCGCTGGTCGGGCGGGAAGTAGGTCCCGCCGAAGAACACGTCGCCCTCGGGGGTGAGCAGCGCGGTGAGCGGCCAGCCGCCCTGGCCGGTCAGCGCCTGGACGGCCCGCTGGTAGCGCGCGTCCACGTCGGGCCGCTCGTCGCGGTCGACCTTGATGCAGACGAAGTGCTCGTTGAGGAACCCGGCGAGGGCGGGGTCCTCGTACGACTCGCGGTCCATCACGTGGCACCAGTGGCACCACGCGGCGCCCACGTCGAGCAGGATGGGCTTGTCCTGGTCGCGGGCGGCGGCGAACGCCTCCTCGCCCCAGGGGCGCCAGTCCACCGGCTGGTGCGCGGCGGCGGCGAGATAGGCCGAGGGCTCCCCGGCGAGGCGGTTCAGCGCAGGTACTCCAGCACGACCCGCTCGAGCAGGTCGACGCCGATGACCATCGCTTCCTCGTCGATGTCGAACCGCGGGCTGTGGTGGGGCGCGTCGCAGCCCTTCTCGGCGTTGCCGCAGCCGACCCACGCGAAGCAGCCCGGCACCCGCTGGAGGAAGAAGGCGAAGTCCTCGCCGCCCAGCATGCGCTCCCGCGCCAGGACGTTCTTTTCGCCCACGATCTCGCGGGCGGCGCCGGCGACCAGCGCGGTCATCGCTTCGTCGTTGACGACCGGCGGGGTCTGGCGCGCGTACTCGATCGCCGCGGTGCAGCCGAACGCCCCGGCGACGCTCTTGACCAGCGCGCCGAACCGGTCGGGGGCGTCGCTGTACAGCGGGCCGCCCATGGTGCGGATGGTCCCCTCCAGCTCGGCCTCCTCCGGGATGACGTTCGACGTGGTGCCCGCGGTGACGCGGGTGACGCTCACCGCGACGTGGTCGAACGGGTCGGCGGCGCGGCTGACGAGCGACTGCACGGCCGTGACGACGTGCGCCGCGGCGAGCACGGGGTCCACGGCGTCCTGCGGCATCGCGGCGTGGCCGCCCTTGCCCCTGATCCGCACGACGAAGTTGTCCACCGAGCCCATGATGGTGCCCGCGGTGGCGGCGACGGTGCCGATCGGCAGGTGGCTGATCAGGTGGAGACCGAAGGCGGCGTCCACGGTTGGCGAGTCGAGCGCGCCGTCGTCGATCATGGCTTGCGCGCCCTTGCCGGACTCCTCCGCCGGCTGGAACACCAGCTTCACGGTGCCCCGCCACTCGGAGCGCGAGGCCGCGAGGCGCTTGGCGATGCCGAGGCCGATGGCGACGTGGGCGTCGTGGCCGCAGGCGTGCATCACGCCGGGCACCGTGGAGTGGTACGGGACCTGGTTCACCTCCTGGATGGGCAGGGCGTCCATGTCCGCCCGCAGCAGCACCTTGCGCTCGGCGCGGGAGACGGTGGCGCCGCCGCGCATCAGGCCGACCACGCCGGTCCGGCCGACGCCGCTCTTCACGGTGTAGCCGAGCGCGCGCAGCCGCTCGGCCACCAGCGTCGAGGTGCGGCGCTCCTGGAACCCCAGCTCGGGGTGGGCGTGCAGGTCGCGCCGGGTCGCGACCAGCTCGGCGTATTCGGCCTGACCTGCGGCGGATCGTGTCATTCCTCGCTCACCGGTACGATGCCGGGATAGTCGCCGCTCGCGGCGCCCAGATGCGAAAGCGCGACGGCGATGGCACCCTTGACCGCGTCCTCGCGCTCGCTGCGCAGGGCCCGCTCCAGCGGCCCGCGGGCGGTGGCGTCGCCGATCTTGCCGAGCGCCTCGGCGGCCGCGCTCCGCACCGGGGCCGACGCGTCGTCGGCCAGGACCTGGATCAGCTCGCGAACGCCCGAGCGCAGCCTCGCGGTGCCGATGTCGCGGGCGGCCTGGCACCGCACCACCGCGTCGCGGTCGCGCAGCCTGTCGAGCAGCGCATCGGCGGGCGCCGGGGCCACGCTAGACCTCCGCCGAGGGACAGAGGCCGGCGACGGGGCACTCGCCGCAGCGCGGCCGCCGCGCGATGCACACGGCGCGCCCGTGGTGGATGAGCAGGTGCGGGAACAGGGTCCACCGCGACCTGGGCACGACCCGCATCAGGTCCCGCTCGATCTTCTCGGGGTCGGTCTCCCGGGTCAGGCCGAGGAGCCGGGAGATGCGCGCCACGTGGGTGTCCACCACCACGCCCTCGTCCTTCCCGAAGGCGTTGCCGAGCACCACGTTGGCGGTCTTGCGCCCCACGCCGGGCAGCGACGTGAGGTCGTCCATGGTGTCGGGCACCCGGCCGTCGAAGCGCTCGACGAGGGCCTGGGCCATTCCGATGACGCTCTTGGTCTTGTTCCGGAAGAAGCCGGTGCTGCGGATCTCGTCCTCGAACACCGCGGGGTTCGTGACGGCGTAGTCCCCCGCGGTCCGGTACTTCCTGAACAGGGTCCGGGTGACGACGTTGACGCGCGCGTCGGTGCACTGCGCGGAGAGGATCGTCGCGACCAGGAGCTCGAGCGGGTCGCGATGATCGAGCGAGCAGCGGGCGTCGGGATAGCGGCGCCGCAGGCGGGCGACGATCTCGCCGATGCGCTCGCTCGCGGGCGGCACGCGCACGCGCCGGCGGGCCGGCTTCTGCTTCGCGGATCTGGTGGCCGTTCTTCCTCCCTTGCGTGTCATGGCTCGCGCCGGGCGCGGGCACGGGCCAGGAACTCCTCGGCCTGGAGAGTATTGAGCACGTCACCCGCTTCCAGCCAGCCCCGGCGCGCGACCCCCACGCCGAACGCCATGTTCTCGAGGCCCGCCAGGCTGTGGGCGTCGGCGCCGATGGCGATCGCCACGCCGGCGTCGCGCGCCTGCCGGCACCGCCGCCAGTCGAGGTCCAGCCGCTGGGGGTCGGCGTTGATCTCGATGGCCACCTTCCGCCCGGCCGCCTTCGCGATGACGGCGTCCAGGTCGACGGGATAGGGATCGCGCCCCAGGAGCAGCCGGCCGGTCGGATGCCCGAGAATCGTGAGGTGCGGGTCGTCCATCGCCCGGAGCACCCGCGCGGTCATCGTAGCGCGATCCTGCTCCATCCGCGAGTGCACCGACCCGATCACGAAATCGAACCGGTCCAGGAGGTCCGGCCCGTAGTCCAGCGCGCCGTCGGCCAGGATGTCCGCCTCGATGCCCTTCAGCACCCGGAAGCCGTCCCGGCCCGCGTTCAGCGCGTCGATCTCGGCGTGCTGCCGCGCGACGGCGTCCTCGCGCAGGCCGCCCGCGTACGCGGCGGCGATCGAGTGGTCGGTGAGGCCGAGGTAGCCGTACCCGGCGGCGCGGCAGGCCTCGGCCAGCTCGGCGACCGTGTTGGCTCCGTCGCTGTACACGCTGTGGCAGTGGAGGAGCCCGCGAAGGTCGCCGAGCTCGATCAGGCGGGGCAGCGTGCCGGCCGCCGCGCGGTCGACCTCCTCACCGCCCTCCCGCAGCTCCGGCGGGATGCAGGCCAGTCCGAGCGCGGCGAAGAAGGCCGGCTCGTCGGGGCAGGGCACCGCGGTGCCGGCGCGGGTCAGGCCGCCGGCGTCGAGCCGGAGGCCGGAGGCCGCCGCGCGGGCGGCGAGCTTCTCGAGGTGCGCCGCGCTGCCGGTGGCCCACGCCAGGCAGTGGCCGAAGCGCTCCGGCGGGGCGGCGTACACGTCGGCCGACGTGTCGTCGTCGAGCCGAAGGCGGAAGGCCGCGTCGCCGACCGCCTCCACGCCGATCACGTTGGCCACGCCCGCGAGCCGCGTCTGCAGGTCGCCGACGCCGGGACCGCAGGCGAGCGCGAAGTCGAGGTCGCGGCTCACCTCGGCGCGGCGGCGGACGCTGCCCGCGATCTCGGCCCGCGCCACGCCCGGCAGCGCGGCCAGCGCCTCGCGCAGCCGGACCGCCGCGCGGGCGGCGTCGTGCGACAGCCGGAAGGCGCTGGTGCGGCGGAGGAACTCGATCCCCCGGAGGATCCTCTCGGCGGTCTTCCCGCCGAAGCGCGGGAGCGCGGCGAGCCGCCCGTTGCGGGCCGCCAGCTCCAGCTCGGCGACGGTCGAGATCCGGAGCTGCTCGTGCAGCGCCCGGATCTTGGTGACGCCGAGCCCGGCGATCTTCATCATCTCGACCAGCCCGTCCGGGACCTCGCGGCGGAGCGAGTCCAGCAGGCTCGAGCGGCCGCCGGCGGCGAGCTCCCGCACCACCTCCAGCGTGGCGGGGCCGATGCCCTTGGTGGCGGCGAGCTCGCCGGACGCGAGGGCGTCCTCGAGGTCGCCCGGGAGCGATTCCACCGTGCGCGCGGCGTTGGCGAACGCGCGCACCTTGAAGGGGTTCTCGCCCTTCAGCTCCTGGTACGATGCGATGGTTTCGAGGAGGCGCGCGGCGGCGTGCTTGTCCATCTGCCGGGATTCTAACCCGCGCTCTCGGGGAGGGCGAGGAGCGCCAGCGCCACCAGCTCGGCCTCGCTGGCGACGGAGAGGAAGCCCATACGCTCACCCCCCGGCAGCTGCGTCGAGAAGGGCCCGGTGGCGTCGTCGCGGGCCGGCGCCGCGGGCGCCGGCAACGGCGAGGAGGCCTCGATGGTCGTGAAGCCCTCGCGCTCGGGCCGGAAGCCCAGCACGGCAAGGACCCGGACGGCCCGCGGCGACGCGGTCACGAACAGGCCGTCGAGCGGCTCGTGGGGCGCGCCCGAGGCCGGCGCGGCCCACACCAGCCGTTCCGGCAGCTGCAGGTAGGTCGTGCCGGGCATCGGTTCAGCCGGTGCTGCGGGCGCCTCCAGCAGCCCGCGCAGCCGCCGCGCGTCGATGGTGCGCACGACCCGCCCGCCGGCCCAATGCAGGTACAGCGCATGGAGCAGGCCGGCGTACGAAGTCACGGCATCGGCGGGAGCGTCGTCGGGCACCAGCTCGCGCAGCACGCGGCCGACGGCGGCGTCCAGGACGAAGGCGTCGCGGTCCGCCGCGTCCCGGCTGCGGCCCGCGAGGGAAGTCCGGATCTCCTCGAAGCGCGCCTCGCCCAGTGCGCCGACCAGGGCGGCCCATGGATACGGCCGCGACGGCGTCACCGGCTTCCGGGCAGGAAGGAGTCGAGGACTTCGACGAACCGCGCGGTTTCCTCGGCGTAGAGCGCGTGGCCGGAGTCCTCGAAGACCACGAGGCGCGCGTGCGGCATAGAGCGGGCGATCTCCTCCGACGACTCGAGCGGCACGGGGTCGTAGCGCCCGTGGAGGATCAGGGTCTCGCCGGCGACGGCGGGCAGGCGGGGCCGCAGGTCCAGGCCCTCGAGACTCTGCCACACGGCCTGCTGCGCCCGGGACGCGACCCGGAACGGCGTGAGGCTGCGTGCCCGGGTCGGGTCCTTGAAGTACCCGGCGACCGACAGCTCGAACGCTCTCCGCCAGAACGCGTCGGGGTCGCGCTCCCGGAGCCCGGAGCCCGACAGCGCGGCGCGCTCCGCCGCGATCTCCGGCGCGGCCTGCCTGGTGGCGAAGGTCTCCTCGAACCGGGCGCGCACCGCGGCGTGGGTGCCGGCCGGCGCGACGAGCGCGAGGCGCCTCACGAGCTCCGGGTGTTCCGCTGCGAAGAGGAGAGCCAGCAGTCCGCCCCACGAGAAGCCGAGCAGCGTCAGCGGAGGTCCGGCGGCCGCGGCGACCGCGGTCAGGTCCGCGACGTGCTCGCGCCAGCCGAGCGGCACATCGCGCGGGACCGGAGAGCGTCCGCCGCCGCGCTGGTCGTAGTACAGGATGGTGCGGCCGCGGGCGAGGAGGTCGAACTGGGGCCGGAGGTAGTCGTGCGAGGCGCCCGGACCGCCGTGGAGGGCGACGACGGTGGGCCCGCCGTCGCCGACCCACCGCGCGAACAGCTCGACGCCGGCGCCGGCGAGCCGGCCCTCGCGCTCCGCCGGAGCGTGGGTCATCGGCTCGCCGGGCCGGCCGCGCCGCCCCCTAGCGCCGGCCGAGCACGGCGTTGAGGGTGACCGTCTGGTCTCCGCGCCGCACCTTGACGGCCACGCTGTCGCCGGGGTGGTGCTTGACCAGCGCGTTCTGCATATCGGCCAGGCTGGCGACCGTGTCCGCGCCGATCGCGGTGATGACGTCCCCGGCCTTGAGTCCGGCGCTGTCGGCGGGGCTGCCCGCGGTGACGCCGGAGAGCTTCACCCCGCCCGGCTCGCTGGTCATGTCGGGAACCGTGCCGAGGTAGGCACGCTGCCCACTCGCCATCACCGGCGGCGGCGCGTTGACGAAGGTGAGCCAGCCGGGGCGCCGGGCGAGGCGGAGCGCCAGGTCGGAGACCAGGTGCGCCACCGTCTCGATGCCGTCCGCGTTGATCCGGTCCCAGGTGTCGGCCGGCGCGTGGTAGTCGGCGTGCAGGTCGGTGAAGAAGTGCAGCACCGGACGCTGCTTGGCGTAGAACGAATTCTGGTCCGAGGGCCCCCAGCCGGTGCCCGACGCGTGGACGTCGAGGTGGTAGGCCGCGTCCACGGAGTCGAGCAGGCCCTGCCACTCCTTCGCCGACAGCACGCCCAGCACCAGCAGCCGGTTGTCCCGCATCCGCCCGACCATGTCGAGGTTGAGCATGGCGAGGGTCGAGTCCATGACCACGTCGGGGTGGTCCGCGTACCAGGCCGAGCCGAGGGCGCCCTCCTCCTCGCCGCTGAACAGCGCGAGAACGATGGTCCGGGCGGGACGCGGCCGCGCTGCGGCGAGAATCCGCGCGATCTCGAGCACCGCCGCGGTGCCGGATGCGTTGTCGTCGGCGCCGTGATGGATGAGGTGCACCGAGTCGCCGTGCGCCGCCGAGCCGAAGGGGCCGTTGCCCAGGTGGTCGAAGTGCGCGCCGATCACGATGTCCTGGCCGGCGAGCCGGCGGTCGGCGCCCGGCAGGATCGCGACGACGTTCTCGGTGACCTTCCCCGCCACGGCGGCCTCGCGCGTGGCGCTGGTCGGGTTCACGGTCCAGTGCTGCAGGAAGGTGCCGCTGTCGCCGCCGGGCTTGAGGCCCAGGCGCCGGAGCCGGCGCGCCAGGTAGGCCGCCGCCGCGTCGTTCTGCGGGGAGCCGGTCAGCCGCCCGTCCAGCGAGTCGGAGGCCAGGTAGCGGATGTCGTTCAGGATCGCCGCGGCGTAGCGCGAGTGCGTGGCCGGGGCGGTCTGCGCCGGCAGTGCGGAGACGGCGAGCGTCAGGGCGGCGAGCGGTGCGAGCGTGCGTACGGTGTTCATGACCGGGAAGGTAGCCGGGCGCGGCCGACGGCCGGAAGGGCGGCGACGTCCCCTGACGCGTCGAGTGGCGTCAGTTGTGCGCGGCCGCAGGGCGCTCCATTGTCAACGGGACGCCGATGACCGCCGCCAACGTGACGATCCGGCCTGCGACGGGCGGGGACCGGGACTGGATTCTGGGCCACGCACCGCACCTCCACGACTTCGGGCCTCCACCGTACCGGCCGCGCGAGGTGATGGACAGGGCCGTGGTCGCCTCGATCGACGGCGCGCTCTCCGGCGCCGCTCCCGGCGCCGAGGTGCTCGTGGCCGTGGGCGAGGGAGGGGAGCGGCTTGGCTTCATCCACCTGCACGGCGCGACCGACTTCTTCACGGGGGAGCGGCACGGCCACGTCAGCGACATCGTCGTCGCTCCGGAGGCGCGCGGACGGGGCGTCGGCGAGGCGTTGATGACGGCGGCCGAGGGCTGGGCGCGCTCGCGCGGATATCGGCTCCTCAGCCTCCACGTGTTCGACGGGAACACGGGCGCTCGAGCGTTCTACGCGCGTCTGGGCTACCAGGCGGACGTCCGGAAGCTCGTCAAGCCGCTGGACTGACCGGGCGGATTATCTTGCAGCTTTCCATGCGCACCCACACCGAGCCGGCGCAGGACACGACCGAATACCGCGACCCGTGCGCGTGCACGTCGGTCCGCCCGCGCGGGGAACCGGACCCCGGGAGGACACGATGAGCGGCGCGAAGATCGCGCGGCCGGCGTCGGACGAGTACGCCCCGTACTTCCAGCGGTACATCGACCAGGTGCCGGACGGCGACGTGCTGGACCTCCTGCGGCGCCAGGTGGACGAGACGGCGGCGCTCCTGGCGGGCGTGAGCGAGCGTGACGCGGGGTTCCGCTACGCCGAGGGGAAGTGGAGCATCCGCGACGTGGTGGGCCACGTCGCCGACACCGAGCGGATCTTCGTGTACCGCGCCCTGTGCTTCGCGCGCGGCGAGCGGGCGATGCTGCCGGGCTTCGAGGAGGACGAGTACGTGGCCAACGCGAAGTTCGGCGGCCGGCCGCTCGCGGACCTGGTGGCGGAGTTCCGGACGGTGCGGGCGGCGACCATCGCGTTCTTCGCGGGACTCGACCCGGAGGAGCTGCTGCGGCGCGGCGCGGCCAACAACCGGCCGTACACCGTCCGGTCGATCGCGTACGTCGCCGCGGGCCACGAGCGGCACCACGTGAAGATCCTGGCGGAGCGGTACCTGCCGGCGCTGAAGCGCGCCTGAGCGCGGCGCTCGATGATCTCACTGGTCGTGCCGGCCTACAACGAGGAGCGCTACCTGCCCAGGCTCCTCGATTCGGTCGCGGCGGCGGCCGAGGCGTCGGGTGTCGGGCCGGGGGACTTCGAGACCATCATCGCGGACAACGGCTCCACCGACCGCACCGCCGCGATCGCGGCGGCGCGGGGCTGCCGCGTGGTGCCCTCGGCGCCGCGATCGATCGGCGCCACGCGCAACGCCGGCGCCCGGGCGGCGCGCGGAGACGTGCTCGCCTTCGTCGACGCGGACTCGCGGATCCACCCCCGGACGTTCGCGGAGATCGTGCGGCAGCTGGGGTCGGCGCGCGTCGTCGGGGGCACGACGGGCGTCACGATGGATCGCTGGTCCGCCGGCATCGTGGCCACATGGGCGGTCTTCGTGCCCCTGGTGTGGCTCACGGGCTTCGACACCGGCGTCGTCTTCTGCCGCCGGGCCGACTTCGAGACGGTGGGTGGCTACGACGAGCGGATCCGCTTCGGCGAGGACGTCGCCTTCCTGCTGGCGCTGTGGCGCCTCGGCCGGCGCACCCGGCGGCATCTGGTGCGGGCGCGGCGCGCCAAGGCGGTCGCCTCGGCCCGCAAGTTCGACGAGCACGGCGACTGGCACTACTTCGGGCTCTTCGCCCGGGGGATCGGCCGCCTGGTCGGTCTGGGCGACCTGGACGCCGTCGCCGAGCGCTACTGGTATCAACCCGGCCGCTGAGCGCGTGGACACCTCGTTCGCCGAACTGGACGCCGCGCTGAGCGGGATGCACGGGGCACCGGCGGCGCGGCTCCGGGCGCTGCGGCGGGAGTATTCGCGGCGGCTGGCGGCCGAGTCTCCGGAGTCCGTCGTGCGCCTCGCGCTGCGGCTCGTCGCGCGCGGCGGCATCGCACGGCGGTTCATGGCGTACGAGCTGGTCCACCATCACCGCGCGGCGCTGGTCGGCCTGCGCGCGGGGATGCTCGAGCGCCTGGGCCGCGGCCTCGACGGCTGGGGCGCCGTGGACATGTTCGCGTGCTACCTCGCCGGGCCGGCCTGGCGGGAGCGGCAGGTCCGCGACGCGGTGATCCGCCGCTGGGCGCGGTCGCGCGACCGCTGGTGGCGCCGCGCGGCCCTGGTCAGCACGGTGCCGCTCAATTGCCGCGCGCGCGGCGGGACCGGCGACACGCCGCGCACCCTCGCCCTGTGCCGGCTCCTGCTCGCCGATCGCGACGACATGGTGGTCAAGGCGATGTCGTGGGCGCTGCGCGAGGTGGCCAAGCGCGACCCCGGTGCGGCGCGGCGGTTCCTGCGCGACCACCGGGACCGGCTCGCGCCGCGGGTGCTGCGCGAGGTCGGCAACAAGCTCGCGACCGGCCTCAAGAACCCGCGGCGGCGCGCCGCGCCGGGCGGCCGCGGATGACGCTGCGCGACCTCGTCCTGGTCCGCCTGGGCGTGGCGCTGAACCTGGTGATCGGCCAGATCGTGGCGGCCCTGCTGCTGCCGGTCTACCTCGATTCGGTGGGCACGATCCTCGTCGCCGCGCTGGTGGGCCCGCGCGCCGCGATCATGGCGGGGCTCGTCTCCCAGGTGCTCAACGCCGTCATCTCCGGCAACTTTTCCTGGCTTCCCTTCGCGGTGGTCCAGGTTGTGATCGCCCTGTACGCGGCGGCGGCGGCCCGGCTGGGCCTGTTCCGGCGGCTGGCCACCGCGGTGCCGGCCGGCATCGGCATGGGGTTCGTCGCCGCGTCGTGCTCGGCGCCGATCTCCTACTTCCTGTTCGGCGGCGTGACGGCGGGCGGCGTCACCGCGGTGACCACCGTGCTGCGGGCCCTCGGCGTGCCGCTCGGCGTGGCGGTCGCCTCGGCCAGCTACTCGACCGACCTGCTGGACAAGGCCATCGCGTGCGCGCTGGTGTGCGTGGTGCTCCGGACCCTGCCGCGGACCCTCGCGGCGCGCTTCCCCGCGCTGGCACGATGATCGGCTACGTCGAGGGCACGTCGCCGCTCCACCGCGCCCACCCGTACACCACGCTGGCGGCGGCGGCGGCGCTGCTGATGGGCGCCTTCGCGATGACCAGGCCGCTCGAGGTGTGGCTCCTGGTCGCGGCGGCCCTCGGCTACGCGGCCGTCGGCGGCGTGCTGCGCGCCAGCGCGCGGACCGCGGTGCTGCTGTCGCTGCCGATCTGGGTCGTGCTGTTCGTGCTGCACGGCCTGCTGGGCGCGGAGCCGCGGGTGCTCGCCGGCCCGGTGGCGCTCTCGGCGCCGGGGCTGGCGCGGGCGCTGGTGCTCGGTGGGCGCGTCACCGCCATCGTGGTCGGCTTCCTGACGGCGCTCGCCGCGACCTCGCCCCACCGGCTGGTCGAGGCGATGACCGCGGACGGCGCGCCGTTCGGGCGCGCGTTCCTGCTGGCCTCGACCCTGACGGTGCTGCCGCGGATGCGCGAGCGTGCGGCGCAGATCCTGGAGGCGCAACAGTGCCGCGGCCTCCGGCTCGGCGGCTCGCCGTTCGCGCGGCTGAGGGCGCTCGCGCCCCTCGCCCTGCCCCTGGTGCTCGGTGCCCTCGCGGAGGTGGACGAGCAGGTGCTCGCGCTGGACGCGCGAGGCGCGGCGAGCGGGGCGCGGCGCACGGCGCTCGACCCGCCGGACGACTCGGCGGCGCAGCGCGTCCTGCGCTGGACGCTGCTGGCGCTCGTGCTGGCCGCCTACGGGTGGAAGTTCTGGAGGATGCGCGGGTGACCGCCCCTCTCATCACGCTCGCGGGCGCGTCGTTCAGCTACCCGGGGGCGGCGCGGCCGGCGCTGACGGACGTGTCGCTGGACGTCGCGCCGGGCGACGTGCTCGCCGTGACCGGACCGGCCGGCGCCGGGACGTCGACGCTGCTGCTGGTGGCCACCGGATTCGCGCCGCGGGTCGTGGGCGGCACGCTGACGGGCGGCCGCGACATCGCCGCCCGGCGCTGCGGCGTGGTGTTCGCGCGCCCCTGGACCCAGCTCACGGGGCTGTGCTCCACGGTCCGCGACGAAGTGGCGTTCGGGCCGGCGTCGCTGGGCCTGCCGCGCGCGGCGGTGTTCGCGGCGGCCGCGCGCGCCCTCGACCAGCTGCGCATCGCGCACCTCGCGGACCGGGACCCCGCGCAGCTCTCGGGCGGCGAGCTGCAGCGGGTGGTGGTGGCGGCGGCGCTCGCCCTCGGGCCCGACGTGCTCGCGCTGGACGACCCCGCCGCCGAGCTCGACCCGGAGGCCGCCGACGCGCTGTACGACGCGCTGCCCGGGCTCGGGGCGGCGGGCACCGCGGTCCTGCTCGCGACGCCGGACCTGCAGCGCGCGGCGCGAGTCGCGACGCGGGCGGTCGCGATGGCCGAAGGCCGGATCGCGGCGCAGGGGAGGCCGGCGGACGTGCTCGACGGCACCGACGTCGCCCTGCTGGCGCGCGCGGCCGGCTGCCCGCCGCCGTATCCGGTCGACATAACCGCGTTGCTCCGGCGGATCGCCCCGCAGAGCAGCCGCGGCGGGCGCGGCACTTCCGATGCGCCGCCCGCTGGATCCGGCCCCGACACGGGTGTCACCGCGCCGTGAGCGGCATGGAGGTACGGCTGGAGCGCGTGCGCTACGCCTACGACGCCGCGGAGGCGGTGCGCGGCGTGGACCTGGCGCTGGGGGCCGGCGAGCAGGTCGCCCTGCTGGGCCCCAACGGCGCCGGCAAGACGACGCTGACGCGCCTGGTGGTCGGGCTGCGGCGGCCCAGCGCCGGGCGCGTGACCGTCGGTGACTGGGAGGTCGCTCGCAAGCGGCCCGACGAGATGGCGGGGCGGGTCGGCTACGTCTTCCAGCACGCCGACCAGCAGCTATTCGCCCGCTCGATCCGCGAGGACGTGGCGTTCGGGCCGCGCTGCCTGGGCACGAGGCGCCCGGACGTGGGCGCGGTGCTCGAGGAGCTGGGCCTGGCACCGCTCGCGCGGCTGCACCCGTACGACGTGCCGGCGCCGACCCGGAAGCTGGTGGCGCTCGCCGGCGTGCTGGCGATGGAGCCCGACGTGCTGGTGCTCGACGAGCCGACGGCGGCCCTCGACCGGGCGCAGCGCGAGACGGCGATCGCGGCGCTGCGGCGCCGCGCCCGCGCCGGCGTCACCATGCTCGCCGTCTCGCACGACCTGGGCTTCGTGGCCGAGGTCGCCGACCGCGTGGTGGTGATGCGGGAGGGACGGATCGCGGAGGACCGGCCGGCGCGCGCGCTGCTGTACGACCGCGAAGCGCTGACGGCGCTGGGGCTCAGGCCGCCCCCGACGGTAGAGGTCAGTGAGGCGCTGCGACTCGACGGGCAGCCGGTGCGTGCCGCCGAGGTCGTGGAGGCGATGTGTGGGCTTCGGTGGACTCAGAACGCAGATTAGTCGGCAGACGCCAAGTTGCCAGTGGTTCCCGGTTGCCGGATGCGAGGCGCAGAAAAGGCCCCGCCTCGATTTCGAGGCGGGGCCGCCGTATCCGTTTCCGTCACTGACGTCTGGTAACCACTTCTGCCTCGGCGTCTGGCAACGTCCCTGCAATCAGTTCACCGCCTTCAGAATTCCGAGCAGGAAGTCCCAGAACTTCGGCACCGTGTCGATGTGGATCTTCTCGTCGGGCGAGTGGACGCCCTCGAGCGTGGGGCCGAACGAGACCATGTCCATCCCGGGGTAGCGCTCGCCGATGATCCCGCACTCCAGGCCGGCGTGGATCGCCTTCACCTCGGGGTCCTTCCCGTACAGCGACTTGTACGTCGCCTTGGCGGTCTTGAGAATGGCGGAGCCCAGATCCGGCTTCCAGCCGGGGTAGCCGTCCGACGTGTGGGCCGTGGCGCCGCCCATCTCGAAGATGGCGCGCACGCCGAGGCAGGCCTCGTCCAGCTCCGAGGCCACGGAGCTGCGCTGGCTGGTGACGAGCTGGACGGTCTTGGCGGTCGTGTGGACCGCGGCCACGTTGGTGGAAGTTTCCACCAGCCCGGGAATGTCGGCGCTCATCTTGAGGACGCCGTGCGGGAACGCGGCGATGGTCTGGCTCAGCCTGTGCTGCAGCGCCTTCTTGAGGACCTTGCCCTTCTTCGCGCCCTGCTTCTCCTCCAGCGTGATCGCGAGGCCGGGCTCCGCGGTCGCCAGCTCCGCCTTCGCGACCTTCTGGAACGCCGCGACCGCCGCGGCGGCCTCGTTCCACTTCTTGGCCGGGACGAACACGACGGCCTCGGCTTCGCGCGGGATGGCGTTGTGCTTGTCGCCGCCCTCGACCGAGGCGAGCCGCGCGCCGAGGTCGGCCAGCGCGAGCACGGCGCGGTTGATGATCTTGACCGCGTTGCCCCGCCCCTTGTCGATCTCCAGGCCCGAGTGCCCGCCCTTGAGGCCGGTGACCTTGAGCGTGGCCGCCGTCGTGCCCGCGGGCGACGGATCGAACGCCGCCTTCCAGGTGCCGATCGTGTCGCGACCCCCGGAGCAGCCGACGTAGAGGGCGCCCTCCTCCTCGGAGTCGAGGTTCATCAGGGTGCGGCTCTCGACGAAGCCCGGCTGGAGGCCCGCCGCCCCGGTGAGGCCCGTCTCCTCGTCGATCGTGAACACGAACTCCAGCGGGCCGTGCACCAGCGACCTGTCCTCCATGATGGCGAGGTTCGTGGCCACCGCGATGCCGTTGTCGGCGCCGAGGGTGGTGCCGTTCGCCGTGAGGAAGTTGCCCTTGCGCACCAGCTCGATCGGGTCCTTCGAGAAGTCGTGGACCTTGTCCTTGTTCTTCTCGCAGACCATGTCGAGGTGGCCCTGGAGCGCGACGCTCTTCACCCGCTCCTTGCCCGGCGAGGCGGGCTTCTTTACCACCACGTTGCCCAGCTTGTCCGCCTTGGCCGCGAGGCCGAGGCGCTTGGCCGTCTCGAGCACGTACTTCGAGATCTTCTCCTCGTGCTTCGACCCGCGGGGAATCCGCGCGATCTCCGCGAAGTACTTCCACACCAGCGCGGGCTGCAAACCTGCAATCGCGTCGCTCATCATCGCTCTCCGGAAAGGTCCGACGTCACCGGACCGGCGCGGGCCGGCTGCTTACGGCCCACCCGGTCGCCCACGGCGCCCGCGTTTCCGCCGGCGCCCCCACCGTCCTACATCACCGCGCTCGGCGGCGCCGGTTCGTCGGGCGCCCCGGCGTTCCACAGCGGGACCTGGACGAGCAGCCAGGCGAGGAACGCCAGCACCACGAGGGCGAACCAGAACCCGAGCGGGAAGACGGAGGTCAGCTTGCTCAGGAAGGTCTCGTAGTTCACGCTCCCGAACGCCAGGGCCGCGAACAGCAGGCCGATGAGCGCCTCGCCGGCGATCAGGCCCGCCGCCAGCAGGATGCCCGTGTTCTCCACGCGCGCGCGCTGCGCGGCGTTGTGCTTGCGCCGCTCCGTGAAGGCGTTCACGGCCGCGCGGATGACGCCGCCGAGGAAGATGGCGAAGGTGGTGCCGAGGTTGATGTACATCCCCACGCACACCAGCATCGGGCTGGGCACCCGCATCAGGATCATCCCGATGCCGAGCATGATCCCCACGATGATGAGGGGCCACGCCATGTGGCCGCCCACGATCCCCTGCGACAGCAGCGCCATCAGGCTGGCCTGCGGCGCCGGCAGCACCGGGCCCCCGAACCCGCCCTGGTAGGGCGGCACGGCCATCTGGCCGGCCTTGATGTCGCCCATGTGGAGCACGACCAGCGGCAGGAACATCACCGAGGCCGCGAGCGCCACGCCGAGCAGGTCGCCGATCTGCATCTTCCACGGCGTGCCGCCGAGGATGTGGCCGACCTTGAGGTCCTGCAGCATCTCGCCGGCCACCGCGGCCGACACGCAGACCACCCCCGCGACGCCGAGCACCGCGGCGACGCCCTTGATCCCCGTCATGCCGAGGGCCACCATGAGCAGCGCGGCCACGACCAGCGTCGAGAGCGTCAGGCCGCTGATCGGGTTGTTGCTGGACCCGATCATGCCCACGAGGTAGCCGGACACGGCCGCGAAGAAGAAGCCGGCCACGATCATGACGATCGTCGCGACGAGCGCGGCCCCCACGGCGTTGCCGGTGAAGAAGTTGTAGATGAAGAAGGTCAGGACGCCGGTGGCCAGCACGCCGATCATGACCCAGTTGAACGGGAGGTCGCGCTCCGTGCGGTCGCCGATGGGAGTGCCGGCCGCGGCCTTCTTCACGTCCCCGACCGAGCGCTGGATGCCCGCGATCAGGCTGTTGCGCATGCGGAACAGCGTGTACGCCGCGCTCATGAGCATGCCGCCGATGGCGATCGGCCGCACGATCGTGAACCAGACGTTGTTGGCGAGTCCGATCCACTGGCCGATCGTCGGCTCGGGCCCGCCGGCGGTGAACACCGTGGGCGCGATGAAGTACGACAGGATGGGCACCATCAGGCCCCAGGCGACGACGCCGCCGGCGAAGTTCAGCGACGCCAGCTTCGGGCCGATGATGTAGCCGACCCCGATGAACGCCGGGCTGATCGACGGCGAGGAGAGCAGCATGCCGCTCTGGCCGGTCGCGGCGCCGCTGGAGCGCAGCCCGATCGTCGTGCGGGCGAACGCGACGAACCTCTGCCAGCTCGACGTGAAGAAGTTGATCTGGGCCAGGCCCTGGATCACGGCGCCGATGCCCATCGCGCCGAACAGGAACTTCGCGCCGGTGCCGCCGCCGCGGCCGGCCTTGTGGATCTCCGAGGCCGCGACCGACTCGGGGAAGGGCAGCTCCTTGTCCTCGAC
>DASPTN010000162.1:0-11887 GCA_035623395.1 Gemmatimonadales bacterium | reverse complement strand
GGGCACGGGCGACACGTTGCCCAGGAACGCGCCGGTGCAGGTGCGTGGCGTCGGGGCCCTCAGCTCCGTCTCGGTGAGCTGGGACTTCACCTGCGGCCTCGGCTCCGGCAAGGTCTACTGCTGGGGCTTCATCCCGCTGGTCGCGAACGTCGGCGACGGCGGGCTGAGTTACATGACGCCCACGCTCATCGGGATGAGCAAGGCGGCGCAGGCGCTCGGCGTCTCGCAGACGACGGCCTGCGCGTCCACCGCGGGGTTCAAGCTCCTCTGCTGGGGCTTCGTCGGCGCGGGCCCGAGGCCCGACAACTCCAGCATCGTGGTGGATCACCCGGTGCCGGTGGGCACCGCGGTGCCGCTGGTCTCCTTCGTCACCGGCAGTCCCTATCCGTGCGGCGTCTCGGCCGACGGCACCGCGTGGTGCTACGCGTACGCGGACTCGGGCACGCCGGCCGCGGGCGACACCGTCCGCTACCTGCCGCAGCGCATCGCGCTGTACTGACGGCCGCCGCCGTCCCCGGGACGGGTGGTCCACCCGCCCCGGGGCGGGGCGGCGTCCTCGCCGTCTCCCTCGTTGTGTCGTCATCCGCGTCGTCGCACTATTAGGCGGCGTCGCCCTGCCGCCTCGTTCCCGGAGGGCGGGCGTGCACCGGCGGACGACGACGAGGAGGCCATGAGCACGAAGCCGGACAGCTCCGTGACGGCCCGCCCGGTGCCGGGCGCCGGCGCCGCCGCGCTCTTCTCGCTCGAGGGCAAACGCGCGCTGGTGACGGGCGCGAGCCGCGGGCTCGGCCGCGCCATGGCCGAGGCGCTGGCGTCGGCGGGCGCGGACGTCGTCTGCGCGTCGGCGCGCCCCGGCGGGGCCGACGAGACGGCCGCGGCCGTCGCTCGAGCGGGCCGCCGCGCCTGGACCGTCGCCGCCGACCTGGCCGACCGCGCGGCCGTGCTCGCCATGGCGGAGGAAGCGGAGGGCCTGGCGGGCGCCATCGATGTCCTGGTCAACAACGCCGGCACGATCCGGCGGCATCCCGCCGCCGAGTACCCGGCCGCCGACTGGGACGTGGTGCTGCGCACCGACCTCGACGCGGTCTTCCTGCTGTCGCAGCGGCTCGGTGCCGCGATGGTGCGACGCGGCGCCGGCAAGATCGTGAACGTCGCGTCCCTGCTGTCGTTCAGCGGCGGCGTCACCATCGCCGCGTACACGGCGGCCAAGCACGCCGTCGCCGGTCTCACCAAGGCCCTCGCCAACGAGTGGGCCGGTCGCAACGTGCAGGTGAACGCGATCGCGCCCGGCTACTTCCGCACCGACAACACCCGCGCCCTGCAGGACGACCCCGCGCGCTTCGCGGAGATCTCCGCCCGCATTCCGGCCGGCCGCTGGGGCGAGCCGCGGGACCTGGCGGGCTCGGTTGTCTTCCTGGCGTCACGGGCCAGCGACTACGTGAACGGCCACGTGCTGGTGGTGGACGGCGGCTGGATGGCCCGGTGACGCACACGCGAGGGAAGGGAATTCCGACGTGACCATGCACTACGTGCCCTCGCCGGCCGAGGCCCGGCGCATGACCGCGGCCGAGCTGCGCGCGGCGTTCCTGGTGCAGGACCTGTTCGCCGCGGGCGAGGCGACGATCCGCTTCTTCGACCTGGACCGCGTCGCCCTGGGCGGCGTGGTGCCGACGCGCGCGCCCATCCCGCTGCCGAACCCGCCGGAGCTGGCCGCGGCGTTCTTCCTCGAGCGGCGCGAGCTGGGCGTCGTGAACGTCGGGGGCGCCGGCAGCGTGCGGGTGGACGGCGCGGCGCACCGGCTCGGCAACCGGGACGGGCTGTTCGTGGGGCGGGGCGGCCGCGAGGTCGTGTTCGCGAGCGATGCGCCCGCGGAGCCGGCGCGCTTCTACCTGGTGAGCTACCCCGCGCAGGCCGCGTATCCCACGGCGCGCGTCGCGCCGGCGGACGCGGAGACCGTCGCGCTCGGCGGCCAGGACGGCGCCAACCGGCGGGTCCTGCGGCGCTACTTCCATCCGGACGGCGTGCGCACCGCGCAGCTGGTGATGGGCGTGACCGACGTCGAGGCCGGCAGCGTGTGGAACACCATGCCCGCGCACACCCACGCGCGGCGCACCGAGGTCTACCTCTACTTCGACCTCCCGGCCGACGGCTTCGTCGTCCACCTGATGGGGGAGCCGGCGGAGACGCGGCACCTGATCGTGCGCGAGGGCGAGGCCGTGCTGTCGCCCGGCTGGTCGATTCACGCTGGCGTGGGGACCGGGCGCTACGGCTTCTGCTGGGCGATGGGCGGCGAGAACCAGGCGTTCGGCGACATGCAGGGCGTCGCGCCGGACGAGCTGCGCTGATGGCCCGGCTCCGCGCGGCGTGGGCCGGCCGGGCGGCAGTGTTGTTGGCCGCCGCGGCCGGAGCGTACCCGCTCATGGGCCAGGACCTGGCGGGCCAGGCCGCGCCGCGGGTGGTCGTGCGGGCCGAGAACCCGCTGGCGCTCGCGCGCCCGGACGAGATGCTCGAGCTCCCGTGGGCCCAGCTGAGCCGGCGCCTGCCGGGTTTGGACCCGGCGCGCGTGCGGGCGCTGGACGCGGTGACGGGTGCCGAGCTGCCGGTGCAGGCCGTCGACAGCGACGGCGACGGCCGGACGGATCAGCTGCTGGTGCTGGCGGATTTCGCGCCGAGCCAGGTGCGGCGGATCGTCGTCGAGGCCGCGGCGCCGGCGACCCCGGTGCGGCCGCGCGCCTACGCCCGCCACATCGAGCAGCGGGACGACATCGCCTGGGAGAGCGATCGCATCGCCTATCGCATCTACGGGCAGGGCCTGTGGCGGCAGGAGAATCTCCACAGCAGTGGCATCGACGTGTGGGTCAAGCGGACCCGCGACCTGATCGTCGACCGCTGGTACGCCAAGGGCCACGACTCGTACCACACGGATACGGGCGAGGGCGCCGACTTCTACACGGTCGGAGCGTCGCTGGGCGCGGGCGGCGACGGGATCTGGCGGGACGGCCGCCTCTACCGCGCGGAGAACTTCCGCACCTGGCGGATCCTCGCCACGGGACCGCTGCGGGCGATCTTCGAGCTGAGCTACGACCCGTTCGACGCGGGCGGCCTCCGCTTGTCCGAGGTCCGGCGGTTCGTCATGGACGCCGGGCAGAACCTGTTCCGGGTGGAGACCACGTTCCGCACCGACTCGGCCGATCGCGCGGCGCCGCTGACCTACGCGGTCGGCTTCGTGAAGCACGCCGAGGGCCAGGTGGCCTCCACCCGCTGGGCGGCGGGCCGTCGCGCGTGGGTCGCCACCTGGCAGCCGGTGGAGCCGGCCAACGGCGGCCACGGCGAGCTGGGGCTCGGCGCGCTGCTCGACCGCGCCTCGCTGCTCGGCCTGCAGGAGACGGACGACCACATCCTCGCCCTCGCGACGGCGCGTCCCGGCCAGCCGGCGGAGCGCTACGTCGGCGCGGGCTGGACGGCGAGCGGCGACTTCGCCGACGTCCGCGACTGGTGGCGCGCGCTGGACACGCTGGCCGAGCGGCTGGCGTCGCCGATCGTGGTCACCGTGCTCGACGGCCCGCCCGAGGCTCCGCGCTGAGCCACGGCGTCCGCCGGCACGGGGATCACGCGAAGGGGCCGCGAGCGATCGCGGCCCCTTCGGATTCCCGGGGGCGTCGCCGTGCCGCTCACCCGCCCCGTCTCGTCGCCCGCTCCCAGTTCACGAACAGGAAGCCGCCGGGTGCGTCGAGCCCGGGCTGGCCCGGCGCGGGCGTGACCTGGAGCTGCAGCTCGCGGATCGGGTTCTTCGAGCAGTCCCAGCACTGGAGCGCGAAGGTCCCGTCCCGCCGGGTCTGCGACAGCAGCATCACGTGCACCATCGCGCGGTCGGTCGCGAGCGAGTCGTTCCGCCACAGGTGCGCCCAGGCCCACAGCGCCACCGCGCTCCGGATCGTCGGGACGAGCGGCGTGTGCACGCCCGTGGCGCCGTGGTAGTAGAGCCCCATGATGACGCCGCCGAACCGCGGGTTGTCCGGGATGTCGCGGGTTTGCACGCTGTCCAGCACCAGCCGCCACCGCGCGCCGTCCCGGGTCGTGATCTCGGCCGTGCCCTCGACGGAGTCGCGGGTCGGGCCGAAGTCCCACGCCCTGAGGCTGATCGTCCCGGCGATGCGCGCGACGCTGTCGGAGTACGGGCCGAGCTGCGCCTTGTGCTCGAGGTCCGCGCGCTGGTCGTCGGGACGCGACCGGATCACGGCGGCGGCGCTGTCGGCGAACGGAAAGGGCCCCGGCAGGATCTGCACGACCGGCCCGCCTCCCGTGACCGAGATGGTCTTCACGGCCGGAGCCGAAGGCTGCGGGTCGTGGTCCGGGTTCGCTGCGGGCGCCGCGTCGACCGCGGAGCCGCCGGCGGCGGACCGGCCCGCGGCCGCTCCGCTCGTCACGACGAGCCGCGCCACCATCCCGAGCTTCTTGTGCGAGTCCACGCCCACCGGGCAGTACACCTCGTAGCGGCCCGGACGCAGCGTCACGGTGAGGGTCGCGGACTGCCCGGGCTGGATGAGCGGCATCTCCTTCTCGATGCCGCGGCCCTCCACCTCGAAGCCGTGGGGGATCGTCCCCGCGTTGCTGACGTTGAAGGTGACGGTGCCGGCGGGCAGCGATGCGCTCGCCAGCTCCACCTTCCACTCCGACAGCCGCACGTCCGAGGTGGCCTGTGCGGTCGCGGGGCGGGGAAGCGCCGCGAAGGCGGCGATGGCGGCGGCGGCAATCTGCGGTCTCATGGGTCGTCTCCGTCGTTCGGGTGACGGCGCGCGACCGGCCGGAGGATTCCGGCCGCGGTCGGGCGATCGTCGGGGCGACGGATAGACCCGCGTTGGACCGCGGATATTCCCGCCGGGTATCTTGTGCCGTCCCGGGAATAAACCCGCCGCGGCCGGAGTCCCTGTCTCCGGCCGTGTGCGCACGACACGAGGCGACGGTTGGGGCCAACGGAGCTGGCGCGGTTCGAGGAGCTGCTGCTGCCGCACCTGGACGACGCGTACTCGTTGGCGCGTTACTTGGTGCGCGACGAGCATGATGCGCAGGACGTTGTGCAGGAGGCGTACCTCCGTGCGCTGCGGCACTTCGGCACGCTGCGGGGCAGCGACGGGCGTGCCTGGCTGCTGGCGATCGTCGGGAACTGCGCGCGCACCTGGCGGCGGGGCCGCCGCGCCGACGCGGTCACGACGGAGTTCGACGAGGAGCTGCACGGCGGAGAGGCCGGCGACGCCGAGGCCGGGCTCCGGCAGGGCGAGGCCCGGGCGCAGCTGCACCGGGCGCTGGACCGGCTGCCGGCGGAGTTCCGCGAGGCACTCGTGCTCCGGGAGCTGCACGGGCTGTCGTACCGCGAGATCGCGGAGGTCACCGGCTGCCCGATCGGCACCGTGATGTCGCGGCTGGCGCGCGGCCGGCAGAGGCTGCTGGAGGCGCTGGGGCCGGGCGAGAGGGAGGCTGGCTGACGTGAACTGCCGGGACGTGGAAGCGCGGATCGGCGCCTACCTGGACCGCGAGCTGGCGGCCGCGGAGGCGGCCGACGTCGCCGCGCACCTCCAGGGCTGCACGGCGTGCGGCGCGCTGCTGGACCGCCACCGCGCGCTGGGCGCGGCGGTGCGCGAGGCATTCCCGCCGCTCCGCGCACCCGACGTGCTGCGGATGCGCGTGCGCGACGCCGTGCGCGCCGCGGCGCCGCGCGCGGGCGCGGACCGGCCCGCCTGGTGGCGCCCGCTCACCGTCGCCGCCGCGGTCGTGCTGGTCGTGGCCGGCACCTGGAGGATCGCCTCGGACCGCGCCGCCGCGACCGTCGTCTCCGAGGAAGTGCTCGCGGCGCACGTCCGGTCGCTGATGCCCGGGCATCTCACCGACGTCGCCTCGACCGACCAGCATACGGTGAAGCCCTGGTTCGACGGGCGGGTGGACTTCTCGCCGCCCGTGACCGACGAGGCGGCCGCCGGCTTCCCGCTCCTGGGCGGGCGGCTGGATTACGTGGCCGGGCAGACCGCGGCGGCGCTCGTCTACGGGCGTCGCCTGCACCGCATCAACCTGTTCGTGTGGCCGGAGCGCGGCGGAGCCGAGGGAAGCGCGCACGACGAGAGGAACGGCTACTTCCTCGAGCACTGGACGTCGGGCGGGATGAGCTACTGGGCCGTGTCGGACCTGAACCGGGCCGAGCTGCAGAGCTTCGTCCGGCTGCTCCAGGCGGCCGGGACGCCGGCGCCGGGACGCTGACGGAACGGGGCGCCGTGTGGCGCCCCGTCGTCGTCGGTCGCGCGGCCGCCAGCGCCGATGGCCGCTAGCCGCGGGCCCCCACCATCAGGTCGGCGGGTCCGGGCAGGCGGATGCGGCGCACGTCGCCGAGACCGGCGGCCGCGAGCCAGGAGGCGTACTCGGCTTCGGTGTAGGTGCTCCCCGCGTCCGTCCCCACCAGCATGTTGATGGCGAACAGCACGGCCTGCCGCGGCTTGGTGCGCTCGGGCTCGAGAATGAAGTCCTGCACGACCACGCGGCCGCCGGGGGCGAGGGCCTTCGCCGCGCGAGCGAGCAGGTCGCGGTTGCCGTCCGGGCCGAGCATGTGGCAGACGGCCGAGAGGAAGACGAGGTCGTAGTCCCTGCCGAAGTCGTCCCGGCGCAGGTCGCCCGGCCTGGTGGTGACGCGGTCCGAGAGGCCGGCGACGGCCACGTGGCTCTCGGTGATCGGGAGCACGGTCGGCAGGTCGAGCACCACCGCGGTGAGGGCCGGGTTCGCGCGGGCGAACGCGATCGAGTACGCGCCCGAGCCGCCGCCCACGTCCAGCATCCGCTGCACTCCGCCGGCGCCCACCGCCTCCACGACCGTCGGGGCGCGCGCGGCGGCGTTGCGGTGCATCGCCGCGATGAAGGGCACGGTCCAGTCGTCGTCCCGCGCGCGCATCTCGGTCCGGAGCGACACGTGGCCCTCGCGCACCGCCTCGGTGAGCGACGACCAGGTGGTCCACAGGCTCAGGTTGTGCCGCAGCGCGTCGCGCGCGTCGTCGGGCGAGCCGGCCGCGAGGAACCGCGCGGCGAGCGGCGTGTTGACGTAGCAGTCGCCCTTGAGCTGGAGCGCGTCGAGCGCGACCAGGGCGTTCAGCAGCAGCTCCGTCGCGCGCCGGTCGGTCCGGCAGCGCCGCGCCACCTCGGCGCCCGTCGCGCCGCCGCCCGCGGCCGTGAACACGTCGAGCTCGACGGCCGTCAGCAGGATGCGGCTCTCCTGGTAGCCGCGGATCATGGCGGTCAGCTCGTCGGGCACCGCGCCCGACGCGTCGCGCGCCTTCGCCGCCGCGAGGAACCTGGCGCGGTTCCGCTGAATCTCGGCCTTCACCGCGGGCTCGTCGCGGGCGGCGAGCCGTGCCACCGGGCGGCCAGCCACGAAGTGCTCCGCCACGATCTCGGGCACGTCCCCGGGCTGCACGCCCGAGTACCAGGTGCCGTCCGGGTACACCACCAGGTTCGGCCCCCGGTCGCACAGGCCGAGCGAGCCGGTGGTGGTGAGCTGCACGGTGTCAGCGAGCCCCCGCGCCGCCACTTCGCGCCGCAGGGCATCGAGCACCGCCGCGGAGCCGTTGGCCGAGCAGCAGGGCTGGCCGTCCGGCTTCTTCTGGTCGCAGGCGAGGACGTGATACCGGAACGGTTGCATCGCTACCGCCCCGGCGCGCTGCGGCGGGCCGTGGTGCGCATCGTCAGTCCGCCGCCTGCGCGGTCTGGCGCCCGCCGCCCGAGACGTACCGTCCGATCATGATCTTGCTGATCTCCTCGCGCTGGATCTGGTTGGTGCCCTCGTAGATCTGGGTGATCTTGGCGTCGCGCATGTACTTCTCGATCGGGTAGTCGCGCATGTAGCCGTAGCCGCCGAACACCTGCACGGCGTCGATCGTGACCTGCACCGCGACGTCGGCGGCGAACAGCTTGCTCATCGCCGAGTAGATCGTCGGCCGCTCCCTGGGCTGGGAGTCGATGTACTTGGCCGTGGCGTAGATCAGCGCGCGCGCGGCCTCGACCCTGGTCGCCATGTCGGCGAGGCTGAACCGCAGGCCCTGGAAGGCGGACACCGGCGAGCCGAACTGGCGCCGCGTGCACGCGTACGCGACCGCGAGGTCGAGCGCGCCCTGCGCGATGCCGAGCGCCTGCGCGCCCACGCCGGGCCGCGAGGCGTCGAAGGTGCGCATCGCCGTGATGAACCCGGTGCCCTCGCGGCCGATGAGGTTCGCCGCGGGCACCCGGCAGTCCTGGAAGATCAGCTCCCGCGTCGCGGAGGCGCGGATGCCCATCTTGTCCTCCTTCTTCCCGAACCCGAATCCCGGCGTGCCCTTCTCGACCACGATGGCGCTGGCGCCGCGCGGCCCCTTGGACGGGTTGGTGAGGGCGATCACGGTGTAGACCTCGGCCTCGCCGCCGTTGGTGATCCACTGCTTGGTGCCGTTCAGCACGTAGTGGTCGCCGTCCCGGATCGCGGTGGTGCGGATGCCGCCCGCGTCGGAGCCCGCGTCGGGCTCCGTGAGCGCGAACGCCGCGAGCCGCCGGCCCGCCGCGATGTCGGGGAGGAACCGCCGCTTCAGCTCGTCGCCGCCCGAGAGCAGGATCGGCATCGTGCCGAGCGCCGTGCCGGCGAGCGCGAGCGCGATGCCGCCGCACGCCTTCGACAGCTCCTCGGTCACCAGCACCAGGTTCGTGGTGGGCGTGCCGTTCGCGATCCCCTCGTACTCCTCGGGGATGAACGTCCGGAACAGGTCCGCGCCCGCCAGCGTCTTCACGACCGGCCACGGGAACTCGCCCGTGCGGTCGTACTCGGCCGCGACCGGGCGGATCTCCTTCTCGGCGATCTCCCGCGCGAGATCGCGGATCGCCTGCTGGTCCTCGGTGAAGCCGTAGTCCATCATCGGCGTCTCCCCCCGCCTCAGGCGTCCGCGCGCATGCGGGCGCGGGTCGCGCGAGCGGCCGGATCGGCCCACAGCACCGGCCGCTGCACCCACACCTTGCCGTCGTCGAACACGAACCGCAGCTGCTGCTCGGGCACGATCGAGGCGAACGAGCTGACCTGGACGTCGCCGACCAGCGTGCCCGCCTTCGCCAGCTGCTGCAGCCGCTCGACCAGCAGCAGCACGTCCACGTTGAGGTCGCGCACCGAAGCCGTCACGCGGCCCGCCGCGCGGTCCGCTTTCACCACCAGGTCGCCCTCGGGGTAGAGGCCCTCGTAGCCGTCGGCGAGCGCTCCCAGCTCGCGGGCCGCGCGCGCCGGATCGGCGCACTCGAACCGGACCGCGCCGTTGAGTCGCTGCACGCGCGGCTCGACCATCTCGACCTTCGCGCCCTTCCACAGCTGCGGCTTCGCCTTCGCGTAGTCGGGGTGCGCCCACTCGATCCGCAGCGCGCCGCCCGGCTCCACCCGCAGCCGCACCAGCTGCGCGTCGGCCTCGGTGTGCACGAACAGGTCGCCGCCCGGGATCGCGCCCTGCGCCGCCTCCGGAATCTCGCTCAGCATCCGCACCAGCTCGCCCGCGATCGTCGGCAGGCACGGGCCGGCCGACGGCTGGATGTGACGCACCACGATCGTGCCCAGGACCGGGTCGAACTCGAGCCACTCGCCCGGCAGCGCGCCCAGCCGCCGCTGTACCGACTCGGGCAGCTCGCCCAGCGCCACCCGTCCGTAGCATCCCGCGTCGTAGAACATGACAAATCCCCCTGTCGCTGTCGGGATTCGGGCCCTAATGAAGCACCCGTCGCGATCCGCTCTTCGGAGGCTGGCGACGGGCAGAAGCCCCTGGCCGACTGGCCCTCCAAGTCGCAAATTCCGGGCCGTTCTTGACCCGAAAGGCCTCCATGTCCCGGTCCGACCCGCATTCCTGCTTCGATTCCGCCCAGCCGCGCACCCGCCATCTCGACCTCGACGTCGCGGTGGATTTCGACCGGAAGCGGGTGGCGGGGCAGGTCACGCTGACGCTGGAGCGGGCGTCCTCCGGCCCGTTCGACCTCGACACCAAGGGCCTGGTGATCGCGTCGGTCCGCACCGACGGCGGCCGGCCCATCGCCTACGAGGCGGGCCCGGAGGAGCCGATCCTGGGCAGCCGGCTCCGGCTGACGCTGCCGCCCGGCACGGAGAAGGTGGTCATCGCCTACGAGACGGGGCCCGACGCGATCGGGCTGCAGTGGCTCGCGCCGGAGCAGACCGCGGGGCGCAAGCACCCGTTCATGTTCACGCAGTTCCAGCCGATCCACGCGCGCACGATGATCCCGTGCCAGGACACGCCGATGGTGCGGGTCACCTACGACGCCGCGATCACGGTGCCGGAGGCGCTCACCGCCGTGATGTCGGCGGGCCCGGTGGGCGAGCCGGTGGACTCGGAGCCCGGGATGCGGACGGTGCGGTTCGCGATGCCGCAGGCCATCCCCTCGTATCTCGTCGCGCTGGCGGTGGGCGACCTCACGGCGCGCGACCTGGGCAGGCGCGCGCGGGTGTGGGCGGAGCCGGCGACGGTGGAGGCCGCCGCGTGGGAGTTCGCCGGGGTGGAGCAGATGATCGCCACCGCGGAGGCGATGTTCGGTCCCTACGAGTGGGACCGGTACGACATGCTGGTGCTGCCCCCGTCGTTCCCCTACGGCGGGATGGAGAACCCGCGCCTGACCTTCCTCACGCCGACGCTGCTGGCGGGCGACCGCTCGCTGGTGGACGTGGTGTGCCACGAGCTGGCGCACTCGTGGACGGGCAACCTGGTGACCAACGCCACCATGGACCACTTCTGGCTGAACGAGGGGTTCACGGTGTGGGCGGAGCGGCGGATCCTGGAGGCGCTGCACGGCGAGGCGGCGGCCGCGGTGAGCTGGGCGATCGGCCGGACGGCGCTGCTGGAGTCGGTGCAGCGGTTCGGGGACGACTCGCCGTTCACGGTGCTGCGCACGCACCTCGAGGGCGTCGACCCCGACGACGTGTACTCGTCGGTGCCCTACGAGAAGGGATCGCTGTTCGTGGCGCTGCTCGAGCGGACGGTGGGCCGGCCGGCGTTCGACCGGTTCATCCGGGCGTACATCCAGCGGTTCCACTTCACGTCGGTGACGACCGAGCAGCTCATGGCGTTCGTCGAGCAGCAGCTGCCGGGGGTGGCCGCGAAGGTCGGCGCGGACGAGTGGCTCAACCGGCCCGGCGTGCCGGCCAACGCCCCGGTGTTCCGCTCGGCGCCGCTGGAGGCGATCGTCGCGCTGGCCGAGGGCTGGGCGAAGGGCGACCGGCCCGCGGCGGCGCAGCTGGCGCAGTGGAGCCCCAGCGAGCTGCTGGTCTACCTGCAGCACCTGCCGCGGGAGCTGGACGAGGCGTCGTGCCGCTGGCTCGACGCGGAGCTCAAGCTCACCGGGCGCGGCAACTACGAGATCCTGGTCGAGTGGCTCACCATCGCGGCCGGGTCCGACTACGAGCCGGTGTTCGGCCGGGCACGGGACGTGCTGATGAAGGTCGGCCGGATGAAGTACCTGCGTCCGCTGTACGGCGCCCTGGGCCGGCACCCGCGCACCCGCGCGCTGGCCCGGGAGATCTTCGCCGCGGCGGCGCCCACTTACCACGCGCTGTCCCGCCGCGTGGTCGAATCGGTGATGGAGAAATACGATGGCTGACGACGCCCGCCTTCCCGAGAACGCGTTCCGCGAGCTGCAGCCCGGCGAGCGCTACGCGCCCGTGGTGTCACCCACCGAGACCGTGCCCGAGGTCACGGTCCGCTCGATCGTGCAGGGGTTCTTCTGGTCCATCGTCTTCTCGGCCGCCGCCACCTACATCGCCCTGAAGCTCGGCCAGGGCATCGAGTCGGCCATCCCCATCTCCATCCTCGCCGTCGGCTTCTCGGCCCTCGCCGTGCGCGTTCTCGCC
>DASPTN010000161.1:0-23494 GCA_035623395.1 Gemmatimonadales bacterium | reverse complement strand
GGGCCTCGAGGCGTTCGGCGCGCTCGACCTGAGAGTGGGACGGATCGTCTCGGCGGAGCCGCTCGCGGGCGCGCGCAAGCCGGCGTACAAGCTCACGATCGACCTCGGCCCGCTCGGCACCAAGGCTTCCAGCGCGCAGATCACCGACCTCTACACGCTGCCGGACCTGGTCGGCCGCCTGGTCGTGTGCGCCGTCAACCTCGGCGTGCGGCGCATCGCCGGGTTCGAGTCGGAGGTGCTGGTGCTCGGTCTGCCGGACGAGGCCGGCCGGGTCGTGCTGCTCGCGGTGGAGCGCGAGGTGCCGCTCGGAGGCCGGGTCTACTAGTCTCGCGAGCCGCGCCCGGCGACCGGGCGCGGGCTAGTGCACCCGGGCGGGGATGATGACCACCGGCTTGCCGACCCACTGCAGGCGCTTCTGGATCGCCGCCGCCGTCTCGTTGTGCAGCAGGTGCTGGTACCACGCCTCGCGCTGGAAGATCACCTTGCCGGCGAAGTAGGTGACGCGCGGGAACTCCTTGGCCACCTCGAGGCACAGCTGCTCCCCCGCGTCGACGGCGTCGGTGCCCAGCGCGTAGCGTGACGTCGCCGGCACCCCGATGCGGCGGGCCAGCTCCACGTACTGGGCGAGCGACTCCTCGGTCTTGTGGCGCAGCTCCTCGATCGCGCCCTCGCCCTTGAAGCCGCCGGAGTCCACCACGCCCACGGAGAGGAAGACCAGGTTCTTGAAGTAGCCCGGGAAGAACCGGAAGACGTTGAGCGCCGTGTGGATGCCGAGTCCGCCGTAGGCCGCCACCAGGACGGCCGCGGTCGGGGCCTTCGGATCGAGCTCCCGCAACGCCGCGGCCGGCTCGGCGGGCAGCGTCTTCAGCTCGTCGTACAGCTGGCCGAGCTTGGCGTAGGTGGTGCGGTAGTGCTTGCGGACGACGAAGCACAGCGCCACCAGCGTCCCGGTCACCGCCAGCGTCACCCATCCGCCCTTGGTGAATCGCTCGTAGATCGCGATGCCGAGAATCGTGACGCACAGCAGGAACCCGAGGGCGAAGACGAAGGCGCGCCGCAGCCACGGCTCGCCGGCGGCGTGGTGCCGCGACCGCAGCCAGAACCGCATCATCGCGAACATCGAGAGCGAGAAGGTGATGAACACGTTGATGCTGTACATCAGCACCAGGCTGCCGACGTCGCCGCGGGTGTAGAGCAGCGCGGCGAGCGACGCCGCGCCCATGAGCACGACGCCGTTCTGCGTGGTCAGGCGCTCGGAGAGGCCCGCGAAGCGGTGCGGCACCCAGGAGTCCACGGCCATGTTGCCCAGCACCCGGGGGCCGTCGGTGAAGCCCGCCTGGGCACCGACGATCAGCAGCGCGCCCTCCGAGACCAGCGTCAGCACCACCAGCGTGCCGGCGAGCGGGAAGCCCGCCGCGACCTTCTCGACCAGCACGGCGTTGGTCGTCTTGCCCGGCACGTAGGTGACGCCCCACAGCAGATAGCAGATCAGCAGCCCCGCGGCGACGATGGACAGCGACGCGGCCATGTACACCATCGTCCGCTTGCCGGTGGCCACCTTCGGCTCCCGCATGATCGGCAGCCCGTTGGAGACGGCCTCGAGGCCCGTATAGGTTCCGCCTCCGAGGGAGTACGCCCGCATCCCGAGCAGCAGCATGCCGGCGATCCCGAGCGTGGTCAGGCCGTTGTGAACGCCGGTGCTCACCGCGTGCACCGTGGCCGGCAGCGCCGTGGCGTGGGCCGCGATGCCGTAGCCGATCAGCCAGACGTGCGTGATCAGGAACAGGATGAAGATCGGCGTGAGCGTGAGCACCGACTCGCGCACGCCGCGGATGTTGAGCGTCGTGAGCCCGAGGATGATGAGCACCTCGGCCGCGAGCTTGGCGGGGAGCCACTGGGGCGGCAGGAAGCTGAACAACGCGTCGCCCGCCGCGGCGATGGACGTGGTGATCGTGAGCACGTAGTCCACCAGCAGCGCGTTCCCCGAGACGACGCCCGCCTTCTCCCCCAGCAGCTTGGTGGCCACCACGTAGCCGCCGCCGCCGTGGGGGAACTGCTCGATGATGTGGCTGTAGCCCCACGCGATGATGACCACGGTGAGGGCCGTGGCCAGCGCGAGCGCCACCGCCAGGTAGGTGTGCGGACCCAGCGCGAGGAACGCCTCCTGCGGGCCGTAGGAGGACGACGACAGGCCGTCGGCGCCCAGTCCCACCCAGGCGAGGAACGGAATCAGCGACAGCCGGTGAAAGATCCTGCGGTCGTGGATGTCGCGTGGGCTGCCGAACAGGAAGCGGCCGATCCGCGCGGCGAGCGGCGGCGGCTCCTCGACGGGCGCGCCGCCGGGCTCGGGACCCGGCGGCGGGGGCGAGACCTCGCCCGAGCTCGCTTCCGGGCTCTGGGGATGATCGGGCACGACACAACATACACAGCGGTTCCGGTTTCTTCCGCCCCCACCCGACGGATTCACTCCGCATTGCGCGAGCGGGTCCTTCCGGCCGCCCGGGCGGACGGCATATTAGTTGCGCCTCTGGGGCGCGTAACCATTTGCGGTGCACCTTCTTGGAGACCTGACGGATGGACGTGGTACTCCTCTCCCGCATCCAGTTCGCTATCACGATCGGCTTCCATTTCCTGTTCCCGCCCCTGACCATCGGCCTCGCCTGGCTGCTGGTGGTGATCGAATGGCGGGGCTGGCGATCCGGCGACGCGACGTGGGTGCGGATGGGCAGGTTCTTCGCGAAGCTGCTGGCCCTCACGTTCGCCGTCGGCGTCGCGTCCGGCATCGTGATGGAGTTCCAGTTCGGGACCAACTGGGCCAGCTACTCGCGGTTCGTGGGCGACATCTTCGGCGCCCCGCTCGCGGCCGAGGGCGTGCTCGCCTTCTTCCTCGAGTCCGGGTTCCTCGGGCTGTACCTGTTCGGCCGGGGCCGGGTGTCCACGGGCGCTCACTGGTTCTCGATCCTGATGGTCGCGGTGGGGTCCACCATCTCGGCGTTCTGGATCCTGGTCGCGAACTCGTGGCAGCAGACGCCGGCGGGCTACGTGGTGCAGAACGGGCGCGCCGAGCTGACCAGCTTCGGCGCCGCGGTGTTCAATCCCTCGACCCTGCCCCGGTTCCTGCACACGGTGGACGCGGCGCTGATCGCGGGGGCGTTCCTGGTGGCGGGGATCGCCGCGGTCCTGCTGCGGAAGGACCGCGACGACGACCTGGCCCGCCGGGCGATGAAGCTCGCCCTGGTGTTCGGCCTGGTGGCGTCGGTCGCGGAGGTCTTTCCGTTCGGGCACGTGCACGCGCGCCAGGTGGCGCACACCCAGCCGGAGAAGTTCGCGGCGATCGAGGGCCTGTACTCGAGCCAGTCCGCGGCGCCGATGGTGCTGTTCGCCTACCCGGTCACGCCGCCGCCCGAGCTCAAGGCCAAGGTGGAGATCCGCGGCGTGCTGAGCTGGCTGGCGTTCGGCGACATCAACGCGCCGATCCGCGGCATCACCGACTTCCCGCCGGACAACCGGCCGCCGCTGTGGCTCACCTTCGTCTCGTTCCACAACATGGTCGTGCTGGGGCTGTACTTCATCGCGGCGATGGCGTGGGGCGTGTGGCGGCTGCAGCGCGGGCGGCTGTGGAGCGACCGGCGCTACCTGCTGCTGCTGGTGGTCTCCATCCCGCTGCCGCTGGCGGCGTGCCAGCTCGGGTGGATCGCGGCCGAAGTCGGCCGGCAGCCGTGGATCGTGTACGGGCTGCTGCGCACCAGCGAGGCGGTCTCGCAGATCGTGCCGCCGGGCGACGTGCTGTTCTCGATCGTGCTGTTCGGGCTGCTCTACCTGCTGCTCGGGTCGCTGTACGTGTACCTGCTGGTGCGCGAGATCCGGCACGGCCCGCCCGGCCTCGAGCCGGCGCAGGCGTAACCCAGGCGACGGGGAGAAGCGACCCATGGATCTCAACACCATCTGGTTCCTGCTGGTCGGCGTGCTCATCGCAGGATACGCCGTGCTCGACGGCTTCGACCTCGGCGCCGGCGTCCTGCACCTGCTGACCCGCGACGAGCGCGAGCGGCGCGTGATGATGAACGCGGTCGGCCCGGTGTGGGACGGCAACGAGGTATGGCTGCTGACGGGCGGCGGGGCGCTGTTCGCGGCCTTCCCCCCGGTCTACGCCACCGTGTTCAGCGGCTTCTACCTCGCGTTCATGCTGCTCCTGGTGGCGCTCATCCTGCGGGCGGTGTCGTTCGAGTTCCGCGGCAAGGTGGCCTCGCCGCGCTGGCGCCGCTGGTGGGACGTCGCGTTCGGCGTGGGCAGCCTCGTGCCGGCGCTGCTGTTCGGCGTGGCGGTCGGGAACGTGCTCCGCGGGCTTCCGATGGACGCGACCGGCGTCAGCACCACCCTGGTGGGCCTCCTCAACCCGTTCGCGCTGCTGCTCGGCGTGCTGGGCCTGGCCATGTTCGTGCTCCACGGCGCGACCTGGCTCGGCCTCAAGACCGAGGGCGCGCTCCAGGAACGGATGCGGCGCTGGGCGTCGGCCGGCTGGGTCGCCTTCATCGCGCTGTACGCGCTGTCGACCGCGGCGTCCTACGCGGTGGCGCCGTGGCTGTTCGCGCGCTGGTTCGCCAACCCGCTGACCTGGGTGTTCTTCGCCCTGCTGCTGGCGAGCGCCGTGGCAGGCCCCGCCGCGGTCCGGAGCGGCCGGTTCGGCCGCGCGTTCCTCGCCTCGGCCGCGGCCACGGTGAGCGTCATCGCGCTGGCGGCCGTGGGCCTGTACCCGCGCCTGGTGCCGGGGCGGCCCGACCTGGCGACGAGTCTCACGATCTACAACGCCGCGTCCACGCCGCGCACGCTCACGACCATGCTGGTCATCGCGCTGGTGGGGATGCCGTTCGTGATCCTGTACACCGCGCTCATCTACCGCGCGTTCAGGGGCAAGACCGTGCTGACGTCGGAGAGTTACTAGAGGGAAGGAAGCAGACCGAATACCGTCTACCTTGGCTTGACCGCCCGCACCTTCGCCGACACGACGGCCTTCGCCGCTTCGCGCAGCCACTCGTACCCGTCGAACACCTCGGCGTCGCCGTAGCTCCGCTCCTCGACGACCTCGATGTCCCGGAAGCCCGCCTTCCCGATCAGGTACAGGTACTCGTCCTTCATCGCGGCCCCGGCCACGCAGCCGACGTAGGCCTCCACCGAGTGGCGGATGTCGTCCGGGATCGGCCGGGTCAGCACCAGGTCGCTCACCACCATCCGGCCCCCGGGCTTGAGGACCCGGAACGCCTCGGCGAACACGGCCGGCTTGTCGGTCGAGAGGTTGATGACGCAGTTGGAGATGATGACGTCGACCTCGGCGTCGGCCACGGGCAGCCGCTCGATCTCGCCGAGCCGGAACTCCACGTTCGTCGCGCCGATCCGTCGGGCGTTCTCGCCGGCCCGCTCCACCATCTCGGGCGTCATGTCCACGCCGATGACGCGGCCCGTCGGCCCGACCTCGTGCGCCGCCAGGAAGGCGTCCATCCCGGCGCCCGAGCCGAGATCCAGGACGACGTCACCCGGCTTCACCGACGCGTGCGCCAGCGGATTGCCGCAGCCCAGGCCGAGGTTGGCGCCGGACGGGATCTCCGCCAGCTCCCGCGCGCTGTAGCCGATGTGCTCGGCGATCTTCACACCCGCCGCGCCCTCGCCTCCGCCGCAACAGCTCGGCCCGCAGCCGCAGGTCGAGGTGCCCTTGGCGATCTCGCCGTACTTCTCGCGGACCACGATCCTGATGTCGGGTGAGTCAGTCACCGGACGCTCCCTTCGGAGTTGACGCATCAACGGCTGTTGATATATTAGCCGTTCATGACGGCGTCCACAACCCCCGACCTCGAGACCCTCGGCGGCCGGCTCCGGGCCCTGGCGGACCCGAACCGGCTGCGGATCCTGGACCGGCTGCGCGGCGGGGAGCACTGCGTGTGCGATCTCACCGACGTCCTGGACACCGGGCAGTCGCTGCTGTCCTTCCACCTCAAGGTGCTGCGCGACGCGGGGCTCGTGACGGCGCGCCGCGAGGGCCGCTGGATGCACTACGCGCTGGAGACCGAGACGCTGGCGGAGCTCGAGGACTTCCTCGGCTCGCTCCGCCGCCGCACCAGCGAGGCCCGCTGGAAGCCGGTGTGCTGCGAATGAGCGGCGAGCGCCGGGAGCCGTTCCGCGTGCTGGTGCTCTGCACCGGCAACTCCGCCCGCAGCCAGATCGCGGAAACCCTGTTCAACCGGCTCGGCGCCGGGCGCGTGCATGCCGAGAGCGCGGGATCGCAGCCGGCACCGCGCGTCAATCCCCTGGCCATCGCAACGCTGAAGGAGCACGGCTTCGTGTGGACCGGCCACCCGCCACGCGGGATGGACGGCCTGGAGCGGGAGCCCTGGGACTTCGTCATCACCGTGTGCGACAAGGCCAAGGAGGCCTGCCCGGTCTTCCCCGGCCGTCCAGTGATTGCGCACTGGGGCATGCCGGATCCGGCGGAAGTGGCCGGGGACGAGGCCACACGCCGGGCGGCCTTCCGCGACGCCCTGCTGCTGATCCGCCGACGCATCGAGCTGATGCTGGCCCTGCCGCTCGACAAGCTCGAGCGGATGGCGCTGGAGGCTCGGGTGCGCGCCATCGGCGGACCCGCCCTTGGCTAGCGCGGCCGCGCCGCGAGCCGCGTCCCCCGCGTCCCCCGCGCCCCCCGCGCCTCGCCTCGGCCCGGCGGCGCGCTACCTGACCGTGTGGGTCGGGCTCGCGATGGTGGGCGGCGTCCTCCTCGGCAAGGGCCTCCCGGGCGCCGTTGCCGCGCTGAGGGGTCTGGAGTTCGGCCCCGCCAGTCACGTCAACGTGGCGATCGGCGTGCTCATCTGGCTGATGATCGTCCCGATGATGATGAAGGTGGACTTCGGCGCGATCCGGGAGGTCGGCCGCCGGCCGCGCGGCCTCCTGGTGACCCTGGCCGTGAACTGGCTGGTGAAGCCGTTCTCGATGGCGCTGCTCGCCTGGCTGTTCTTCATGCACGTGTTCGCCGCCTGGATCGGCCCCGACCTGGCCGCACAGTACGTGGCCGGTGCCATCATCCTCGCCGCAGCGCCGTGCACCGCGATGGTGTTCGTGTGGAGCTACCTCACCGACGGCGACGCCGCGTACACGCTGGTGCAGGTGGCGCTCAACGACCTCATCATGCTGGCGCTGTTCGCCCCGATCGTCCGGCTGCTGGTCAACGGGACGTCGTCGCTCACCGTGCCGTTTCCGGTGCTGCTGTGGTCGGTGGCGCTGTTCGTCGCGATCCCGCTCGCCGCGGGGACGGCTCTCCGGACGGCCCTGATCCGCCGCCGGGGCGCGGCGTGGTACGAGGGGACGCTGCTGCCGCGCCTCGCCCCGATCACGCTGGGCGCGCTGGTCCTGACCGTCCTGCTGATCTTCTCGTTCCAGTCCGACAACATCACCGGCCGGCTCCTGCACGTGGTGCTCATCGCCGTTCCCATCACGCTCCAGGTCTACTTCAACGCCTCACTGGCGTACGGGCTGATGCGCCGGCTGCGGGTGCCCTTCGCCGTCGCCGCACCGGGGGCGCTGATCGGCGCCAGCAACTTCTTCGAGCTGGCCGTCGCGACGGCCATCGCGCTGTTCGGCCCGGGCTCGGGAGCCGCGCTGGCCACCGTCGTCGGCGTACTCGTCGAGGTGCCCGTCATGCTGTCAGTGTGCGCGGCCTGCAACCGGACGCGGGGCTGGTTCGCCCCGGAGGCGGCGGGCAGGTAGAAGGCCGGTGGACGGGGGCCGACGCAATCTTGCCTTTCTCCTCGCCCGCAACTGTATTTGGTCGCGTGAGCCTCCACCCGTTGTACGGCCACGACGAGCTGCGCTCGCGCCTCGCCACGAGCATGAAGGCGGGCAAGCTGCCGACGGCCCTGTTGCTCGTCGGTCCCCCCGGCGTCGGCAAGCAGCGCCTCGGCCTGTGGATCGCGGCGGGCCTGGTGTGCGAGCAGGGGCCGGGTGAGCCGTGCGGCGCGTGTCACTCGTGCCGGATGGCCGCGGGGCTCATGCACCCCGACATCCATTGGTTCTTCCCCATCCTGAGACCGAAGGCGGAGGAGGACCGTCAGGCCGAGGAAGCCGAGGAGCTGTTGGCGCAGGCGCTGCAGGCGCGCCGCGAGCAGCCGCTCTACCAGCCGCCCGACGGGATGGCGGGCATTTTCCTCCCGCTGGTCCGCGTCCTGCACCGGCGCGCCCAGATGCGTCCGGCGATGGCGAGGCGGAAGGTCTTCGTGGTCGGCGACGCCGAGCGGCTGGTGCCGCAGGCCTCGAGCCCCGAGGCGGCCAACGCGCTCCTCAAGGTGCTCGAGGAGCCGCCCCCGGACACCTGGTTCATCCTCACCGCGGCCGAGCCGGCGGCGCTCCTGCCCACGATCCGCTCGCGCCTGGTGCAGCTGCGGGTCAGGCGGCTCCGCGCCTCCGAGGTGGCGCGGTTCCTCGCCGAGGTGCCGCAGCCGCCGCTCTCCGCCGCCGAGGCGAAGCGGCGCGCCGACCTCGCGGGGGGATCGATCGGCAGCGCGCTGGCCGACGGCGGCGGCCAGGGCGGCGAGGCCGACGCCCGCGCCCTGCTCGACGCCGCGGTGCGCGGCCCGCTGGCGCGCTACCGCTACGCGCTGGGCGTCAAGTCATTCGGCGGCCGCGGCGACTTCACGGAGACGCTCGCCTCCGCCGCGGAGCTGCTGCGCGACCGGCTCGCCGAGCGGCTGCGCAATCCCGGCGCCGGCCGCCGCGACGAGTCGCCCGCGACCGGACTGCTCGACGCCATCCGAGAGATCGAGCGCGCCAAGAAGCTGGCGCGCGGCAACGTGAATCCCCAGCTGATCGTGGCGGATCTCACCCGCCGGCTCGCGGACCGGCTGTCGTGAGCCGCCGCCTCTCACACGTGGACGCGAAGGGCCGCGCGCGGATGGTCAACGTCGAGGCCAAGGCGGTGACCGCGCGCCGGGCCGTGGCCGAGGGGCGCATCACGATGAGCCGCGCGGCCTTCGAGCTGGTGCGGGCCAACCGCGCCGCCAAGGGCGACGTGATCGCCGTGGCGGAGCTGGCCGGCGTCGCGGGCGCCAAGCGCACGCCCGAGCTGATCCCGCTCGCCCATCCCCTCGCGCTCGACCACGTGGCGGTGACCGCGCGGCTCGACCCGGCGCTGCCGGGCGTCCGCGTGCGGGCGGAGACCAGAGTCGAGGCCAAGACCGGCGTCGAGATGGAGGCGCTCACGGCCTGCGCCGTGGCGCTGCTCGCCGTCTACGACATGGTCAAGGCGGCGGACCGCGGCATGGAGATCGGGGAGATCCGGCTGATCGAGAAGTCCGGGGGCCGCTCGGGACCCTGGAAGCGCAAGACCTGACGGCCGGAGCCGGCCGTCAGCTGGGAATGCGGATCGCCTGACCCGGCTTGATGAGGCTGCGCCTCGTCAGGCCGTTTTCCTTCAGCAGCGCGTCGAGCGGCACGCCGAACGAGCGCGCGATCGTGTACGCGTTCTCGCCGGAGCGGACGATGTGGACCGTCCGCGTCGTGGCGGCGCCCGTCGTCGCGGCGGCGCCGGGAGTGCGGGAGGGCGTCCGAGCCGCGGCCGCCGGCGCCTTCGCCGCGCCGCGCGCGACGCTCGAGAGCATCACCGCCGGCGCCCGATGCAGCCCCTGCCGTCCGGACCGCGACGTGCCCCGCGAGGCGTAGCTCCACCGCGAGGGCGCGATCCCCACGGTCGGGATCACCAGCATCCGCCCGGGCCTCAGGCTCCTCGCCTTCACCCCCCGGTTGGCGCTGAGGATCAGGTCCACCGTGACGTGATAGCGCATTGCGATCTGGCCGAGCGTCTCGCCCCGCGCGACCACGTGCTCGACGAACGTGACCCGGCGATCCGCCGGCAGCACCGCCAGCCGCGCCGCGGCGGAGTCGGCGTGCCCCGGCGGCACGCGTACCCACACGGTCCGGTCCGGCGGCGTCACGCGCCGCACGAACTGCGGGTTGAGCTCGAGGATGGCGTCGGTGGTCGTGTCCGCCAGGCGCGCCACCACGTCGAGGCCCACCGCGTCGCGCACCTCGATCGAGTCGTACCGCAGCGGGTCCCAGCGCTCGATGTGGTCGAAGCCCCACTGCTCGGGCTCCTTGGCGATCATCGCCGCGGCGATCAGCTTCGGCACGTAGTCCTTGGTCTCGCGCCGCAGGAACCGCTCGTCCGCCAGCGCGAAGAACAGGTCGTTGCCCTGGGTCTGCCCGAAGTCGTAGCGGTTCAGCCCGCGCTCGATCTTCCCGGGCCCGGCGTCGTAGGCGGCGGCCGCGAGGTACAGCGACCCGAACCGGTCGTTCAGCTCCGACAGCATCCGGATCGCCGCGTCCGTCGCGCGCCACGGATCCCGCCGCTCGTCGACCCACGGGTCCACCACCAGGCCGTAGCGGCGGCCGGTGCCCGCCATGAACTGCCACAACCCCACGGCGCGGCGCCGGCTCACGGCCATCGGATTCATCCCGCTCTCGATCACCGCGAGGTAGACCATGTCCTGCGGCATCCGCGCCGCGCGCAGCTTGTCGCGGACCAGGGACTCCCAGCGGCCGAGCCTCGCCAGATAGATCTCGAAGTGGTCGCGCGCCCGCCCGCGGAAATAGTCCAGGTAGTACTGCACCCGCTCGTTGGTCGTGTACCGGCTGACGTCGATGTCCCAGGTGGCCGGGGCATCCGCCGCGGCCGCCGGGCTTGGGCCCGCCGTCGGCCCGGGGCCCACGGCCGGCGGCACCGGCACCGCCAGATGGGACGCATCCGCCGGAGCCGCGGCGGCGATCGCCGCCGGGGCGTGGCCGACGACCGAGTCCGCCGTCATCGTGCGCAGGGTATCCAGAAACTCCGCGTCGCTCGCGGTGTCGCGGGCGGGGACTTGAACGGTTGTGGAAGAGGGAGACGGTACCGCCGGTGCGCCTCGCGCCGAATCAGCGGGGACGCTGTCGGCGCGCTCCGCGACGGCCGCGGGCGGGCCCGCGTCGCCGGGCGGCGCGGCCTCCGGCGCCAGGGCCACGGGGTGGGGCCGCGCGCAGGCGGCCAGCCCCATCAGGACCGGCAACCACAGCCGTCTCAGCGCTGCCTCCAACCGTGCATGACGTTGCCCCGCTGCTGGTTACGGATTGCGCCGCCGCCGGCTCGCGGACGCGAGCACCGGCCTGTGGGGGGCCCGGTCCGAGGTCGGCTTGGCAGGCGCAATATGCCCACCCCCCCGCGAACCGGTCAATACTAAATCCGCCTACACGTGATCCAAATCACGCGGCCGCGGGTCAGCCTTCCCGCGATACCAGCTCCCGGAACCGCCTCGCCAGGTCCTGGGTGACCTTCCCGACCGACCCGCAACCGATCTTGCGCCCGTCCAGCTTGACCACCCCGACCACCTCGGCCGCCGTCCCGGACAGGAAGACCTCGTCGGCGGTGTAGAGGTCGTAGCGGTTGAGCGACTCCTCCCGCACGTCGAAGCCCGCCTCGCGGCCGAGCTCGATCACCGCGTCCCTCGTGACGCCGCGCAGGATGCCGGAGTACGCCGGCGGCGTGCGGAGCGTGTGGTTGGTGACGCAGAAGACGTTCTCGCCCACGCCCTCCGCCACCTCGCCCGTCGACTCGAGCATCAGCGCCTCGTCCACGCCGGCGTTGATCGCCTCGATCTTCGCCAGGATGTGGGCGAGGTAGTTGAGCGACTTGATGCGCGGGCTGAGCCCCTCCCGGTGGTTCACGGGCGTCGGCGCCGTCATCATCGTGAGCCCGCGCTGGTACACCTCGCCCGGGAACAACGCGATCTTGTCCGCGATGCAGAAGATCGTCGGCTTCCTGCATTTGCGCGGATCGAGCCCGAGGTCGCCGTAGCCGCGCGTGACCACCAGCCGGATGTAGGCATCCGAGAGCTTGTTCAGTCGGATGCTCTCCTCGCACAACTCGGCCATCGCGTCCTGCTCCATCGGGATGTCGAGCCAGATGGCGCGCGCCGACGCGTACAGGCGGTCGAGGTGCTGCTTGAGCCGGAAGATGCGGCCGCTGTAGGCGCGGATGCCCTCGAACACGCCGTCGCCGTAGAGCACGCCGTGGTCGAACACCGAGATCTTGGCCTGGTCGCCCTCGTACCACTTTCCGTCTATCCAGATCTGCGGCACCGGCATCCTCCTCGCATGCGCGTCGCGCAAAGATAGCCCGCGGGGCCGTCGGGCGCACCATTCGCCCGGCCCCGCGTCGGGATTCTCCAGCACCATCTCAGCCGAGCAAAATCCACACCCGCGCTCGCCGGAGGGCGACGTGTCGCGCACGGGGGACAACGACCTCCCGCGGCGACGGTCGGACGGGCTCAGAGCCCGATCGCGGTCCCCAGTCCCAGCTCCGTCGCGCGCTCGTAGGCGAGCCGCGCCGTCGCGACGTCCTCGACCGCGAGGCCGAGGGACTTGAAGAGCGTGACGTCGTCGTCGCCCCGCCGCCCCGGCGTGCCGGCGGCGACCTCGCCGAGCTCGGCGACGACGTGATCCGGTCCGATGCGCCCCTCCGCCCTCGCCATGATCAGGTCCCCGGCCTCCGCCGCCGCGGACGCCCGGGAGTCGACGAAGACCCGGCAGCGGGCCACCGCGGCCGCGTCCAGCTCGCGCATGTCCGGCGTCGACGAGCCCACGGCGCACACGTGCATGCCCGGCGCCAGCCACGCCGCTTCCACGATCGGCTCCCGGGCGGACGTGACCGCCACCACCACGTCGGCCTCACGCATCGCGCCCTGGACCGTCGCCGCGGTCGAGACCGGGCACGCGACGGTGCCCGCCATGTCCCGCACGAACCGCTCGGCGTGCGCCGCGGTGCGCGACCAGACGCGGACCGACGCCAGGCCCCGGACCAGGGCGACCGCCCTGAGGTGGCTCCGCGCCTGCACGCCGGAGCCGAGGATGGCGAGCCGGCTGGCACCCTTCCGCGCCAGCAGGTCGACCGACACGGCGGTGACGGCCGCCGTCCGCATCTCCGTCACCAGCCGCCCGTCCAGCACCGCGAGCAGGGCCCCGCTGGCCGGATCGAGGAGCAGGATGGTCGCGAGGTGCGTCGGGTGGGGGCCGCCCGCGTTGCCGGGGAAGAAGGTGACCGACTTCATCCCGAGCGCACCGCCCCGCTCGTCCCGCACGTACGCCGGCATGGTGGCGTAGTAGCCGCCCGCGGGATCGACGCGGAGGGTGTGGCGCACCGGCTGGACGACGTCGCCCCGGGAGAACCGCAGCAGCGCGTCGCGCATCGCCGGAACGAGGGCGCCCATCTCCAGCGCCCGACCCAGGTCCTCCTCGCTCAGGAGCAACGGCATTCGGTCAGCCTCCCTGCGACTCGAGCTCGAACCGGAGGTGCGCGTGCGCCTGCCGCAGCGCCGACACCACGTCGCCCGGCGACGCTCCGCGCGCGAAGAGGAAGCCCGGATACTGCGCGCCCAGCGGCGGGGGCACGAGCGTCTGTCCGACGTGGGCGGTGATCGCCACGTCCACGACGCCGGGCACGGCCCGCGCCGCATCCACCCCGCGCACCGCGCGCAGCACGCCGGCGCCCGGCACCGGGATCATCATCACGCCGGCGGCCGCCGCCTCGCGCTCGAAGGTGGGAACGGGACGGCCCAGCGCGCGCCTCAGCAGCAGCTCCTCGAGCGAGATCGCCTGCGCGCCCTCGCCGAAGCGCAGCGCTGCGCTGCACCGTCCCCCGATGGGCCGGGCTCCCAGCTCGATCAGCCACGGCCCGGCGTCGTTGAGTCGCAGCTCCACGTGCACCGGACCGGACACCAGTCCGAGGGCCGCGGCCGCACGACCCGCGCAATCGGCCAGCGCGCGCCGCGCCGCCGCCTCCAGGCGGCTCGGCGTCACGTAGATCGTCTCCTCGAAGTACGGGCCCTCGAGCGGATCGGGCTTGTCGAACAGCGCCAGCACGCGCAGCCGGCCGTCCTCGAGCAGCCCCTCGACCGCGAACTCCGGTCCGGGCACGAACGACTCGACCAGGTAGCGCCGCGACTCCGCGCCCCGGTCGGCGACCTCCGGAGCGCCGAGCACGCCGCTCAGCACGCGGTGGGCGGCGAGGAACTGCTCGACCGTGTCCGCGCGGATCACGCCGCGGCTGGCCGAGAGGCAGAGCGGTTTCAGCACGCACGGATAGCGGGCGGAGCGCGCCACGGCGCCGGGCTCCTCGTCGAGATCGTGGACCCGGAACTCCGGCACCGGAACCCGCGCCGCGGCGAGCGTCGCGCGCTGCTCCAGCTTGTTCCGCGCGGCCAGCGTCGCGGCGACCGGGTTGTGCGGCAGGTCGAGCCGCTCCGCGATGGCCGCGGCGAGAACCGCCGTGTCGTCGTCCACGCCGACGACGGCGGCCACCGGGTGCTCGGCCGCGAACGCCGCCGCCTGCTCCGCGGCGCGCTCGCGGCGCGCGAAGTCGAGCGTGACGAGGCGCTCGGGCTCGCGGCCGCTGAAGACGCTGTTCTGGTCGGAGGCCACGGTGAGCTCCACGTCGAGCCGGCGAGCGGCCTCGACGAAGGCGGTGGCCCGGTAGGTCGTGCTGGGAAGAAGAAGGAGGAGGCGCGCCCCGGCGCCCACTATTTCTTCGCGGCGGTCACGTAGGGGTTGGTGCCCGCCGAATGGTCGGTGATGTCCACGACGCCGGCGACCTCCGGCACGCGCTGGCGCAGCGCCGCCTCGATGCCCTGCCGCAGGGTGACGTCGGCCATCCCGCAGCCCTGGCAGCCGCCGCCCATCCGCAGCATCACGATCGCGTCCTGCACGTCGATCAGCTCGACGAATCCGCCGTGCCTTGCGACCGCGGGATTGATCTCGGCCTCGAACAGGTTCGCCACCCGCGTGTACAGCGCCTCGTCGTCGCCGGACCCGGACGTCGGCGGCGCGGCCGCGAACGGCGGCACGCCGCTCGTCAAGGCGCTTCTGATGGCCGCCCCGACCTGCTTGCCGGTCACCTGCCAGGGCGCCGGGTCCTGCTTCGTCACCGTGACGGTGCCGCCCGTGACGACCACCTCCCGGACGCCCTGGATGGCGAACAGCGCCACCGCCAGCGGCGACCCCTGGGTCTCGTCGGCGGTCGTGAAGCGCCGCACGCCGTCGAGCAGCGGCTCGCTCACCACGAACCGGCAGCGGCTGCCGTCGATGGGCTCGGCCTTGATCCTTATCTCTCTGTCCACGAACGAATTATCCCACCATGCACCCCGGGGGGTCAACTCAGCCCCGCGAGGCACGGGCGGGCCTGCAGGTAGTGAGGTAGTGCGCTTATTCGCACTCGACACTACTAATTGGGTAGAACAGATTCGCATTTGTTGAAGGGATGGCGAGTGGCGAGGTCCTCAAAGTCCGATCCCGGGGAGGAGCAACGGTGGCTCCTGGGAAACCTGCTCTCGGCTCAGGACGAGGAGCGACGGCGAATCGCCCGCGACCTGCACGACCAGACGGGCCAGGCGCTGGCCTCCACGATCGTCGTGCTGCGGCGCCTCCAGGGCGCCCGGTCGCTGCGGGAGGCCAAGGGCCATGCGACCACGTTGCGGCGGGGCCTGGTGAGCGCGCTGGTCGAGCTGGGACGCGTCGTGCGCGGCCTGCACCCCGGCATGCTCGACGACCTCGGCCTCGGGCCCGCCTTGAAGCGGCACGCGAGCGACATGGCGGACGCGCTGGGGATCCCGATCCGGGTCCGGGTCTCGGGCCTCGGAGCGCGGCGGCTGCCGCTGCCGATCGAGACCGCGCTGTTCCGCATCGCGCAGGAGGCGCTGACGAACGTCGCCCGGCACGCCCGGGCGAGCCGGGCGGACGTCGTCCTGACGCGCTCCGGCGCCGCCGTGCGGCTCGTGGTCCGGGACGACGGGCGCGGCTTCGACCCCGCCTCGCGGCGCACGAGGAACTCGCGATCGCTCGGCCTGCCGGGCATCCGCGAGCGCGCGGCGCTCCTGGCCGGCTCCGCCGCGATCGAGTCGACGCCGGGACGCGGCACCATGGTCGTCGTCGCCTTCCCGCTGCGGGCGAGCGGGGCGCGGAAGTCGCGCGCGCGGAGGCGCCGGGCCGGGTGACCGCGAAACTCAAGGTGCTCGTCGCGGACGATCACGCGGTCCTGCGGTCGGGGCTGCGGCTCCTCATCAACGGCCAGCCCGACATGGAGGTGGTGGCCGAGGCGGCCGACGGCCGGCAGACCGTGCGCCGCGCCGCGGAGTCCAGGCCGGACGTGGTGCTGTTCGATCTCACGATGCCCCGGACCGACGCCCTCGAGACCATCCGCCACGTCGCGCGCGCCCGCCCGAAGGCCCGGGTCGTGGTGCTGACGATGCACGATCACCCCGCCTACGTGGAGTCGGCCCTCGCGGCGGGAGCCGCGGGCTACGTGGTCAAGCGCGTGGCCGACACCGAGCTGCTCGCCGCCATCCGGGCCGTGAGCCGCGGACGGCGCGCGGTGGACGCCGCGCTCGCCGGCGTCCCGCGAGCCGCCGCGCCGGTCCCCGGCGGCCGCGCGCGGCCGCGCGCCCGGCCGTTGCTGAGCCGGCGCGAGACCCAGGTGCTGCGCTACCTGGCGCTGGGGTTCAGCAACCGTCAGATCGGCGTCCGCCTGAAGCTGAGCGTGAAGACCGTGGAGACCTTTCGCGCGCGGCTGTCGCGGAAGCTCGGGCTCCGCGGCCGCTCGGCGCTGGTGCGCTACGCGCTGCGCACCGGGCTGGTGAGCGTGGAGAGCCTGTCACCCGCCTTCGGCAATCCCAGCCAGTCCCTCGGCGACGCTTGACGCTCGCTTGACGGGCCGGTGCTTCCTTGGCGCCCACACCCAGCGTGGAGGAGCGCCGTGAAGCCCCTTGCCTTGTTCGCCCTGTTCGGCCTGGCGACGGCCGCCTGCCAGAGCGACCGGATCGCCAGTCCATCCGGCTCCGACGTCGCCGCTGCCGATCAGGCGCTCGTCGCGAGCCCCGGGGGTCCCGACGCCCGGCTGCTGCCGCAGCCCGGCGACGAAGCACTCCGGGTCCAGACCTACAACGTCTACCTCGGCACCAACCTCGATCCGATCCTGGCGGCCACCACCCAGCAGGATTTCCTGGTCGCCGCGGTCCGGGCCTACGCGGAGCTGCAGCAGACGGACTTCCCGGCGCGCGCCGGCAAGATCGCCGATCAGATCGCCAAGGTGCGGCCCGACGTCGTCGGCCTCGAGGAGGTCGCCATCTGGAGCGTGTCGGCCCCCTACGATCCGGCCACGGGACAGGGGGCGCCGGCCGTCGTGCAGTACGACTTCCTCAGGCTGATCATCGATTCGCTCGCGGCCCGTCACCTGCCCTACGACTCGGCGAGCGTGGTCCGCACCAGCGACGTGTCGGCGCCCGTGCCGACCGCGTTCGACCAGTCGGGGAACCCGACGGCGTTCGCCCTGGTCCGCTTCCAGGACGGCGACGGCATCCTGGTCCGGCGCGGCATCCACTGGCGCGACGCGAGGAACGCGAAGTACCAGGCCTACATCCCGCTCAACATGCTGGGCACCCAGACCGGGCTGTACCGCGGCTGGTGCTCGGTGAAGGTGACGGCCGCCGAGAAGACGTTCACCTTCGTCGCCAGCCACCTCGAAGCCGAGGACGGCGGGATCAACTACCTGCAGGCGCAGGAGCTGCTCGGCATCCTGGACAAGGTGCACGGCCCCGTGATCTGGACGGGCGACTTCAACTCCGGCCCCGGCGTCACCAGCGACTTCGCGCCTACCTACGCCCTGGTCACGAGCGCGGGGTTCACGGATCTGTGGCCGGTGGCCCACCCGAAGGATCCGGGACTCACCAACGGACCGCTGGACGGCGTGGGCGCCCTGGACGCGTCGGGCGTGCTGGTTCCCTACCCGTCACTGACCTTCACCACGAGGATCGACCTCGTGCTGCTGCGCGACCGGTTCGGCCGGGCGCGCGACGTGCGTGCGGCGATCTTCGGCAACCAGCCCGGCGACCGCACGCCGGCGGGCCTGTGGCCCTCCGACCACGCGAGCGTGGGCATGGCATTCGAGCTGACGGGCCATCGGGAGATCGCGCGCCGCGACCGCTGGTAGGCCCGGCGGACGTGACGCGCAGGGGGAGCCGGGTTGGCCGACCGGCTCCCCCTTTCCTATACTAGGCCCCCGACCCCCGACGGGGTGGCGCGTGGACGAGTTCATCCGGGGCCTGCCGAAGGCCGAGCTGCACCTGCACATCGAGGGCACCCTCGAGCCCGAGCTGATGTTCGAGATCGCCCGCCGCAACAAGGTCCCGCTGCGGTTCCGATCGGTGGACGAGGTCCGCCGCGCCTACCAGTTCTCGAACCTGCAGGACTTCCTCGACATCTACTACGAGGGCGCGAAGGTGCTGCTCGTGGAGCGCGACTTCCACGACCTCACCCGGGCGTACCTGGAGCGCGCGCACGCGGACGGGGTCCGGCACGCGGAGATCTTCTTCGACCCGCAGACCCACACCGGCCGCGGGGTGGCGTTCGAGACCGTCGTGACCGGCATCCGCCGCGCGCTGGCCGAGGTTGAGCACGAGCTGCGGATGAGCTCGGCCCTGATCCTCTGTTTCCTGCGGCACCTCAGCGCGGAGGCCGCCGCGGCGACCCTCGCGGAGGCGCTGCCGTTCAGGAAGTGGATCGCCGCGGTCGGGCTCGACTCCTCGGAGGTGGGCCACCCGCCGCACAAGTTCCGCGAGGTGTTCGACCGGGCGCGCGAGGCGGGCTTCCTCACGGTGGCCCACGCGGGCGAGGAGGGGCCACCCGAGTACATCCTCGAGGCGCTGGACCTGCTCAAGGCCCGGCGCATCGACCACGGCGTGCGCTGCGTCGAGGACCCGGAGCTGGTGAAGCGGCTCGTGGCCGAGCGCGTCCCGCTCACGGTGTGCCCGCTGTCGAACGTGAAGCTGCGGGTCTTCGACACGATGGGGGCGCACAACCTGCGGCGGCTGCTCGAGCAGGGCGTGTGCGTGACGATCAACTCCGACGACCCGGCGTACTTCGGCGGCTACGTCGCGGCGAACTTCCGCGCCGCGCGCGACGCCCTCGGTCTCACCCGGGACGAGATCGTCACCCTGGCCCGCAACTCGTTCCTGGCTTCGTTCCTCTCGCCGGTGGAGAAGCGCGGCCGCCTCGAGGACATCGACCTCTTCCTGGCCGACCAGCCGGGCGCGCGGTAGACCCGCTCGGGTCCGGCGTCGGGCGCCGCCCTAGTCCTCGACCCGGGCCCACGCGTCCGGCACCGCACGCGCGGAGGTGCCGTGCGGCATCGCGCGCAGGTACTGGGCGGGCCACGGCACCGCCCGTCCCAGCTCGGCGGCGGCGTGGAGCGCGAAGTAGGGATCGCGCAGGTGCTGTCGCGCGAGGAGGATCGCGTCGGCCTTGCCGGAGCGGACGATCTCTTCGGCCTGCGCCGCCGAGGTGATCAACCCCACCGCGCCGGTCGGGACGCCGGCCTCCCGGCGGACGCGCTCCGCGAACGCCACCTGGTAGCCGGGGGCCACCGGAATCTTCTGGTGCGCCACCAAGCCGCCCGACGAGCAGTCCACCAGGTCCACGCCGAGCGGACGCAGCCGCCGCGCGAGCTCGACCGTCTGCTCGATGTCCCAGCCGCCCTCGGCCCAGTCCGTGGCGCTCACGCGCACGAGGAGCGGGTAGCGCTCGGGCCACACACGGCGCACGGCTTCGACCACCTCGCGGGCGAGCCGGGTCCGGTTCTCGAACGACCCGCCATAGCGATCGGTGCGCTGGTTGCTCAGCGGCGAGAGGAACTGGTGCAGCAGGTAGCCGTGGGCGGCGTGGACCTCGACGACCCGGAAGCCCGCCTCGCGGGCGCGCGCCGCCGCCGCGGCGAACGCCTCGATCACGCCGCGGATCTCCGCTTCGCCGAGGGCCGCCGGCGTGGCGTACCCCTCGAAGGCCACGGCGCTCGGCGCCACCGCGGTCCATCCGCCCTCAGCCGCCGGCACGCTGCCCGGCCTGCCCGCCCACGGCCGCCACGTGCTTCCCTTGCGGCCCGCGTGGGCCAGCTGTACCCCGGCGTGCGACCCCTGGCCGTGGACGAAGCGGACGATCCGCGCCAGCGGCTCGACGTGCGCGTCCTTCCAGATGCCGAGGTCCTCGGGGGTGATGCGACCCTCGGCGGTGACGGCCGTCGCCTCGGTCACGACCAGCGCCGCGCCGCCCACGGCGCGGCTGCCCAGATGCACGAGGTGCCAGTCGTTCGCGAAGCCGTCGTCGCTGGAGTACTGGCACATCGGGGAGACGAAGATGCGGCTCGTGAACGTCAGGCCGCGGAGCGCGAGCGGATCGAGCAGGTGTGTCACTGGTGGAGCCCTCTCACGTCGTGCCGGCCGGTGGTGTGCGCTGCCGGCAACGGATGATACACCGGCGGCCCGATTTGCTCACCCGCCGCCGCGCTCCGAGAGGGCGCCAGCCGTGCGGCGCTCAAGGACCGGCGGCCCTTGTCGGCCGACGCGGCGGCGATCAGCTTGCACGCGGATTCCTCTCCCCCGACGGACGCACGCCCACCCGCATGCGGGAGCGCGACCATGAGCATCGGCCGAGACCTGATTTCGGAGTTCGACCAGGAGATGAGGAGCACGCGGCGGGTGCTCGAGCGCGTGCCGGGCGACAAGGGCCAGTGGAAGCCCCATCCGAAGTCGTTCGCGATCGGGCACCTGGCGCAGCTGGTGTCGTGGATGCCGGGCTGGATCGCGCAGACGCTGCAGCAGCCGCGTCTCGACCTCGGCGGCGGCCCCAGGTACAGCTTCGAGCCGACCGAGAAGCTGCTGCAGGGCTTCGACGCCAACGTGACGGCGGGACGGGAGGCGCTGGAGGCTGCGGCCGACGCCGACTTCGAGCAGCCGTGGTCGCTCACGATGGGAGAGCGTGTGCTGTTCACGGCGCCGAAGGGCGTCGTGGTCCGGCAGCACTTCGGCCACCTCTCCCACCACCGGGGCCAGCTCACGGTGTACCTGCGGCTGCTCGACATCCCGGTGCCCTCGGTCTACGGGCCGACGGCGGACGACAAGACGTTCTCGTTCTAGAACCGCACCACGGTGCCGAGGGCGAGCCCGCCGTTCGCGACCGGGCTTGCTCCTCGATGGCCGCTGCCGACCTGGAGGCGGGCGCGCGCCGGACGCAAGCGCCGGTGCGTCGGTCGGGCGTTGCGTGACGAGGCCGAAGCAGGTGGTCGGGAAACCCGGGGCGTCCACGACCGGCTTACCGCCAGCCGCCCCGTCCACGTAAGTTCATTCCGGCGTTCCAGCCCGTGTCCGCTCCGAGCACCCAGGACCGACGAGACGGCGTCCATGACCCAGGCACTTCGCGGCATCCCCCAGTCGCACGCCGAGCACGAGCGGCGGCTGGTTTCGCTGTGCGCGATGCCGGCGGCGGAGGCGCTCGCGGCCCTCGAGACCGGTCCCAAAGGGCTGGCCTCCGAGGAAGCGGAGCGCCGCCTGGAGGAGTTCGGCCCGAACGAGCTGGCCCGCGGCAAGCATCTCGGCTTCTGGGCGGACATCCTCCAGCGCTGCAGGAGCCCGCTGGTCGTCCAGCTCCTGATCATCGCGATCGTCTCCGGCGTCATCGGCCAGCTCGATTCGAGCGCCATCGTCGGCGTCATGATCCTGCTCAGCGTGGGACTGTCCTACGTCCTCGACCGCCGCTCGGGCCGGGCGGTCGAGGCGCTGGGCAAGCGGGTGCAGTCGCGCACCCTGGTCGTCAGGAACGGCCAGGAGACCGAGATCAGGATCTCGGAGGTCGTCCCCGGCGACATCGTCATCCTCCATGCCGGCTCCATCATCCCGGCGGACCTGCGGCTGCTCGTGGTCAAGGACTTCTTCGTCAGCCAGTCGGCGTTGTCCGGCGAGTCCATGGCGATCGAGAAGTCGGCGGACGCCCACCCCGCGCCCGACCAGGCGGCGGCGGACGTGGCCAATGCGTGCTTCCTCGGCAGCAACGTCACCAGCGGCACGGCCCGCGGCGTCGTGGTGAACACCGGGACCCGCACCCTGTTCGGGGCGATCGCCGAGCGGCTGACCGAGCGCCGCGAAGAGACCAGCTTCGACCGCGGGGTGCGCTCGTTCACCTGGCTGATGATCCGGTTCATGGTGGTGATGGTCTTCGCGGTGTTCCTCATCGTGGGCATCACGAAGGGCAACTGGGTGGAGGCGCTGCTGTTCGGGCTCTCGATCGCTGTCGGCCTCACCCCCGAGATGCTGCCGATGATCGTCACGGTGAACCTGGCCAAGGGCGCGCTGACCATGGCCAAGAAGAAGGTCATCGTCAAACGGCTCCCCGCCATCCAGAACCTCGGCGCCATCGACGTGCTGTGCACGGACAAGACGGGGACGCTGACCCAGGACGCGGTGGTGCTCGAACGGCACGTCGGCATCACGGGCCTGGAGAGCCAGGACGTGCTGACCTACGCCTACCTGAACAGCTACTTCCAGACGGGCCTCAGGAACCTCATCGACCGGGCGGTGCTCGAGCGCGCGGACCTGGACGTGGAGCGCGGCTGCCGCCTGGTGGACGAGCTGCCGTTCGACTTCCAGCGCCGCCGGATGTCGGTCGTGGTGGACTACGAGGGCGACCACGTGCTGATCTGCAAGGGGGCGGTCGAGGAGATCTACTCCTGCTGTAACCGCTACCAGGTCGGCGACGAGGTCTTCGAGCTGCTCGAGGTCATTCGCGCGGACCTGTTCGAGGAGGTCGAGGACCTCAACAGCCAGGGCTTCCGCGTCCTCGGCATCGCGTACCGCGAGTTCCCCCGCGAGCGGACCACGTTCACGACCGCCGACGAGAGCCAGCTGATCCTGCTCGGGTACATCGCCTTCTTCGACCCGCCCAAGGACTCGGCGCCGTCCGCGCTCAAGCTGCTCACGGCCGCCGGCGTGAAGCTCAAGGTCCTGACCGGCGACAACGCGCTGGTGACCCGGAAGGTGTGCCAGGACGTCGGGCTGCCGGTGACGAGGATCGTGACCGGCACCGAGCTGGCGCAGCTCGGACCGGAGGAGCTGGTCACGGTCGCCCAGGACGCGGACGTGTTCGTGAAGCTGTCCCCGGTGCAGAAGGAGCAGATCGTCCAGGCGCTCCAGCGCAGCAGCCACGTCGTGGGGTTCATGGGCGACGGCATCAACGACGCGCCGGCGCTCAAGGCCGCCGACGTGGGCATCTCCGTGGACTCGGCCGTGGACGTCGCCAAGGAGTCGGCCGACATCGTGCTGCTGGAGAAGAGCCTGCTGGTGCTGGAGGAGGGGATCGTCGAGGGCCGCAAGGTCTTCGCCAACATCACCAAGTACATCCGCATGGGCGCGAGCTCGAACTTCGGCAACATGTTCAGCGTGGTCGGCGCGAGCTACCTGCTGCCCTTCCTCCCGATGCAGCCGATCCAGATCCTGACCAACAACCTCCTCTACGACTTCTCCCAGACCGGCATCCCGGCCGACCGCGTGGACGAGGAGCTGGTCGCGCGCCCGCTCCACTGGAACATCGACAACATCAAGCGCTTCATGGTCTTCATCGG
>DASPTN010000160.1:0-15763 GCA_035623395.1 Gemmatimonadales bacterium | reverse complement strand
CCCGGCGTCCACCTGCTCCTGCACGTAGGAGTGGTCCTTGGTGAGCTGGTGGAACACGCCCTCGCGCATCAGGTAGCCGCGGCTGTCGCCCACCTGGCCGAGCAGGTAGCGGTTGGCGTGCAGCACCAGCACGGTGCAGGTGGTGCCCATCCCGCGCTTGTCGTGCTCGCTCAGCGTCCGCTCGTAGATGGCGGCGTTGGCGTCGCGGATCGCCTGGATCATCCGCGAGGCGGCGTCGTCGGGCGTCAGCCCGCGGAAGCTGCCGAGGTCCTGGGCGACGATGCGCACCGCCATCTCGCTCGCCACCTCGCCCGCCGCGTGCCCGCCCATCCCGTCGGCGACGATGAAGATCCCCCGCTCGGGGACCATCAGGTAGTTGTCTTCGTTCCCGGACCGGATCAGTCCGACGTCGGTCCGCGCAGCGCAGGTGATGTGCAAGCGGTGCCCGGCGTGCTGGTGGTGGGTTATCGGGACGGACCCGACGGCTTCTTCAGGTCCTGCAACTGCACGGCCGACATCGTCCGCGTGGCCTTCGGCGCGTTGATGTCCGCATCGTCGTCCGTCGGCTCGAAGATCAGCTGCACGTCGCCGAACCGCACGAACGCCCCCGGCGCGAGCGGGATGTCGCCCTCGATTTTCTCCCCGTCCACCAGCGTTCCGTTGGTGGACCCCAGGTCGGTGAGGACCCAGACGCCCTCGCGGCGCGTGAGCTTGGCGTGCTGCGAGGACACCGAGTCGTCGGGAATCTGCATGTCGTTGTAGTCGGCCCGGCCGATGTTCACGATCGGGACCTTCACGAACAGCCGCTGGCCCTTGAGCTGGCCGGAGCGCACCAGGAATTTCGCCAGCGGCCCGCCCGGCGCCGAGGCGCGCGCGCGTCCAGCGGCGGGTGCGGCCGGCGGGGCCGGTGGGGCCGGCGATGGCGCCGGCGCGGCGGCGCGCGGCGGTGCCGGGCTGGGCGGCGCGGGGGCCGCGGCTCCGGCCGGCACGGCCGGCCGCTTGCCCGTCTCGAAGTAGCCGGTGGACTGGAGGTGCGGCGCGAACGCGGGCGACGGCACCGGCGGCTGCGGGGCCGCGGCGGGAGCCGGCGGAGGGGCCGGCGCGGGCCGCGGCATGTCGGCGTAGAAGCGGAACTCCTCGTCGGCGATCTTGATCACGTCCGCGCGCGCGAGCAGCCGCTGGTTCTGCACCTTCTCGCCGTTGACGAACGTGCCGTTGGTGCTGGTGTCGATGAGCACGTAGCCGCGGGGCGAGGCCACGATCTCCGCGTGGCGGCGGGACACCTGGCCTCCGGGCACCACCACGTCGGCGCCGGCCTCGCGGCCGAACTTCAGCGCGGTCTCCACCCGGTACTCGCGCCCGTCGGTGAGCGAGATGACCCGCCCGTTCGTGGTGCCGACCGGGGCCGCCGCGGCGCCCGGCGGCGGGGCCGGCGGCGTCAGGTTCGCCAGGTTCACGGCGGAGACGTACTGGGTGCTGCCGCTCTTGCGCTCGTCGGCGAACAGCAGGTCCACGCCTGCCACGGTGATCTTGTCGCCATGGAGCAGCGGCTGCGCCAGCGGGCCCAGGCGCACGCCGTTCACCTCGACGATCGCCGCGTCGTCGGCCCGCCGGATCGTGACCGCGAGGTCGGGGGCGGGGCCGGTCGCGAGCATGGCGTGGCGCGGCGCGACGCCGGGGCGCTCGAGACGGAGGTGGCACGCGGCATCCGCCCCCAGCAGGGCTTCGCCCGCCGGGAGATGGAACCGCTTCCCCTCGTACTCGATAAAGGCCATTCCCGCCGCCCGATCCTGAAGATTCGGAACAACGTAGCCGCCGCCCAACGGCGGGGCAAGCACGCGGATCACAATGGGGCGTCCGCCAGCCCGGCGCCCAACTGCAGCTGGTAGAGCCGCTCGTACAGGCCGCCCGCCGCGAGCAGCTCCCGGTGGCTCCCGCGCTCCCGGACCACCCCGTGATGCAGCACCAGGATCGCGTCCGCGTGCTGCACGGTCGAGAGCCGGTGCGCGATCACGATGCTGGTCCGGCCCTGCATCAGCTCGGCGATCGCCGCCTGGATCTGCTCCTCCGCTTCCGCGTCGACCGAGCTGGTGGCCTCGTCGAGGACCAGGATCGCCGGGTCCACCGCGAGCGCCCGCGCGAAGGCCAGCAGCTGCCGCTCGCCCACCGACACGTTCTGCCCGCGCTCCCCCAGCCGGTGCGCGTAGCCGCTCGGCAGCCGCTCGATGAACCGGTGCGCGCCCACCCGCCGGGCGGCCGCCTCGACCCCGGCGTCCGGGACGTCGGCGCCGAGCCGGATGTTCGACGCCAGGTCGCCGGTGAACAGGAACACGTCCTGCTGCACCAGGCCGATGAGCCCGCGCAGCTCCCGCTGGGCCAGCTCGCGGATGTCCACGCCGTCGATCGTGATGCGGCCCCGCTCCACGTCGTAGAACCGGAGCAGCAGGTTGATGATCGTCGTCTTCCCCGCCCCGGTGTGCCCCACGATCGCCACCGTCTCGCCCGGCCGGGCCTCGAACGACACGTCGCGCAGCACCCAGCCGTCGTCGCCGCGCTCCTTGCCGTCGGCCGCCGGGTAGCGGAACCACACCTGCTCGAAGGCCACCGTGCCGCGGACGGGCCGCGGCAGCGTCACGGGCCGCGCCGCGTCGCGCACCGTCTCCGGGGTGTCGAGCAGGCGGAACACCCGCTCCGACGACGCCATCGCCGCCTGGACGATGTTGTACTTCTCGGACAGGTCCTGGAGCGGCCGGAAGAACCGCCGCGCCAGCTGCAGGAAGGCCGCCAGCACGCCGACCGTCAGGGTGTGGCCGAGCACGCGGCCGCCCCCGTAGAGGAGGATGCTGGCCAGCGCCACGGAGGTGAGCACCTCGATCGCGGGGAAGAACAGCGCGTACGCCACGATGGAGTCGAGGTTCGCGACGAGGTGCGCCCGGTTGACGGCCTCGAACCGCGCGGCCGCGTCCGCCTCGCGGCCGAACAGCTGCACCACCCGCATCCCGGTGACGTGCTCCTGGAGGAACGCGTTGATGCGCGCCAGCTTCACCCGGATGTCGCGGTAGGCGCGGCGCACGGTGGTCTGGAAGATCCGCGCCGCCGCGAACACGAACGGGATGACCGCGAACGACACCAGCGCCAGCTTCGCGTCCACCGCCAGCATCCAGACCATGATCACCACCAGGGTGAACAGGTCGCCGAACAGCGCGACCACGCCGCCGGTGAACAGGTCGTTCAGCGTCTCCACGTCGCTGGTGACGCGGGTCATCAGCCGGCCGACCGGATTGCGGTCGTAGAACGGGATGGGCAGCCGCTGCAGCTTGGCGAAGATCTCGAGCCGCAGGTCCACCATCACCCGCTGCCCGATGAGCGCGGTGAGCACGGTCTGCCCGTACTCGAGGGCGAACTCCGCCGCCGACGCGCCCGCCATGGCGAGGCCGAGCAGCAGGATGAGGCGGAGGTCCTTCGCCGGAATGGCCCGGTCGATCGCGACCTGGGTGAGGTACGGCCCGGCGAGCTGCAGCACCGCGTCGGCGAGCAGCATGGCGATGGCGCCCACCGTGATCCAGAGGTAGGGACGCAGGTAGCGCAGCAGCCGCCGCAGCAGCGCGGTGTCCAGCGGCCGGCCGAGCGCTTCCTCCTCGTGGAACGGGGCGGTCATGAGGCGGCGACGGGCTCCGCGGGGGTCTCGGCTTCGTCCAGCCGGCCGTGCAGCATCTTGAAGAACACGAACGAGCCGACGATCACGGTCGCGTAGCTCACCGTGGACCGCCACAGCAGCGTGTACACGGGCACCAGGGCCCGCGGCACGTACAGGCCCATCAGCGCCGCCGACAGCGCCTCGGCCGCGCCCGCCCCGCCGGGCGTGGGCGCGAAGTACAGCAGGAACGAGATCGCGGTCTGCAGCAGCAGCACGTCCACCAGGTTCGCCTCGATGCCGAGCATGCGCAGCACGACCCACGCGGCCATCAGCTTGTTGGCGTGGGCCAGCGCCGAGGTCAGCACGCCGGCCAGCGTCGCCAGCCAGCCGGCGGGCGTGAGGAACTGGATCACGCATTCCTGCATCCGGTCCACGCCCTCCCGGAGCCCCGCCACCCGGCTCGCGATCCGCGGGCTGCCGCGCCGCTCCAGGAAGTTCATCGCCGCGTGCAGCACCGACCGGGCGCGCCGCGGGAAGACGATCACGAACAGCAGCAGCGCCCCCACGACCACGAAGCCCCAGGCGCTGGCCTTGAACACGGAGTACAGCGAGATGTGCACCAGCGGCACGCCGTGGGTCCGCAGCGACCGGCCGGCCCCGAGCACGATCGCCAGGGGTCCCGCGACGGCGAAGAACACCACCGTGCCGACGAAGCTCATGAAGGCGGCGATGGTCGCCTCGGGCACCGGGACGCCGTAGCGCCGCATCGCCCAGATCATCACCGGGCCGCCGCCGGTCTGCGACGGCGTGAGGTACGAGCCCCAGGTGTTCAGCCCGCCCGCCACCACCATCCCGCCCAGCGGCGCGTCGCGGTGCAGGAACCGCGCCAGCAGCCAGATGCGGAACCCGCCGCCCCACCAGTCGCTCGACGCGAGCGCCAGCGCCGCGAGCACCCATCCCAGCCGGATGCGCTCCACCGCCTCCAGCGACGCCCGCCAGCTGTTGCCGTAGATGAGCAGCGCGACCAGCGCGATGATGGAGGCGAGCGCGAACAGCTCGAGGCCGCGGCGGAACAGGCGCGGCGTGAACAGCGATGCCATGTCGCCGGTAAGCTATGCGCCGCCCGCCCCGCTGGCCATCCTGCGCGCATTCCTGTAGCCTTCGCGCGGGCCATGAGATCGCTCGTCGTCCGCGGCGCCCGCCAGCACAACCTCCGGGGCTTCACCCTCGAGCTGCCCCACGGCGCCCTCATCGTGCTGACCGGCCCCTCGGGGTCCGGCAAGTCGTCCCTCGCCTTCGACACCATCTACGCCGAGGGGCAGCGCCGCTACATCGAGTCGCTGTCCACCTACGCCAAGCAGTTCCTCGAGCGCATGCCGCGGCCCGCGGTCGACGCGATCGAGGGGATCGCGCCGGCGGTCGCGATCGAGCAGAAGAACCCGACCACGTCGAGCCGCTCCACGGTGGGCACCGCCACCGAGATCTACGACTACCTGCGGCTCCTGTGGGCGCGGGTGGGCCGGGCGCGCTGCGTGGTCTGCGGCGGCGAGGTGCGCTCCGACACGGTCCAGGAGGTGGTGGACCGCCTGGTGCGGCGCGGCGGCGAGCTGGCGATCGCGTTCCCCCTCCCGCCGGTGGTGCGCGCCACGCACGCGCAGCTGGTCGAGAACCTGCTCGCGATGGGTTTCGTGCGCGTGATGGTCGAGGGAGCGGCGGGCGGGCGGGCTGGCGCGGCGCCGCGGGGCGGCGCGGGCCCGGAGCTGCTGCGCCTGGAGGAGCTGCCCCCGGGCCTCGATCTCGGGAAGGCCGCGCGGGTGCTCGTCGTCGTGGACCGCCTGGCCGCCGCCGAGGGCAACGCGGAGCGGCTCGCCGACTCGGTCGCCACCGCGTTCACCCAGGGGGACGGCACCGCGGTCGCCGTGCCCGCCGACGGCGAGCCGGCGGCCTTCAGCGCCACGCCGCGCTGCCTCGCCTGCGGGGCCGCCGCGCCGGTGCTGACGCCGGCGCTGTTCTCCTTCAACCATCCCCGCGGCGCGTGCCCCGGCTGCAACGGCTTCGGGGCCGTGCTCGAGTACGACGAGCACCTGATCGTCCCCGATCCCGGGCGGTCGCTGGCCGACGGCGCGATCGACCCGTGGACCAAGCCGCGCTACGACGGGCGCCGCCGGCTGCTGAGGCAGTTCTGCCAGGGCGCGGGCATCCCCTTCGACGCGCCGTGGAGCACGCTGCCCGCCGCGGCACGCGAGAAGCTGCTGCACGCGAAGAAGGGGCGGTACCTCGGCATCTTCCCCTTCCTGCGGCGGCTGGAGCGCAAGCGCTACAAGCAGTACGTGCGCGTGTTCCTGCGGCAGTACCAGATGGCCAGCGAGTGCCCGGCCTGCGGCGGGCGCCGGCTGCGCCCCGAGGCGCTGGCGGTGCTGGTGGGCGGCCAGCCGATCGGCGCCGCGGCCGCGATGACCGCGGCGGGCCTCGCGGCGTGGCTGGACGCCCTCGCCCTCGGCGGCCGGGAGCGCGCGGTGGCCGGCGTCGTGCTGGAGGAGCTGGCGCAGCGGCTGCGGGTGCTGAACGACGTCGGGCTCGGCTACCTCACCCTCGACCGCCAGACGCGCACCCTGTCGGGCGGCGAGGCGCAGCGCATCTCGCTCGCCAACGCGCTCGGCGGCAAGCTCACCGAGACGCTGTACGTCCTGGACGAGCCCACCATCGGCCTGCACCCGCGCGACACCGACCGGCTGCTCGCCCTGCTGCGCCGGCTCGCCGACCAGGGCAACACCGTGCTCGCCGTGGAGCACGATCCCGCCGCCATGCGGGCCGCCGACTGGCTGGTCGAGCTGGGACCGGGCGCCGGCGAGCGCGGCGGCTCGGTGGTGTTCGAGGGCACCGGGGCGCAGATGGCGCAGGCGCGGACGCTCACCGCCGCCTACCTCTCCGGCGAGCGGCGGATCGCCGTCCCCTCCGCGCGGCGGCGCATCGGGCCGCGCTGGATCACGGTCGAGGGCGCGACCGCGCACAACCTCAGCGATCTCACGGTCGCGATCCCCGTCGGCACGCTCACCGTGGTGACCGGCGTGTCGGGCTCCGGCAAGTCCACCCTGGTGAACGACGTCCTGTTCCGTCAGCTGGAGCGGCACTTCGAGGGACGCCACAGCGCCAAGGAGCACCTCGGCGAGGTGGTGGGCGGCGTGCGCCGGATCACCGGGCTCGAGGCCCTCGAGGGCGCCGTGCTGGTGGACCAGTCGCCGATCGGCCGGACGCCGCGCTCCAACCCCGTCACCTACATCAAGGCGTTCGACGAGATCCGCGAGCTGTTCGCGGCCGCGCCGCTCGCCCGCCAGCGCCGCTACAGCCCCGCGACCTTCTCGTTCAACGTCTCGGGCGGCGGGCGGTGCGACGTGTGCGAGGGCGCCGGCCACGTGCAGGTCGAGATGGTCTTCCTCGCCGACGTGTTCGTGCCGTGCGAGGCCTGCAACGCCACCCGGTACCGGCGGGACGTGCTCGACGTGAAGCTGGCCGGCTTCTCGATCGCCGACGTGCTCCAGTTCACGGTGGACGAGGCGCTGCGGAGGTTCCGCCACCAGGAGCGGCTCGGGCGCGCGCTGTGGCACCTCGCCGAGGTGGGCCTCGGCTACCTGCGGCTGGGCCAGCCCGCGACCACGCTCTCGGGCGGCGAGGCGCAGCGTCTGAAGATCGCCCGTGAGCTGGCGGCCGCGGGGCGGCGGCGCGGGCGCAAGCTCTACATCCTCGACGAGCCCACCACCGGCCTGCACCTCGACGACGTGCGCGTGCTGCTCGGCGTGCTGGACCGGCTGGTGGACGCCGGCAACACGGTGCTGGTGATCGAGCACCACCTCGACGTGATCAAGCGCGCCGACTGGGTCATCGACCTCGGCCCCGGCGCCGGCGCCGACGGCGGCCGCGTGGTGGTGGCCGGCCCGCCCGAGGACGTCGCCCGCTCCGCCGACTCGGTGACCGGCCGCTACCTGCAACCGCTGCTCGGCGCCGAGCCGCCCGCGTTGACCGGCGGCGTGAGCGAACGTTAGCTTCTCCCGATGCGACGCCTCCGCTTCGCCCTCGCGCTCCTGTCCATCGTCGCCACCGGCACCGCCGCCCGAGCCCAGAACCCGACCCCCTCCCCCGCCGGTCCGCCGCCCTCCGCCGCCATCCCCGCGCGGGCGCCCGGCGTCGACACCGTCACGTCGGCGCTCGCGATCCGGCCCGGCGACGTGGTGAAGATCCAGGTGTGGGGGCACGAGGAGCTGTCGGGCGAGTTCCCGGTCGACGAGAACTACAACCTGCTCTTCCCGCTGGTGGGCTCCATCAACGTCCGCGACGTCACCGTGAGCCAGCTGCGCGAGCGCCTCAACACGGAGCTCGGCCAGCTGTTCCAGCGGCCGTTCTTCACCCTCACGCCGCTGTTCCGGGTCGCGGTCCTCGGCGAGGTGTGGAAGCCGGGCCTGTACAGCGTCGATCCGACCCTCACCGTCTTCGACCTGCTGGCCCTCGCCGGCGGGCCGACGCGGCAGGCCAACGAGAAGCTGCAGCTCATCCGCGGCGGCGAGGCGGTGCGCGTCTCGCTCGAGCCGACGGCCATCGCGCGCTCCACCCTGCGCGAGCTGGGCGTGCGCTCCGGCGACCAGCTGGTCATGGGCCGGGCCACGTTCACCAAGGAGGACTGGGGCCTGCTGCTGGCGGTCCTCAACACGATCCTCCTCGCCTACTCGATCTTCCGGAAGTAACCCGTGAAGATCGCGTTCATCGGCTCGCACGGCGTCGGCAAGACCACGCTCTGCTTCGACCTCGCGTCCCGGCTCAAGCGGCAGGACATGGGCGTCGACATCGTCAAGGAGGTCGCCCGCAACTGTCCGCTGCCGATCAACGAGGGCACCACCCTCGAGGCGCAGGCCTGGATCCTCCACACCCAGATCGCCGAGGAGCTGGCGTCGGCCGCCCGCAACGACGCCGTCATCTGCGACCGCTCCGTGCTGGACAACTACGCGTACCTCGTGCACCGCTGCGGCCGGCGCCCCGAGTTCGACGCGCTCGTCTCCGCCTGGGTGACGACCTACACCGCGCTGTTCAAGGTCCCGGTGCTGCAGCCGCCGTCGTTCGACGGCACCCGCGCCGTGAGCCGGGACTTCCAGCTCGAGATCGACCGCGGCATCGACGCGCTGGTCGACGAGTTCCGCGTGAGCGTCCACCGCCTCGATCCCAACGACCGGCCGGGCTGGGTCGAGGCCGTCCTCCACGCCACCAGCCTCCCGCTCGAGCCGCCGCAGATCGACCTCTTCTCGCTGCGCGCCTGAGAAGCTGAAGCCCGCCCGGCGGGCTTGACGAATCCCCCCAAAGGGGACTATCTAGCTCCGCAATCGTGCACATCCGGCGTCGCCTCTCCCGCGGCCTCTGGCTGCTGGTCGCGTTCGCGCTCGGCGTCTCGTTCGTCGGGCGGGCGCTGGCGATGCGGTCCGGCGTCGCGGCCGCGATGGCGCAGGCCGCGCGGCACGCCTCGACCGGCGGCGCGCACCGGATGCCGATGGGCCCGGCCGCGAAGCACGAGCCGATGCCGTGCCCCTCGCACGATGCGCAGTGCTGCGCGCCGTGCCTCGCGTGCTGCGCCGCGTGCGCCAGCGTGCCCGTGCCGGTGGACCAGCGCGCCGCGGGCGCTCTTCCCGCGGCGGCGCGCGTTCCCGACGTCGTCGCGTGGTCGTCGCCCGCGCCGCGCACCCCCGGCCGCCATCTCCTGCCTCCCCCGATCGGTCCGCCCTCCCCGCTGGTCAGCTGATCGCTTTCCCGTAGGACGAAGCTGACACCGGCCGCCGGGACGTCCCCGGACGGTCCACACGCGGAGCACCCATGCGTTGGTACATCCTCGGGCTCGCGCTCGCCGCGACGCCTGCGGCAGGCGCGGCCCAGCAGCCGAGCCCGCCCGACACGGCCCGCGCCGACACGCTGACGCGGCCCCCGGTGATGCTGCACGCGGTCACGATCGCCACGACCGAGCCGGAGCACTTCGACCCGTCGAGCACGGCCCGCGTCGGCCCCGCGCAGGTGCGCGCCGCGCCCGCCACGGACGCGTACGATCTGCTGCGCCAGACCGCCGGCCTCGAGATCCACGAGCAGGGCCAGGGCCCGGGCTTCGCCTCCGACGCGTCGATCCGGGGCTTCAGCTCGGACCACTCCACCGACATCGCGCTGTGGGTGGACGGCGTGCCGATCAACGAGCCGGTGAACGGGCACGCCGAAGGCTACGACGACTGGAACCTCCTGATGCCGGACGCCGTGAGCCGCATCGACGTGCTGGAGGGACCCACCAGCGCCCTGTTCGGCAACTTCGCGATGGCGGGCGTGATCAACGTCACGACGGTCGAGCATCTGAGCGGGTCGCAGTTCACCGCGAGCGCCGGCAGCGCCGGACACCTCGAGGGCACGCTGCTCCTGGGGGTCGACACCAACGCGACCAGCGCGGTGCTGGGGATCCGCGGCGTGCACGACGACGGCTGGCGCCCCAACGCCGGCTACGACCTCGGCCAGGTGCACGGCCGGCTCGTGGAGCGGCTTGGCGGGCGCTCCACGCTCGACGCGGGCATCGAGCTCTACGGGACGAACTGGAGCTCGCCGGGCTTCCTGACCGACAGCCAGTTCCAGCTGCACGCCTACGACAACGTGACCAACCCGACCGACGGCGGATTCAAGCGCCGGGCGCAGGAGCGGCTGAGCTACCGCCTGATCGCCGGCCCGTCGCTGTTGTGGCGCAGCACCGCGTACGCGACCCAGGGCCGGTGGCAGCTGTTCCTGACGATCCCGCCGGAGCCGGGGGCCGGCGAAGGCACCGGCTCGCAGACGGAGGAGGAGGACCTGCGCTACGGATTCGGCGCGACGAGCGCGCTCACCTGGCTGCTGCCGCGGGGCGAGGTCACGGCGGGCGTGGAGGGCCGGTGGGACCACTCGGACTACCAGAACTGGTTCACCACCGACCGCCACCGGGACTCCGCCCAGACGCTGGTCACGGCCCGCCAGGCGTCGGGCGCCGTGTTCGCCGAAGCGTCGCTGGATTTCACCCGGCACCTCCGGGCCACGCTCGGCGCGCGCTACGACGCACTGGAGAGCTGGTCGCTGCCGCCCGGGCAGCCCGAGCTGAGCCACGCGAAGGGGCTCTTCGTGCCGAAGCTCGGGCTGCTGTATCACCTCGTGTCGTTCGGCGCGTTGTACGCGAACGCCTCGCGCGGCTTCCGCCAGACCGACGGCGTCATCACCGACCCCACGCTGCCCTTCATCACCGAGTGGGCCTACGAAGCCGGGGTGAAGGTGGACCGCGGCCCCCTGGAGGGGCACGTGGCGCTGTTCCAGATCGACGTGAGCAACGAGCAGACCTTCGATCCGATCACGCTCACCTCCACGAGCGGGGGCGCGAGCCGGCGCCGCGGCGTCGAGGCCGGGCTCACGGTGCGCCCTGTGCCGGCGCTCGAGGTCACGACGAACTGGACCTTCCTCGACGCGCGCTACCGGCACCTCGTCACCGCGGACGGCGACACGGTGTCGGGCGAGCGCGTCTTCAACACGGCCAAGTACGTCGGCGTGGTCTCGGCGACCCTCCAGCCGCCGGGGAGCGGCTGGCGCGTCGGCGCGAGCTGTGACGCCCTGGGGCCGTACAGCCCCTTCGACGAGCCCGGGGTCGTCCGCTCCGGTTACGCGCTGGTCCACCTGACCGGCGGCATCCGCATCGCTCCGGGGGACTGGCTGGAGGTCGGCGTCCGCAACCTGTTCGACCGGGCGTACCGGGAGCTGGAGGCCGGCGGGTTCGTCTCGCCCGGGCGGTCGCGCTCGCTGTACGCCGCGCTCCGCACGGGGCTGTAGAACGGCGACGGGACGGGATCATGCGCCGGTCGTCGTCCACCGGGATCGCCGAGGGCTCGCGCCTGCCGTACGCCAGCGGGGAGGCGTTCCTCACTGCGTGCGTGGCGCGGGCCCGCAAGGAGGACCGCACCACCATGCATACACACGCGAACGCGATGCCTGCGGTGAGCCGGAGCCGCGCACCGGCTGTGAATCAACCCGGTATCCACGCGGCCGTGACGCCGGCTACCCGCCGCCTCCTCTGGGCGGGTGCCCTCCTGTTGGCGACCGCGCTGCCCGTGGCGGGGGATGGGCTCGCCGCGGTACGGCAGAATCCGCGGGCGCCCTCGGTCGCGTACCTCGACCTGGCTGCGACCGGATCGAGGGACGTTCTGAAGGGACCTCCCGCAACGGCCGGGATGCATTCCGGGTACGTCGTGCTCGCGCCCGGCCAGTCGGTTGGAGTACACTCCACCGAGGCGTACGAGGAGGCCGTCGTCGTCTTCGCCGGGGTGGGCGAGCTGCGCTACGGCGACCAGCCTCCGATCGCCCTCCGTGCGGGCGCGGTGGCGTACAACCCGCCCCACTCGACTCACAATGTCGTGAATACGGGCTCGGGACCCCTGCGGTACGTGTACATCGTGAGCCCCGCCTCGGCTTCGCGGTGACGTCGCGAAATCCACCGTCATGACGCTTCAGCCGGGGGAATCCATGCGAGTGTCGGCGATGCTGGTCGTCAGCTTGGGGACGATGCTCCGGTACGTCACCGACGGCGGCGCGCTGCAGGCGCCGCCGGCGGTTGGCCATCGCGGAGACCGACGCCGAAACGCCCACCGAGGCGGCAATGTCACATCGTCGCCACGACTACGCTGAAGTGGTCCGGTCCATCGACCCTGCGTAGATCGCCGCTTGGCCGCGCGTTACACGGCCTCTTGGCCGCGTGGCTCGCCTTCGCCCTCGGCGATCCCGCTGGCCTCGCTGCGTGCCCGATGCACGGCCCCTCGAGCAGCGCTTCGGCCGTGCCGGCGGACCGTGCGGCCCGCGACGCCGGCACGCAGACGGATGGCTTGTGCGGGCATGCCCCGCCACGTGCGGTCCCCATTCCAGGCTCCCACGGCCGTCAGAGCCCGCATCACCCCGGCGCACCTCCATCGCCTTGCTGCTGCCTCGGCGCCTGCTGCTGCGCCGACCACTCCCCGTTGCGCGCATCGACCGCGGCGGGAATCCGACCAGCGCCGCCGCGGCAGGCGAGACCAACCTTCGTGCCCCGCTCTCGGCCGGTCGTCCTCCGCACGGACCATCGTATTCCCTATCCGAACGGTCCCCCGTCATCCTCGCAGGCCTCCGTGGTCTGATGGCCACCGCTGCCGCTCGTCGCCTCCCGGGACGCGGCACGGTGCACACGGTGAATCACCGGCGGGGACAGGCGCTCGTGTCTGGCGCGCCCGCCAACGGGTCCTTTCACGGCCGAACTCAAGCGAGGATTCCATGAATCGCAGCCAGTGGCTCGGGGGGAGTCGCGGTGTCGCGCAGGGCGCGTGGTTGGCAGCCGTGGCCGGCGTCGTCATAGCAGCCAGCAGCGGTGGCGGAAAACGCCGGGCCGCCGACGCGCCGGCGACGGCGCGCGCCGCCGGCGCCCCGGCCCCCGGGGTGGGGGCGTCCGCCGCTGTGACCGGCCAGCAGATCTACCAGCGCTGCGCGGTGTGCCATCAGGCCACCGGACTCGGAATGTCCGGCTCGTTTCCACCGCTGGAAGGGTCGGAGTGGGCGGCCGCCGAGAACGCCGCGGTCCCCATTCGCATCGTGCTTCACGGCCTGCAGGGTCCGATTACGGTGAAGGGGCAGCGGTTCAGCAGCGCGATGCCCGCCTACGGAACGGGTCAGCCGCTGTCCGATGCCGACGTCGCGGCCGTACTCACCTACGTGCGGAGCGCTTGGGGGAACAAGGCGAGCGCCGTGACCACAGACCAGGTGGCCCAGCAGCGGGCGGCAACCGCTTCGCGGACAACCATGTGGGCGGCGGCGGATCTCCTGCCGCTTCTCAAGGGGACCAGCCGATGACCGCGCACCGCGCACTGTGCGGGCTCGCCACCGCGACGGCCGCCACCCTGGCGGTGGGTTGCGGCCGGCACGTTGCACCCAAGGACGCGGATCGGTTTCACCAGGCCGGGATCGTCGTGAGCGGCGTCATCGCCGCGGAGCCCGTGGCGACGGCGTCGCCGGCCGACGCGACGATGGGTGTGTACCTCACCATTACCAATACTCGCGACGTGGACGACACGCTCGACGGCGCCGAGTCACCCGTGGCTGCGAAGACGCAGATCCACGGCACGATGAGCCAGGGCGGCATGAGCATGATGACGCCGCTCGCGGCGCTTCCGGTGCCACGTCACACGGACGTGCGTCTCCGCCCCGGCCGCATGCACGTCATGCTGGAGGGACTCCGCCAGTCGGTGAGTGCGGGGGACACGGTCCCGTTGACCCTGATTCTCCGCCGGGCAGGGCGCCTCCTCGTGCGGGCCCGAGTGGTGAAGTACGACCGGTTGGAGCAGTCGCTCGGCGCCGCGGACGGCGCGGGCTCCGCCGGACCCGCGCTCAGGCTGCGGGAGAGCAACGGGCGGATCTTCGACCTCTCCCAGGAGCGGGGCAACGTCGTGGTGATCCTGTTCGGGTACACGCATTGCCCCGACATCTGTCCCCTGACGCTGGCGAACTTCGTGAGCGTGCGGCGGCGGCTCGGACCCAGAGCCGAGCATGTGCGGTTCGTGTTCGTCACGGTGGACCCCGGACGCGACAGCCCGGACGGCACCATGCGGTACGCGCGCCAGTTCGATTCCACGTTCGTGGGCCTCTCGGGCGACTCCGCCACGCTGGCCGCCGTGCAGCGCTCGTTCCATGTCGCTTCGTGGGTCAGCCGCGACTCGTCCGGCAACGTCCTGGTCGCGCACTCGGCGAGTGTGTTCGTCGTGGGTCCGGATGGTGGCCTGGCGCGCGTAGTCCCGCACGACGAGGCCGACGTGGAGCGGATCTCCGCAGCCGTTGAGGAAGCGCTGGGAACATGAAGCTTCCGGGCTGGGCGCCGAGCGCGCTGCCGTTCCTCCCGCTGCTGGTCGGCTTCGCGCTTGGCGCCCTGTTCCTCCGTGGCCGCACCATGACCGTCGTCTTCCAGCTTGATGGTCGCGAGTACCGCGCCGGGGACGAGCGCTGGCGTCCCATCCCCGCGACCTTCACGCTCCACGATGCCGAGCAGGTGCGGCTCCGCGTCGTGAATCGGGATACACGCCCTCACGCCATCGGCGTGCTCTCCGTGGATCCTGGTGACAGCCTCGAGGTGCGGGCCGATGTCTGCGCCAGCGTGTGGCGCGGGACCGACCTCGTGGTGCTGGTCAGGTGAGGCTTGCGTCCGTGGCGCCAAAGGCGGCGCTCGGTTGACGGGCCCGCCCTCCCCGTCTACGATTCGCCGCTGAGGCACGACGCGGCGCCGTGACGCCGCGTTCCCGAGTAGCTCAGCTGGTAGAGCAGCCGGCTGTTAACCGGCGGGTCGGGGGTTCGAGTCCCTCCTCGGGAGTTCGAGGTGTCACAATGGCGCACCGCGTGTGTCCGTGGTGGCTCGGGTACTTTCTCGCCAGCCCGCTGCGCAAGCTCCGGCAGGATCCCAAGGCCATCTGCTCCCCGTTCGTCACCGAGGGGATGACGGTGCTGGAGCCGGGCCCGGGGATGGGGTTCTTCACGCTCGAGCTGGCGCGGCTCGTCGGGCCGGCCGGCCGGGTGATCGCCGTGGACGTGCAGCCGAAGATGCTCGCGGCGCTCCGGCGGCGGGCCGTGCGGCGGGGGCTCGAAGGCCGGATCGAGACCCGCGTGGCCATGGACGGCGGCCTGGGCCTCGCCGACCTCGCGGGACGCGTGGACTTCGCGCTCGCCTTCGCGATGGTGCACGAGGTGCCCGACTCGGCGCGCTTCTTCGGCGAGGTCGCTGCCGCGCTGAAGGGGGGCGCAAGGCTGCTGTTGGCCGAGCCCACGGGCCACGTCACGCCGCGGGACTTCGACGCCACGCTCGCTCTGGCCGCCGACCGCGGGCTCGCGGTCGTCGACCGGCCGCGCATCTCGTCCAGCCACGCCGCCGTGCTCGCGAAGGCGTGACCGGCCTCGAGGCGTTCGGCGCGCTCGACCTGAGGGCGGGGCGGATCGTCTCGGCGGCGCCGCTCCCGGGCGCGCGCAAGCCGGCGTACAAACTCGCCATCGATCTGGGCCAACTGGGCACGAAGGGCTCCAGCGCGCAGATCACCGACCTCTACA
>DASPTN010000159.1:0-13900 GCA_035623395.1 Gemmatimonadales bacterium | reverse complement strand
GTCGGGCGTGGTGACCGGCGTCGCCCTCGGCGGGCCGGTGACGATCACGGCCACCAGCGAGGGCAAGACCGGCACGGCGGCGATCACCGTGACGCCCGCGCCGGTGCCCGTGGCGGCCGTCACCGTTTCGCCGGCCACGGCGAGCGTGTACGTGGGCCAGACCGTGGCGCTGGCCGCGACCACGACGGACGCGAGCGGCAACGTGCTCACGGGGCGGACCATCACCTGGGCGAGCTCCAACACGGCGCTCGCGACCGTGAGCTCGACCGGCGTGGTGACGGGCGTGGCGGCCGGCGGCCCGGTGACCATCACGGCCACCAGCGAAGGGCAGAGCGGCACCGCGGCCGTCACGGTCGCGCTCGTGCCGGTGGCGACCGTCACGGTCTCGCCCGCCACGGCGACCGTCGCCGTCGGCCAGACCGTGGCGCTGAGCGCGGTCACCAAGGACGCGGGTGGCAACGTCCTCACGGGCCGGACGATCACCTGGGCGACCGGTGACGCGACGCTCGCGACCGTGAGCTCGACCGGGGTCGTGACGGGCGTGGCGGTCGGCGGACCCGTGACGATCACCGCGACCAGCGAGGGCCAGAGCGGCGGCGCCGCGATCACGGTCTCCCTCGTGCCGGTGGCGACCGTCACGGTGGCGCCGGCGTCCGCGAGTGTCATGCTCGGCCAGAGCACCACGCTCACGGCGACCGCCAAGGACGCCAGCGGCAACGTGCTGACGGGCCAGGTTGTCACCTGGACCAGCTCCAACACGGCCGTGGCGACGGTGAGCGCGACCGGCGTCGTGACCGGCGTCGCCGTCGGGGGCCCGGTCACGATCACGGCCGCCGCCGGCGGCAAGTCCGGGACGGCGAGCGTCACCGTGACGGCGGTGCGGGTCTCGTCCGTCACGGTCACGCCGAGCCCGTCCACCGTCGCCGTGGGTCAGACCGAGCAGCTCACCGCGACGCCCAAGGACGCCTCCGGCAACGTGCTGGTGGGCCTGACCATCACCTGGACCAGCAGCAACACCGCCCGAGCGACCGTGAGCCCGGCGGGAGTGGTGACGGGCGCGGCGACCGGGAACGCGACGATCCGGGCCGCCACGGGCGGACGCACCGGCTCGGCGACCGTGACCGTGGTGAGCGCGCCGGTGGCCAGCGTCGCGGTGACCCCGGCCACGGCGAGCGTCGCCGTCGGACTGACGGTGCCGCTGACGGCCACCACCAAGGACGCGAACGGAAACGTGCTGACCGGCCGGACGATCGCCTGGGCGAGCGGCAACACGGCGCTGGCGACGGTGAACGGGAGCGGCGTCGTGACCGGCGTCGCGGTCGGCGGTCCGGTGGCGATCACGGCGACCAGCGAGGGCCAGAGCGGCAGCGCGGCGGTCACCGTCACTCCGGCGCCACCGGCCGTCACCCTGGCGGCGAACCCGACGTTCGTCACCCCGGGCGGCAGCAGCACCCTCACCTGGTCGAGCACCAACGCGGCCGGCTGCACGGCCAGCGGCGGCTGGAGCGGTTCGCAGAACACCAGCGGCTCGACGTCCGTCACGCCGGCGGCGACGACCACCTACACGCTCGCCTGCACCGGCGCGGGCGGCACCACGACCCAGTCGGCGACGGTCTACGTCGGCAGCACGCCGCCCGGCACGTACGTCTACCCGCTCGCCCTCGGCCCCACCGGCCGGTACCCGATCGACCAGGCCGGGCAGCCGTACCTGATGGTCGGCGACGCGGCCTGGTCGCTCATCGCCCAGCTGACCGACACGGCCGCGGACACCTACCTGGCCGACCGGCAGCAGCGCGGCTTCAGCGCCATCCTGGTGAACCTCATCGAGCACGCGCTGAGCGACAGCGCACCGGCCGACATCTACGGCATCAAGCCGTTCACCGGGCAGGCCTTCGTGACGCCCAACGAGGCGTACTTCGCCCACGCCGACCACATCATCCAGTCGGCCGCCGCGAAGGGGATCCTGGTGCTGCTCGACGCCACCTACCTCGGCGGCTGCAGTGAGCAGGGGTGGTGCACCGAGATCAACGCGGCGACCGACGCCCAGATGACCGGGTGGGGCCAGTACCTGGGCCAGCGCTACGGCGGCTACCCCAACATCATGTGGGTCATCGGCGGCGACACCGACCCGGCGGCCTCCATCAAGCCGAAGCTGGTGGACGTGGTGAACGGCATCCGCCAGTACGACACCCAGCACCTGATCACGGCGCACAACCAGCGGACGGAGATGGGCGTGACGCCGTGGGTCGGCTCCAGCTGGCTCAACGTGAACACCACCTACACCAACGGCCTGGAGTACAGCTTCGCGCAGACCGCGTACGCCGTCTCGCCCGTGATGCCGTTCTTCCTCATCGAGGCGTACTACGAGAACGAGAACGGCTCCAACGCGCAGTCGCTGCGCGCCGAGTCGTACTGGACGGTCCTCACCGGCGGGTTCGGGCACGTCTTCGGCAACTGTCCCCTGTGGGGCTTCGGCACCACCAAGTCCGCGGGCTTCTGCACCGGCACCAACTGGCGGGCCCAGCTCGGGGCGCAGGGCTCGCTCAACATGACGCATCTCGAGAAGCTGTTCATCGCGCGGCACTGGTACAGCCTGGTGCCGGACCTCGGCCACGTCACGCTGACGTCGGGCTACGGCACCCAGGGCTCGAGCAGCTACGTCACCGCCGCCTGCGCGGCCGACAGCTCGTCGATCGTGGCGTACCTCCCCTCGAGCCGCGCCGTCACCGTCACCGGCGCCTGCCTGCGCGACGCCACGATGACCGCGTGGTGGGTGAACCCGGGCACCGGCGCGGCGACCCTCGTCGGGACCGTGTCGAGCCGCAGCCCGCAGACGTTCACGCCGCCGAGCGGCGGCAGCGGGGACTGGGTGCTGGTGATCGACAGCCCGTCCTTCGGCTTCGCCACGCCCGGCGGCTGATCGCCGCACCGCTTTCCGCCCGCCGGCGCGCCGGCGCGTGCGGGGTGACGCAGCGGCAGTGTGTCGCACGTCACGCGCCGCGCCGGCGAGGGCCGCGAGGCCTTGTGTCGACGGCAGCGAGGTCCGACATTACGCGCTCGACTGATCCCTCGCCGCCGGGCCAGCGGCCCCGAGGCCGGGGATCGAGCGCGGTCCACACGCACAGGCTGTGCGCCGCTCGCACAGCGAGGCGAGGAACACACCAGACATGCCTGCCACCTCCGTCGCCGGCGTCGGCGCGCCCTGGCCCGCCGCCGCCCAGGGTTCCCCGCTGCCCGGCACCTGCCGCTTCTGCGGCGCCCCGCTGCGCCACACGGTCGTGGACCTGGGGATGTCGCCGCTGTGCGAGAGCTACGTGCCGGCGGAGCGCGTGAACGCGATGGAGCCCTTCTACCCGCTCCACGTGTACGTCTGCGACCGGTGCTTCCTCGTGCAGCTCGAGGAATTCGTGAGCCGCGAGGCGATCTTCGAGGAGTACGCCTACTTCTCCTCCTACTCCGACTCCTGGCTGGACCACTGCCGGCGCTACGTGGACCAGATGATCGGCCAGCTCGGGCTCACCAAGTCCAGCCACGTCGTCGAGGTCGCGAGCAACGACGGCTACCTGCTCCAGTACTTCGTGGCGCGCGGCATCCCGGTGCTCGGCGTCGAGCCCGCCGCCAACGTCGCCAAGGTCGCGGTGGAGAAGGGCGTGCCGACGCTGGTGAGGTTCTTCGGCCGCGACACGGCCCGGGAGATGGCCGCGGCGGGTCCGCGGCCCGACCTGCTGCTCGGCGCCAACGTGCTCGCCCAGGTGCACGACCTCAACGACTTCGTGGGCGGCCTGAAGATCCTGCTCGCCCCGCGCGGCACCATCACGATCGAGTTCCCGCACCTCGAGCGGCTGGTGGCGGAGAACCAGTTCGACACCATCTACCACGAGCACTTCTCTTACTTCTCGCTCTACGCGTCCGAGCGCATCTTCGCCGCGCACGGTCTCACGCTGTTCGACGTCGAAGAGCTGGGGACGCACGGCGGCTCGCTGCGGATCTACGCCCGCCACGCGGAGGAGTCCGGCCGCCCGCTGACCCCGCGGCTGCTGGCGCTGCGGGAGCGCGAGCTCAAGGCGGGGGTGAACACGCTGGCCTACTACGCGACCTTCGAGGAGCAGGTCCGCGAGACCAAGCGCAAGCTGCTGGAGCTGCTGACGCGGGTGAAGCGCGAGGGGAAGCGCGTGGTCGGCTACGGCGCGCCGGGCAAGGGCAACACGCTGCTCAACTACTGCGGCATCCGGACCGACTTCGTGGATTTCACGGTGGACCGCAGCCCGTACAAGCAGGGCAGGTTCCTGCCGGGAACCCACATTCCGATCCACGCGCCCGAGCGGCTGCGGGAGGCCCGGCCCGACTACGTGTTCGTCCTGCCGTGGAACCTCAAGGACGAGATCACGAAACAGCTCGCCTTCATCCGGGACTGGGGCGGCCGCTTCATCATCCCGATCCCGGAGCCGCGAGTCGTCGCGTGATCTTCACGCCGACGCCGCTGGCGGGGGCGTGGCTCGTGGAGGTCGACCGCCGGGAGGACGCGCGCGGGTTCTTCGCCCGCACCTGGTGCCGCCGCGAGTTCGAGGCGCACGGGCTCGACGCCCGGCTGGTGCAGTGCAGCATGTCGCGCAACAGCCGCCGGGGCACGCTGCGCGGGATGCACTGGCAGGCCGCGCCCCACCAGGAGGTCAAGCTGGTGCGCTGCACCCGGGGCGCGATCTGGGACGTGATCATCGACCTCCGGCCCGGCTCCCCCACCCACGCCCGGCACTACGCGGCGGAGCTCACCGCCGACAACTGCCGGGCGCTCTACATCCCCGAGGGATTCGCGCACGGGTTCGTGACGCTCGCCGACGACAGCGACGTGGTCTACCAGATGTCCGAGTTCTACGAGCCGGGGTCCAGCCGCGGCGTGCGGTGGAACGACCCGGCCTTCGGGATCCGCTGGCCCATCGCCGACCCGATCCTCCACGAGCGGGACGCGAGCTATCCGGACTACGTGCCGGTGGGCGCGGCGTGACGGCACCCTACCGGCCCGAGCCCGGCGACGGCGCCGCCATGCACGCGCTGGTGCGGGAGCTGTACCCCATCTGCCGCAGCATCACCGGCGACGGCCTCCGGGCCACGCTGCGCCGGCTGCAGGCGCTGGCGCCGCTCGAGCTTCGCGAGGTGCCCACCGGCACGCGGGTGTTCGACTGGACCGTGCCGAAGGAATGGAACATCCGCGACGCCTGGGTGGCGGACGCGTCGGGCGAGCGCGTGATCGACTTCCGCCGCCACAACCTCCACGTGCTCAACTACAGCGTGCCGGTGCGGCGGCGCATGACCCTGGCCGAGCTGCGCCCCCACCTGTTCACCCTGCCCGACCAGCCCGACCTGATCCCGTACCGGACGTCGTACTACGCGGAGGCGTGGGGCTTCTGCCTGGCGCACCGCGCGCTGCAGGCGCTGCCCGAGGGCGAGTACGAGGTGTGCGTCGACGCGTCGCTCGAGCCCGGCCACCTCACGTACGGCGAGCTGTTCCTGCCGGGCGGGACGGCGGACGAGATCCTGTTCTCCTGCCACAGCTGCCACCCCTCGCTGGCGAACGACAACCTGGCCGGCGTGGCGGTCGCGACGTGGCTGGCGCGGCGCCTGGCCGGCGTCTCCCGGCGGCACGGCATGCGGTTCCTCTTCATCCCGGGCGCGATCGGCTCCATCACCTGGCTCGCCCGGAACCCGGAAGCCGCCGGCCGGATCCGCCACGGCCTGGTGCTGAGCTGCCTGGGCGACCCCGGGCCCTCGACCTACAAGCGCAGCCGCCGCGGCGACACGCCGGTGGACCGCGCGGCCGCCCACGTCCTGCGGCACGGCGGCGCGCACGAGCTGCTCGACTTCGTGCCCTACGGCTACGACGAGCGTCAGTACTGCTCGCCCGGCTTCAACCTCGCGGTCGGCTGTCTCACGCGCACGCCGAACGGGCGCTACCCGGAGTACCACACCTCGGCGGACGACGTGGACTTCGTGCGCCCCGACGCGCTCGAGGACTCGCTCGCCAAGGCGCTCGCGATCGTGGAGATCCTCGAGCACGACGCGGCGTTCGTGAACCTGAACCCCCACTGCGAGCCCCAGCTCGGCCGCCGCGGCCTGTACGGCAACACGGGCGGCCTCACGCCGCCGGGGTTCGAGATGGCGCTGCTGTGGGTGTTGAATTACTCTGATGGCAGCCACACCCTCCTCGACATCGCCGACCGTGCGGGGATGCCCTTCCCGCTCGTCCGGCGGGCGGCGTCGGCGCTCCAGGGCGCCGGACTCCTCGCGCCCGCGCCCGGCAACGACGCCGGCGCGGCGGGAGACGCGGGAGCCCGCGGAGGCACGCGCCGCGCCGAGCCGCGGCACCCCCGACGCGCCGCCGCGCGTCGCCACCAGCGTTCGGAGTGAACTCATGAAAGTCCTGGTCACCGGGCACAACGGCTACATCGGGTCCGCCATGGTCCCGATGCTGCAGGCCGCCGGCCACGAGGTCACGGGCCTCGACAGCTACCTGTTCGAGGCGTGCACCTTCGGGCCGCCGGTGCCCGACGTGCGCTCCCTGCGCATGGACCTGCGGGACGTGAAGCCCGAGCACCTCCGCGGCTTCGACGCCGTGGTGCACCTCGGGGCGCTGTGCAACGACCCGCTGGGGAACCTCAACCCCGACATCACCTACGAGATCAACCACCGCTCCTCGGTGCGCCTGGCGGAGGCGGCCCGGGCGGCGGGCGTGCGGCGCTGGCTGTTCGCCTCCTCCTGCAGCCTGTACGGCGTGGCCGGGGACGAGATGCTGACCGAGGAGGCGAAGTTCAACCCGATCACCCCCTACGGCGAGTCCAAGATCCTGACCGAGCGGGACGTGCGCCCGCTGGCCCGCGACGACTTCAGCCCCACCTTCCTGCGCAACGCGACGGCCTACGGCGTCTCGCCCCGGCTGCGCGCGGACATCGTGGTCAACAACCTGGTGGGGCACGCGGTGACGTCGGGCGACGTGCTGATCCAGAGCGACGGCACGCCGTGGCGGCCGCTGGTGCACATCGAGGACATCTCCCGCGCCTTCCTGGCGGTGCTCCACGCGCCGCGGGAGGCGGTGCACGCCCAAGCGTTCAACGTCGGGCGTAACGACGACAACCTGCGGGTCCGCGAGATCGCCGAGATGGTGCAGGCCGAGGTGCCCGGGTGCCGGGTGCGTTACGCCGAGGGCGGCGGCCCGGACCCGCGCTCCTACCGGGTGGACTGCGGCAAGATCGCGCGCGCCCTGCCGGAGTTCCGGCCCCAGTGGACCGTGCGGCGCGGCATCGGCCAGCTCCACGCCGCGTACAAGGCGGCGGGGCTGACCCGCGAGCAGTTCCTCGGCGAGCGGTACCTCAGGATCAAGCAGATCCAGAAGCTGCAGGCCGAGGGTCGCCTCGACGGCGACCTCCGCTGGCGGGTCGCCGCGAAGGCGGGCGCCTGATGCGACGCGCGAGGGTCGTGCCATGAAGGTGGTGCTGTTCTGCGGCGGGCTCGGCATGCGGCTGCGCGACTACGCCGACAACGTGCCGAAGCCCATGGTGCCCATCGGCTACCGTCCGATCATCTGGCACCTGATGAAGTACTACGCGCACTTCGGGCACCGGGACTTCGTCCTCTGCCTCGGCTACCGGGGCGACGCGATCAAGCACTACTTCCTCAACTACGAGGAAGCCATCACCAACGACTTCGTCCTCGCCGACGGCGGGCGCCGGCGGGAGCTGCTCTCGTCGGACATCGAGGACTGGCGGATCACCTTCGTCGACACCGGCCTCAACAGCAACATCGGCCAGCGCCTCGCGGCCGTGAAGAAGCACCTCGCCGGCGAGGAGGTGTTCCTCGCCAACTACGCCGACGGGCTCACCGACGCGCCGCTCGACCTGCAGCTCACCCATTTCCGCGAGCGCGACGTCGTGGCGAGCTTCCTGTGCGTGAAGCCCAACCTCAGCTACCACGCGGTGTCCACCGACCCCGAGGGGCGGGTCACGCGCTTCCACGACATCGTCGACGCGGGCGTCCGGGTGAACGGCGGGTTCTTCATCTTCAAGCAGGGGATCTTCGACTACCTGCGCGAGGGGGAGGAGCTGGTGATCGAGCCGTTCCAGCGGCTGCTGGCGGCCCGGCAGCTCGTCGCCTACCACTACGACGGGTTCTGGCTCGCCGTGGACACGGCCAAGGAGAAGCAGCGCGTGGACGACCTGTTCGCCACCGGCAAGCCGCCGTGGGAGGTCTGGCGGGCGCGTAACTCGCGCTAGCGGCCCGACCGACGGCGGCTACGCCGTCGCCCCGGTGGCCAGCGCGCCCGACAGACGCAGCAGCTGGTCGTACTGCGACAGCAGGTCCGCGAGGTCGCGCCCGCGCTGCCCCGCGAGAGTGGCTCGCACGTCCCCGAGGCGCGACGCCATGTCCACCGCGCGCTCCAGCAGCACCGCGCCGCTCAGCCCCTCCAGCCCGAGACACCACCGCGCCAGCCCCATGTGCTCCATGATGTCGCGGGTCTTCGGGTGATAGGACACGGCGACCGTCGGGATCCCCGACGCGAGCGCCAGCAGGACCCCGTGGTAGCGGGTGGCGATCACCATGTCGAACTGCTCGAGGACGTCGAGCAGGCCCGCCACGTCCGTGATGCCCGTCGCGCTCTCGATCTTCGCCGCTTCCGCGGACCCCGCCGCGCGCAGCCGGCCGAGGATGTCCTCGATGGTCTCCGGGTCCATGCGGATCTGGGTCGGGAACATCACCACGCGCCAGCCCTGCGCGGCCAGGCCGCGCGCCGCCTCCGCGTGCGCCGCCACGTAGCCCTGGTACAGTGACGAGTCCTGCATCTGCCAGCTCCCGCCGCCCAGGAACGGCAGCGGGTTGATGCCGACGCACGGCGCCCGGCCGGCGTGGGCGGGCGGCCCTTCCGGCCCGAAGCGCGGGTGGCTTAGCGCGAGGTCGCGGACGAGGAGACACGGCTCCGGGGCGCGGAGCCGGCGCGCGATGGCCAGCGAGCTGGGGTCCCGGAACGAGCGGTAGGCCGTCAGGCGCAGCGCGAGCTTCAGGAAGAGCCGGCTGAGCGGCTTCGCCAGCGGGCCGGCCCCGATGCTCGCGAAGCCCACCGCGGCGCCCCGCAGCCGCGCGAGGACCGTCCACCGCAGGATGACCAGCGGGTAGCCGAACGGCCCGTCCATGTCGTCGTTGAGCTGGCCGGAACCGGCGAACACGATGAGCCGCACGCCCTCGAGCCGCCGCCACGACCTCACGTCGAACAGCGTCTCCTGCACGATCGTGGTCGCCCGGCGGGCGGCCAGGACCGCGGGCCGCAGCAGCCGCTTGAGCCACTGGCGGCGCCTGATGCGCTCGGCGGCGCCGTCGGCCCAGCCGTGCTCCCCGGCGGCGCCCGCCTCCTGGCGCAGCCGCTCGGACCGCAGACGAATGGGGAAGGAAGGGAGTCCGTGGCGCGCGGCGGTGTCGGGAGGGTTGGAGGTGAAGGCCACCAGGTCGAGGCCCGGGACCCTCGCGCGCAGCCGGGCGATCACCGCCGCGATGATGGCCTCGTCGCCGAGGTTCCCGTTGCCGACGTGGCCCATGATGGCAATGCGTGCCGCTGCGGCCATTGCCTGGCTGAGCTCCCGGGGGGCCGGCGCCCCTAGTGCTTGACGAGGTCGGCGGGCGACCGCGGCTTGAGCGTCCAGGCGCCGGTGCCCGTGGGCACGAGCAGCCCGACGATGTCGAACACGTTGCTGACGACGTAGATGCCCGGGACCGTGAAGCCGGCCGCCTGGTCCAGGACCACCGTGAGGTTCCCGCTGCCGTCGGACACGGTCATCTGGTAGTTGCCCAGCACCGTGGCGGTCGCGTTCACGGTCGCGTTGAGCACCTGCACGAGCTGGGCGTCGCGCGTCCCGCCGGCCGCCGTCGCCGCCGCCGCGCTGGTGAGGACGGCCGCGGCCGGGAACAGCCCGCGCCCGAGCGCCGTGGTGGTGCCGCCGTCCAGCGTCGGCTGCCCGCTGCGGCTGGCCGTCACGGCCCGCACGCGCACCGAGTCTCCCGCCGACACCGCCGTCCGCAACCGCGTCAGCCGGATGGCGCCCGAGGTGTCGACCAGGCTCACCGTGGTGTCGGAGAACGTGGTGGAGCTGTTGAGCGCGGTGCCGATCACGGTCACCGTCTGCCCGGGGCCCAGCGCCCGCGCCGCCCGGATGCTGATCGGCGTCGGCGGGATCAGGTTCAGGTCCGCGGCCGAGCGCGGCTTCAGCCGCCACGTCCCGGTCCCGGTCGGCGTCAGCACGCCCAGCAGGTCGAACCGGTTGCCCGGCACGTAGTTCCCGGGCAGGCTCGCGGTCTGGAACGCGACGTCCGCGGTCTGGTCGAGCTGCACCTGGAGCGGGCCGCTGCCGTCGCTCGCCGTGAGCAGGAAGCTGGTCGCCGTGCGCAGCGTGTCGCTGATCAAGGCTCCGTGCACGATCACCATCTGCGCGTCGCGCGTGCCGCCCGACGCCGTCGCCGCCACCGCCGTCGTCAGCGTCGCCGCCGCCGGGAAGAAACCCGTCCCGAGGGCGAAGACGGTGGGGTCGTTGAGCACGGGCTCGCTGTCGCGCCGGGCCAGCGTGCCGAGCAGCCTGAGGCTGTCGCCCGCCGCGAACGCGGTGCGGGCCCGCGCCACCCGGAGGCCGCCGGACACGTCGGCGATGTCGGTGGTGGTGTCGGCGAACGCGGTCGTGGACGCCAGGGCGACGCCGATCACGAACACCTTGCGGCCGACCGGCAGCGCGCGCGCCTGCGCCACCGTCACCAGCGGCCGCCCCGCCAGGATGTTGATCCGCGAGGTCGCGCCCGGCTGCACGGTGAAGGTCTGGCTGTCCACCCGCACCAGCTGCAGCGTGTCCGCGAAGCCGGTGGTGTCGAGCTGCAGGGAGTAGTCGCCCACCGGCACGGCGGTGAAGGTGAACGACCCGTTCGCCGCGCTGTTCTGCTCCAGGCCGGCGCCCTGGCCGCCCTTGTGGACCAGCCGGACCCCGGCGTTGGCCAGCGAATCGTCGCCGGCGTCGATCACCCGCGATCCGTTGGCGTCGAGGTACACGACGCCGGTCACGGTCCCGGTGCTCGAGATCACCGTGATCCGGTTCTCGCCGCTGTTGGTGCAGCCGAGGATCGCGGCGGCGGTCACGGCGGCCGCGCGGAGGAACGGGGCGCGCCGCATCAGAACTCGAACCTCAGGCCCGCCTGCACCGTCGCGCCCGGCGTGTCGCGGACCAGCACCTTGCCGAAGTTCGGATTCGCCACCAGCGGCACGGTGACCGCGCCGGTGGCGGCGTTGATCGACAGCGTGCGCGTGGGATCGACCAGGTACAGCGCCTTGTCCACGATGCCGCTGTTCGAGCTCACCAGGTTGAGGCCGTCCACCACCAGCGAGACCGGCACCCGGAACACCCCGGACAGGCCGACCACCAGTCGCGCGTCGGCGCTCAGCACGGCCGGCGCGCGGCAGGAATTCCGCGAGGCGAACGAGCCGATCTGCGACTTGAGGCACGACTGCGCGGCCACCACCGCCGCCGCGCCCTGCACCGTGTCGGACACGAACGCGGGATCGTTGCCCGCCGCCCCGTCGCCGTTGGCGTCCACCCCGTCGCGGAAGCCCGGCGTGAACGGCAGGCCCGACTGGTAGCGCAGCAGGCCGGCCAGCTTCACCGCGCCGTTCGACCACTCGGCGCCGAGCATCGCGCGGTGCGGGATGTCGAGGTCGGAGCGCCCGTCCCGCCAGTCCGGCTGGCCGGGCCCGCTCGGGAACGGCGACAGCTGCGCCTCGGGCGTGCTGCCCGCGAGGCCGGGCGTGTTGTCGGTCGTGTGCGAGTAGGTGTAGCTCGCCCACACGCTGAGGCCCTGCGGCCGCAGGCGCTCGACCGAGATCGTCACGCCGTAGTAGTCGGAGAAGCCCGACGGGTCGAGGGCCCACACGCGGTCGAAGGCGTCGAACTGGCGATCGCTCCCCGGCACGGTCACCAGCGCCGCCCCGAACTGCTGGAGCGTCCCGTAGATGGGGCGCCCGAACTGGTCCGTGAACTGGGGATCCGCCAGCAGGTTGAGGTCGCTGCGCCGGGGCAGGAAGTCGGTGTGCCGGTACTGGGCCGCGAGCTGCACCGACGTCCCCGACGTGAGCGCCTTCGCGATGCTCATGCTCGCCCGCGAGGTCCGCGGCGCCTGGAAGCGCGGGTTGAGCATCGACAGCACCGGCCCCGTGATGGGCGCGGCGCCGAAGTCGGGCACCGCCGGCCACGCGCCGAGCGCCCCCACGCCGCGCCGGGTCTGGGTCGTGCCGTCGTGGGTGAGGACCTCCGCGAGCACGGACGGGTCTACGCCCTCGGCGAAGATCCCGGCGTCGCCGCGCAGCAGCCACTCGCGCCGGGGGCCCGCCGACCAGACGAACCCGAATCGCGGGCTCACCTGGGTCTTGAGCGACGGGACGCCCTGGTTGGCGAGGCCGCTCAGCTGCTGCCACAGCGGGCTGGGCGTGACGCCGCCGGTGGGCCAGATCTCGCGCTCGAGGCGCAGCCCGAGCAGCACGTCGAGGCCGCCGACCGGCGACCAGGAGTCCTGGGCGAAGAAGCTGGTCGCGTTGATCGTGAACGACGCGTCGGGCACGCCGCCCACCGACTGCATGAAGGCGCCCCGGCCGGCGGCCAGATCGGCGGTGCTCCCGAACACGAACTCGCCGCTGCGCCACGGGTCGTAGGTGATGTCGTGGTTCGTCCAGGTCGCGGCGGCGCCGATCTTGAGCGCGTGGAGCCCCACGCGGTACAGCAGCGCCGCCGAGGCGCGGGTCGCGTCGCGCTCGAAGCGGCCGGGCGCGGCGCCGTCGGCCCCCGCGCTCAGCCCGTCCGCGGGCAGCACCGTGAGCGGCAGCGCCGGCGCGGAGTAGTCGCGCAGGCTGCGGTCGATCGAGACCGACACCTCGCTGCCGAGGCTGGCGCTGAAGCGCGAGTTGAAGCCCAGCGACGCCGAGACGTCGCGCGCGTCGAGCGACGTGCCGAGCCCGGTGAACCGACCGTCGCCGAGGCTGATGTCGCCGGCCGTCGAGTTGGTCACGGCCGCCCGCAGCGCGACCGACTGGCCGCGCGCGATCTCCCAGTCGAACCGCCCGAAGGCGGTGACGACGTCGGTCTGCTGCTTCACCGGCTGGAGATACGCCCCGAGCTGCGGCGCCGCGGCGACCACCGCGCCCGCGCCCGAGTCGTCGGGCCACGGGGACTTGAGCGGCGTCTTGATCCGGCGGGCGTCCACCCCGATCAGGCCCCAGGCCGTGTCGCGCACCACCGGCCCGCCCACCACCACGCCGCCGCGGTAGCCGCTGCTGCCCGCGTCGCCGAAGCCCCGGACCTCACCGGCGCGCGGCCCGCGGGCGGTGAACGCGCTGAGCAGCTCGCCGCCGAACCCGGGCCACTCGACGTCGGTGCCCGACGCGAGCTCCACGTGCTGCAGGCTCGCCAGCGGGAGCCCCAGCGTCGAGTAGTCGGCGCGCGAGACGCCCGGGCTCGAGGCCGGGGTGCGCGGCAGACCGTCGACGCCCAGCGAGCCCAGCCGGTCCGGCAGACCCTCCATCGCGAGGCCGCCCAGGTTCGCCGAGGCCAGCGCGGCCACCGAGGAGACGCGGCCCGACGGATCCACCAGGTCGGCCAGCTCGCCCCCCTGGTCCCACGTCCCGCGGGCCAGCGACGCGTGGAGCGCCCCCTCGACGTACGACATCGTGTCGGCCTGGGCGACCGGCGGGTCGGCGGGCGTGAGCCGCAGATCGAGGGTGACCACCGTGGCCGGGCTCACCGAGAGGTCGTGGACCACGAGCGGGCGGTACCCGAGGCGCTCGGCCCGGAGATCGTAGCTGCCCGGCAGCAGGGCGGGACTGTGGTACGCGCCGAGG
>DASPTN010000158.1:0-5059 GCA_035623395.1 Gemmatimonadales bacterium | reverse complement strand
CCTTTCATCTCCATCCGCGCGGTGCGGCCCACGCGGTGGATGTAGTCGTCGGGGACAGCGGGCACGTCGAAGTTGACGACGTGGCCCAGCGCCTCGACGTCGATGCCGCGCGCGACGATGTCCGTCGCCACCAGCACCCGGACCTTGCCGCTCTTGAAGCCGGCCAGGGCCTCGGTTCGCTGGTTCTGGCTGCGGTTGCCGTGGATCTTCGCGTTGGAGAGCCCGTTGCGCGTGAGGTACTCGGCCAGGCGGTTGGCGCGGTGCTTGGTGCGGGTGAACACGATCGCATTGTGGATCACGTCCTGCCGCACCAGCTCGAGGATCAGGGCCGACTTCAGCTCCCGTGGCACGGGGTACACCGCCTGCGTGATGCCGACCGCGGGCGCCGCCTTGCGCTCGAGGTTGAGCGTGGCCGGCCGGTGCAGCAGCTCGCCGGCCAGGCGCACGATCTCGGGCGGCATCGTCGCGCTGAAGAACAGCGTCTGCCGCTTCGCCGGCACGTGGCGCAGCACCTTCCGGATGTCCGGCAGGAAGCCCATGTCCAGCATCCGGTCCGCCTCGTCGATCACCAGGATCTCGAGCCGCTCGAGCTTCGCGTACGGCCTGGTGAAGTGGTCCAGCAGGCGACCCGGCGTCGCGATGATGACGTCCACGCCGCTCCGGAAGGCGTGCTCCTGCGGCTCCATGCCGACCCCGCCGAAGACCGGCGCGCCGGTCACCGGCGTGTGGACCGCCAGCTCCTCGAGGTCGGCGTGGATCTGCGCGGCCAGCTCGCGGGTGGGCGCCAGCACCAGCGCCCGGGTCACCCCGCGTGGCTTGGCGCGCAGGTGCTGGACGATCGGCAGCAGGAACGCCGCGGTCTTCCCGCTGCCCGTCATGGCGCACGCCAGCACGTCCCGGCCCTGCATCGCGGGGGGGATCGCCTGCGCCTGGATGGGGGTAGGATGCGTGAACCCCAGCTCGCGGATCGCCCGCAGCAGGGTCGCGTCGAGTCCGAAACCGGTGAATGCCATGAGCGAAGGTAGACGCGCGGCACCCGGGATGCCAACGCGAAGCGGGCGCCGCGCGTAGCTGACCCACCACCCTACAGGACGAGGCCGATGATCCGTTTCGCCGCCGCGGCAGCGCTGCTCGCGCTGCCCCTGACACGACCGCAGCCGCCCGCCGCGCGTCCGCCGCGCGCCGGCGCCATCCGCCTGGTGCTCGCGCCGGCCGGCAACGAGGCCCGGTGGCGCGTGCGCGAGCGCCTGGCGTCGTTCGACTTTCCCAACGACGCCGTCGGCACCACGCGGGACATCGGCGGCGCCGTCGTGGTGGGGGCGGACGGGAAGCCGGTCGCGAAGGACTCGAGGATCACGGTGAACCTCACCACGCTGAGGAGCGACCGCGAGATGCGGGACCGCTACGTCCAGCATCGCACCCTCGAGACGGACCGGTTCCCGACCGCGACCCTGGTGCCGACCGACTTCCTGAGGATGCGCACGCCGCTGCCGGACACCGGCAGCTTCACCTTCGAGCTGGTCGGGGACCTCACCGTCCACGGCGTGACCAAGTCCACCACCTGGCTGGTGACGGCCGTGGCGAAGGACGGCGGGTTCTCGGGCAGCGCCCAGACGCGGGTGACGTTCGAGGACTTCGGGATGACCCAGCCTCGCGTGCCGATCCTGCTCAGCATCGAGGACGAGATCAACCTGGAGTTCCAGTTCACCTTCGTCCGCGACACGACCTTCGCGGACTAGCCGCTAGAACTCGACCGCGACGCCGATCCGCGCGGTGCGCGCGGGCGCGTGGAACCGCCACGCGCCCGCGAACGAGTCGTACCAGGCGCCGAGCGCGCGCGCGATCTCGTTGGTGTCGTAGAACCCGTCCCCGTTGCCCCAGCGCGCCTCCACCTGCCGCAGCGCGACGCAGTCCACGACGCCGCGGCTGCCGCCGAACCCCTGCGGGTAGCTTGCGCAGTTGGTCAGGTCCACGCCGTAGAGCATCTGCGTCACCCCGCCCGCGGTGACCGGCTTCTGCACCCACAGACTCCCGGCGTCCTGCTCCAGGCTGCTGATCTGCGGCACGAGAACGTTGGCGCGATACAGCGGATTGGCGTCCCGGCCGGTCTCGGCGAACAGCGCCACCAGGTTGTCGAGGTTCAGGAGGTTCCTCGCCTCGGCGTAGACCGAGATGCGCGCGCCGCGCACCTCCACCGCCTTGGTCACGCGCAGGTCCAGCGTCCTGGTCCAGGGCAGGTGATCGACGGTGGCCCAACCCGCCATGGTGAGGATGAAGTTGCTGGGCGGCGCCACCACGCCGCTGCCGTCGTTGGTGACCGGCGTGTACGGCTCCCCGCTCGTGGCGCGGCCCACGATGACGGCGCCGACGCCCCTCAGCGCCGGGCCCAGCACCGGGCCGGCGGCCCAGCCGTCGGGCACCCGCAGGCTCAGCGTGCCGACGACGACCTGCGTGGTGACGGTGATCGGTCCCGACGCGACCGGATAGGTGCCGGGCTCCGGCAGCCGCGTCTGCTCGAGCGCGTACGAGGCGGTGCCCCCGATCGGCCCGCCGGCGCCCCACTCGACGCCGAAATCCGCTCCCATCGCGCGCGTGCCCGCCGTGGCGGTCAGCAGCGTCAGGGACTCGTTCGGCTGGCCCGGGGTTCCGCCGACGTACGGGTCGTAGACGTTGGCGGAGGCGAGCGCGTACGGCAGGAGGTGGGTCTTCTCGTACGCCGACCCGTCGAGCGCGAGACCCGAGGGGAACACGTGCCGCAGGCCCACCTCGATCAGCGCGGACTTCACGTAGCTGATGTCCCGCCCGAACGGCCCTCCCTGAACGTTGTCGGCGAGGTCGGCGTTGACGTTCGAGTACAGCCAGGCGTATGGCGGCAGCTCGACCCGCTGGCTGAGGGCCGCGCGGGCCACGGTCCGGTCGTCCACCCGGAAGCCGACGCGCAGCGTCGGCGTGGCCAGCGTCTGCGTGCGGCCGGGAGCGAAGACCCGTGCGACCCTCGCCGCGTACGAGGTGTCGCCCGTCGTCCAGGCCGGATTGCTGAAGATCCGGCCCGGGTACACGGGGAAGTCGGAGCCGCTGGCGTAGCGGTCGGCGCGGAGCCCCCCCTCGAGCGTGAGGGCTCCCGCGTCGTAGCGGGCCTCGGCGAACAGCCCCGACCGGCTGGGGTGCGCGAGGACCCCGTTGACGTCGACGTCCGGCACGAGCGGCGCGTCGTAGTACGACAGATCGGTGCGCGAGAAGTCCGCGCCGCCGCGAACCACCAGGTCCGCGTTCACGTCCCACTCCACGCCCACGCGCCCGCCCAGCCGCGTCTCCGACACCACGGTCAGCTCGCCGCTCACTCCCGTGGTCGGGAAGACGTTGCTCACGCCGTAGGGGTTGAAGCGGAACTGGGCCTCCGGCGTGAGGTCGTCGCGCCCCCACAGCGGCGGCCGGAATGCGTCGGTGCGCATCTGCCGGATCGCGGCGTCCGTCAGCGGGAGCGGGATGCCGTCCAGACCGGCGAACCGCAGCCGCGAGAGCTCGATACCGAGCGCCGGATCCTCGGTGGCCAGCTCGGACGAGAGGTCGAGCGGCCCCGACTGGTAGTGGTCCGACCCGGCCCACAGACCGGCTTCCAGCCTGACGGCGCCGCTCCGCAGCTGCTGCAGCCGGTGGCTCCAGGTCAGCACCGCCAGCGCCGACGCCACCCGCGTGCCGGTGAACATCGCGTTGTCCGCGAGCGCCGTGCCCGCCGGGTCCCGCTGCTGGAAGTCGCTCGCCAATCCGGACAGGCTCAGGCTCGAGCCGTCGCCGTAGCTGTACAGCAGCTTGGCCTGCGCCCGCCGGCTGGTCGCCCAGTCGAAGCTCTGGCGGAGCCCCTGGCAGGCCAGGCCGTAGTTGCGCCGGATCTGCTGCGCCGCCGCCCCGCTGTCGCCCCCCAGCTGCCCGCAGCTGCCGGACACCTGCGCGAACCGCGGCACCACCGCGGTCGCGGCGGCCACGCCGCCCGGGCTGCCGGGATCGCCGTAGGTGTAGTTGACGACGGTGTCCACGCCCGCGAGCGCGAAGGTCGGCACCGTGTCGGCGCCCCGGCCCCGGTACAGCGACGACTGGCCGAGCAGCGCTCCCGAAACGAACCAGGTGAGGCGCTCCGCGTGCGGCACCGGGCCGCCGGCGAACGCCTCGAAGTGGTCGAACCCCACGGTCGCGCTCTTCGAGAACGGCCCGTCGGTTCCGGCCGTGAGGCCGGCCTCGAGCCGCGGTCCGCCCGCCCGCGTCACGTAGGCGACCGCCGCGCCGCGCGCCTCGGGAACGGACGCGGGCGCCGCCCCGGTGAGCAGCGACGCCTCGAGGATGCCCGGCGTCGGGAGCGCCAGCGCCGACGCGCCGAGCGTCTCGAACCGCGCTGGCGCCCCGTCCACGAACACGGCGGTCTGGTCCGCGAGGCTGCCGCGGATCGCGAGCGCGGGACCCGCGCCGACGCCGAGATCGGTGCCGCGCGCCACGACGCCGGGCATCAGCGCCACCGCCTGCCGCGAATCGTCGACCGGAAGCGCGCCGAGCGCTCGCGTGCTCCACACCGCGCGAGTGGAGAGCAGGTCGCCGGCCACTGCTTCGCCCGCGGCCTCGCGCCGCTCGCCGAGCCGCACGTCGACGGTCGCGGTCGCGTCGCTGGCGACGCGCACGCCCTCCACCTCGCCGGCCGCCCCGCCCTGCGCCGACCGCTCCGCCCGCACGACGTAGATCCCGGCCGGAACGTGGTCCACGGCGAACTCGCCGGCGATGCCGGTCACGGCCGTGAAGGTGGTCCCCGCCAGCGTCACCCGGACGCCGGCCGCCGGGCCGAGCGAGTCCCTCACCGTGCCCTGCACGCCGCCGAACACGCCCTGCGCGGCTGCCCGCGGCGGAGACAGGGCGGCGCCGCACGAGGCGGCGACGACGATGACGTGACGGAGCGATGAAGTGACGCGCATCGTGCGAGCACCTCCCGGGCTCGCAGCGAGTCTGCCACGCGGGCGTCAGGCGGCCGTCACTTGGGGCAGAAGCGGGCTGCGGGTTCCGCTACTCCATCACCGAG
>DASPTN010000157.1:0-15893 GCA_035623395.1 Gemmatimonadales bacterium | reverse complement strand
GATGACCTTTTTCTCGATCCGGCCTTCCCGGTTGATCACGAAGCTCTCGGGCACGCCGGTGGTCTGGTAGATGTCCTTGATGCGACCCGACTGGTCGTGGAGGATCGCGAACGTCAGGCCGAGGTCGCGCGCGTACTGGCGCACCACGTCGGGGCCGCCCTCGTCGATGCTCACCGCGACGATCTTCAGGCCCTGGGGGCCCATGTCCTTCTGGAGCTGCTCCAGCGAGGGCATCTCGACCTTGCAAGGCTCGCACCAGGTCGCCCAGATGTTGAGCAGCACCACCTGGCCCTTGTAGTCGGCCAGCGTCACCCGGTGGTTGGTGGCGAGATCGGTCGCGACGAACGTCGGTGCGGCCGACCCGACCTCGACCGGGAAGATCTCGGGCTTGAGCTTGAGGCCGAGCACGACGCCCGCGCCGAGCACCAGGACGACCACCGCCACCGCGATCCACTGGGCTTTCATTTCGTGACCGTCCTCCCGCTGGCGCCGGCCTCCGCGAGGCGCCGCAGCTCCCGCACCTCGGCCGCGGCGTCGGCCACGGTGAAGATCGCGTTGCCCGCCACGAACGTGTCGGCGCCGGCCGCCGCGAGGTGGGGAATGGTCTCGCGGGCGACGCCGCCGTCCACCTCCAGCAGGGCGCGGCTCTCGCGCTGGGCGAGGAGCGAGCGCGCCCGGCGCACCTTGTCGATCGCCGGATCCCAGAACTGCTGCCCGCCGAAGCCCGGGTTGACCGTCATCACCAGCAGCAGGTCGAGCTCGTCCACGATCTCCTCGACCGCGCCGAGCGGCGTGGCGGGGTTGAGGGCGACGCCGGGGCGCATCCCGTGCCGGCGGATCTCGGCGAGGTGCCGCTCGAGGTGGGCGGTGGCCTCCACGTGGATCGTCAGGATCGTCGCGCCCGCCTCGGCGAACGGCGCGATGTAGGCCTCGGGGTGCTCGACCATCAGGTGGCAGTCGAGCGGCGCGTCGGTGAAGCGCCGCAGCGCGGCCACGATCGGCGCGCCCCAGGTCAGGTTGGGAACGAAGTGGCCGTCCATCACGTCCACGTGGATCTGGTCGGCGCCGCCGGCCAGCACCCGCTCGACCTCGTCCATGAGGTGTGCGAGGTCGGCGCTCAGGATGCTCGGCGCGATGCGAACGGTCACTTGGCTCCCTTCGAGATCTGGAGCACCACGGCGCTGCCCGCGCCCAGGCTGTCGCCCCCGGCGGGCCGCGTGCCCGAGGCGAGTCCCGCGGGCAGCGCGGCCGGCACGGTGTCGACCCGGCCCACGGCGAAGCTGGCGGCCGCCAGCAGCCGCTGCGCCAGATCCGGGTCCAGCCCCCGCACGTCGGGCACGATGCGCCGCGGCGCGCCCTGGCTCACCGTCAGCGACACGGTGGAGCCGCGCGGGGCGGCGACACCGGGCGACGGATCCTGCCAGATCACGAGCCCGGCGGCGTAGGTCGGGTGCGGAACGCGGTCGGCCACCTCGAGCCGGAAGCCCTGCCGCTGCAGGGCCCGCTGGGCCTCGTCCTCCGGCGCACCGATCACCCGCGGCACCCGCCGCTCGCTCGGCAGCAGCGGGGCCGGGAAGATCAGCAGCGCCGCCACAAGATAGCCGGCGAGCGCGGTGACGGCGACACCGCCCGCGACCAGCCCGACGCGCTTGGCGAGCCCCGGCCGGCTGCGGCCCGGCGGCCCCGGCGCGGCACCCGGCGGGGGCGCGGCGCCGGGCGGCGCCGCGGGCGGACGCCAGCGCGCGAAGAGCGTGGCTACGAGAGCATCCCCGTGCCGGGACTGGACGGGACCGCCACTTCCCGGCGGGGCATCCGCCCTGCCAGGACCGCGGCGCGGCCGGCCTCCGTCGCCAGTCGCATCGCATGCGCCATCGCCACGGGATCGCGCGCCTCGGCGATCGCGGTGTTCATCAGCAGCCCGTCGACGCCCTGCTCCATCGTCACGCAGGCGTCGGACGCCGTGCCCACCCCGGCGTCCACGATCACGGGCACGGTCAGCCGGGACTTGATGGTGCGGATCGAGTAGGGGTTGAGGAGCCCGAGCCCCGAGCCGATCGGCGAGGCGAGCGGCATCACGGCCGCGCAGCCCGCGTCCTCGAGCCGGAGCGCGGTCACCAGGTCCTCGTTGGTGTACGCCATCACCTTGAAGCCTTCCTTCACCAGGGTGCGCGCCGCCTCGAGCAGTCCGGCCACGTCCGGCAGCAGCGTCTTCTGGTCCCCGATCACCTCGAGCTTGATGAACTCGTTGAAGCCCGCCTCGCGGGCCAGCCGCGCGTAGCGCACCGCGTCCTCGCCCGTGTAGCAGCCGGCCGTGTTGGCGAGGAGGAAGAAGCGCGCCGGGTCGAGGTGGTAGAGGATCCCCTCTTCCTTCGTCCGGTCGAGGCTGATGCGGCGCACCGCCACGGTCACAACCTCGGCGCCCGAGGCCTCGATGGCGCGGACCATCGTCGCGTTGTCCTTGTACTTGCCGGTGCCGACCAGCAGGCGGGACCGGAAGCTCCGGCCGCCGACCACCAGCGGCGTGTCCTGGAACGCGGGCGCCATCACCGTCGTCGTCATCGTCTCACGCTCACCGGGCGGCTCATCCGCCGCCCACGAAGTGAACCAGCTCGACCGCGTCGCCCGCCGAGAGCCGTGCGGACTCCAGCCCGTCGCGGCGGACGATGCGGCGGTTGTGCTCGACCACCACCGCGCGGGGGTCGAGGCCCAGCTGCTCGAGCAGCCCGCGCAACGTTGTACCCGCGGCGACGGTGCGCGATTCGCCGTTCACTACCACGGCGACCGTCGCCGGCGCCGGCAGCACCGAGAGGAACGCCCGCGCCGCTGCGGCGGGATCGGGCGCGTCCCACAGGGCGCGCACGGCGGCGACCCCCCAGGCTCCGGCCTCCAGCGCGGCGGCGGCGTTGCCGGGCACGAGGCCGCCGATCGCGACCACCGGGACCCCGGTGGTCGCCGCCTCCCGCAGCATGGCCGGCCCGGCCGCCGGCTCGCCCGGGTGACTGGGCGTGGCGAACAGCGGACCGGCGAGGAGGAAATCGGCCCCGTCGGCGTGGGCCGCGCGAGCCTCGGCTGCGTCGTGCACCGACCGGCCCACCGCGAGGCCGGGCGCGGCCCGGCGCACCTCGCGCACCGAGAGTCCCCCGCGTCCGACCTGGACGGCCGCGGCGCCGGCGGCCCGCGCCACGTCGGCGCGGCCGTTCACCACCAGCCAGCTGCCGTGCGGGCGGAGCGCCGCGCCGACCGCGCGCGCGAGCTCGAGCAGCGCGCCGCCGGCCAGGATCCGCGTCCTCACGTGGACGGCCAGCCCGGGGCCGGCCGCCTCGGCCAGCGCCGCCGCACGCTCGGCCACGCCGCCGGCGGCGACCACGCGATCGTCGGTGACGGCGTGCAGGCGCGGCAGCGGTCCGATCACGAGAGCCGGTCTCCGGCCGCGACCCCGCGGCCGTTCACGAACGCCCGCGCCGCCATGCGCGCGCGGCCCGCCGGCTGCACCTCGGTCACCGTGACGGCGTCCGTCCCGCAGGCGACGTGCAGCGCGTCGCCGGCCGCCAGAACCAGCCCCGGTTCCCCGCTCTCGGGCACCACGGCGGCGCCGAACAGCTTCAGGTCGCGCGAGCGGCACGACGTCCACGCCCCGGGCCTCGGGTCGAAGGCGCGGATCTTCCGCGCCACCACCTGCGCGGGACCGGTCCAGTCCAGCCGCTCCTCTTCACGCGAGATCTTCGGCGCGAGCGTGGCCCGGGCGTGGTCCTGGGGCCGCGGCTCGACGCCGGTCTCCTCCATCAGCGTCAGCGCCTCGATCAGGGCCTCGGCCCCCAGCTCCGCGAGGCGCGCCGACAGCTCGCCGCCGGTCTCGTCCGGCGCGATGGGGGTCGCCACCTGGTGCAGGATCGGTCCGGTGTCCATCCCGGCGTCCATCCGCATGATCGTGATGCCGGTCTCCGCGCGGCCCTCGAGGATGGCGCGCTGGATGGGCGCCGCTCCGCGCAGCGCCGGCAGCAGGGAAGCGTGCACGTTGACGGAGCCGAGGCGCGGCACGTCGAGCAGCGCCTGCGGGAGGATGTGGCCGTAGGCGACCACGATGGCGAGGTCGGGCGCCAGACCCCGCGCCGCTTCCAGGAACTCCGGCGCCCCGGGCCGCTCCGGCTGCAGCACCGGAACGTCCTCGGCCGCGGCCGCGATCTTGATCGCCGACGGGCGGGCCTGCGACCGGTGCCGGCCGGTGGGCTTGTCGGGCCGCGTCACCGCGGCGGCCACGTCGAATCCCTCGCCGAGGAGTGCCCTGAGCGAAGGGACCGCGAAATCGGGCGTTCCGTAGAAGAGGACCCGCACGGTAGCCTACAGTCTGCTCGCGCCCTCCGGCACCACGTCCTTGAGATGACCGTCCGCCCCGCGCCGGGACTTCTTCCAGTCGGCGAGGAGGCGACGCCGCTTGAGCGGCCCGATCCGGTCGAGGAACAGGATGCCGTCCAGGTGATCGATCTCGTGCTGGATGGCGCGGGCGAGGTACCCCGCCGCCTCGATGCGCTTGCGCGCCCCGCTCTCGTCCAGCGTCTCCACCACCAGCCGCTCGGCCCGCTCGACGTCGGCGTAGATGTCGGGGATCGAGAGGCAGCCTTCCTCGCCGACCTGCTTGCCGTCGCGCTCGACGATGACCGGATTGATCAGCGGGAACTCGCCCTCGTTCTCGACCGACACGACGGCCACCCGGCGCGCCACGCCGATCTGGTTCGACGCCAGCCCGACGCCCTTCGCCGCCCGCATCGTCTCGTACAGGTCGGCGATCAGGGCGCGCACGCCCTCGTCCACGCCCGCGACCTCGTGGGCGCGCTGCCGCAGGACCGGCGAGCCGAGCAGGTGCAGCTGACGGAGGCTCACTTCGCGGGAGCCTCGTCGGCGGTCTGCGTCACGACCCGCGCGATCGCCCGGCGCTCGATCACCAGCTTGGCCTCGCCGCTCTTCACGGTGACCCGGTCGTCCTTCACGTGCACGATCTCCCCCACGACGCCGCCCGAGGTGACGACCTCGTCGCCGCGCTTGACCTGCTTGAGCAGTTCCTCGTGCCGCTTCTGCTGCTGCCGCTGCGGCCGGATCAGGATGAAGTAGAAGATCGCGATGAAGGCGACGATCTGGAGCACGAACACCGAGATCGCGCCGCCGCCCTGCTGGCCGGACGGTGCGAGCATCGCGAACACCGGATGAACGATCACGCCTGCTCCCTGCTCCTGTAGCGGGCGAGCCACGCGCGGCTCCACCCTTCGAAGGTCCCGGCCAGGATCGCGTCCCGGGCGCGCGCGGCGAGCCGGATCAGGAACCGCACGTTGTGCAACGACAGCAGCCTCAGCCCCAGCAGCTCTTCGGCGGCGAACAGGTGGCGGAGGTAGCCCCGCGAGAAGGTCCTGCAGGTCTCGCAGTCGCACGCCGGATCGAGGGGCGCGGCGTCCTCGCGGTGGCGCGCGTTGCGGATGTTGACCGGCCCGTCGTCGGTGAAGGCGGTGCCGTTCCGCCCCATCCGCGTCGGCGCCACGCAGTCCGCGAGGTCCATCCCCCGCGCGATCGCCGCGACGAAATCCTCGGGGAAGCCGACCCCCATAAGATAACGGGGGAGCGCGGGCGGGAGCACGGGTTCGAGGTCCTCGAGCACCCCGTCCATCAGGGCCTTGGACTCCCCGACCGACAGGCCGCCGACGGCCACCGCCCGCCAGGGGCCGGCCTCCAGGACGCCGGCCAGCGCCGCACGCCGGAGGTCGACGAAGGTGCCGCCCTGCACGATCGGCACCAGCGTCTGGCGCTCCGGGGCCTCGCGCGAGAGCTCGGCGAACCGCGCGGCGGCCCGCCGCAGCCAGCGCAGCGTCCGGGCCGAGGCGTCCTCGGCCGCCTCGCGGCCGCTGGGGCCGGGGATGACGTGGTCGAACGCCATCGCCACGTCCGCGCCCAGGGCCCACTGGATCTCGACCGCGCGTTCCGGCGAGAGGTGGTGGCGCGCGCCGTCGATGTGGCTCTGGAACTCCACCCCGTCCTCCGCCACCCGGCGCCGGCCCTCCAGCGAGAAGACCTGGAACCCGCCGGAATCGGTGAGCAGGGGATGCGGCCAGCCCATGAAGCGGTGCAGCCCGCCGAGCGACGCGACCACGCCCTCGCCGGGGCGCACGTGGAGATGGTAGGTGTTCGCCAGCACCAGGCTCGCGCCGCAGCGCTCGAGGTCGGCCGGAGAGAGCGTGCGCACGGTGCCCTGGGTGCCGACGGGCATGAAGCACGGGGTCCGGACCTCGCCGTGGGGGAGGTGCCAGGTGCCCGCGCGGGCCGCACCGTCGGCGGCCTCTAGATCGAATTCGAACAAGCGCCCTCAGGGAGTTCAGTTGAGAGAAATGAGGTGGTCGGCTGACTCGGCGTCTCGCAACTCACCTCACCACTGCTCTCTCGTCACAGTATCACCATGGCGTCGCCATAGCTGTAGAACCGGTACCGCTCCCGGATCGCCTCCTCATAGGCTCCCATCACTCGTTCACGGCCGGCGAAAGCGCAAACCAGCATCAGGAGTGTCGACCGCGGCAAGTGGAAATTGGTCAGCAGCCGGTCCACCACCCGGAACCGATGGCCGGGCCGGAGGAACAGGGACGTCCAGCCCGCGCCCGCGCCGATCGATCCGTCGTCGCCGGCGCAGGTTTCCAGCACCCGGGTCACCGTGGTCCCCACGGCCCACACGGCCCCGCCGGCGCCGCGCGCGGAGGCCACGGCACGCGCCGTCGGCTCGGGGAGAACGTACGCCTCGGGGTCCAGACGATGGTGCTCGACCTCGGCGGCGGCCACCGGCCGGAAGGTCCCGGGGCCCACGTGCAGGGTCAGCGGGGCGACGTCCACGCCGCCGGCCTGCAGCCGCTCCAGCGTCGCCGGTGTGAAGTGCAGGCCGGCCGTCGGGGCCGCCACGGAGCCCGGCACGGCCGCGTAGACGGTCTGGTACCGCTCCCGGTCCGCGTCCTCCGGTGCGCGCCTGATATAAGGAGGAAGGGGGACCTGCCCGCGCCGGGCGATGACCGCCGCCTCGCCGCCCGGGCCCGCCAGTCGCACGCGGCGCTGGCCGTCCGGGAGGCTGGCGAGGATCTCGACCGCGTCGTCGTCGCCGAGGGCGAGGCGGGCGCCGGCGCGGATCCGCGCCCCGGGGCGCACCAGCGCCCGCCACGCCCCGTCCGACCCGCGGGAGACCAGGAGCACCTCGGCGGCGCCGCCGCCCCTGCGGCGGGCGGGCAGCCGCGCCGGGATCACGCGGGAGTCGTTGACGACGACCACGTCACCGGGGGGCACGAGGTCCGGGAGGTCGGCGAACCGGCGGTGGCTCAGCGCGCCGGTCCGGCGGTCCAGCACGAGGAGCCGGCTGGCGTCGCGCTCGGCCAGCGGGGCTTGGGCGATCAGCTCCGGGGGCAGCTCGTAGTCGAAGTCGGCGGTCTTCAGCGTCGCCGCCGGCCGCTCACCGCTGCCCTCACGGGCCGAACAGCGTGCTCTGCCCCTCCGGCGCGGCGAAGCCGAAATGCCGGTAGGCCGTGGGCGTCGCGACGCGTCCGCGCGGGGTGCGCTGGAGGAAGCCCTGCTGGATGAGGTACGGCTCGTAGACCTCCTCGAGCGTGCCGGCGTCCTCGCCGACGGCCACGGCGAGCGTGCCCAGGCCCACCGGGCCGCCCTCGAACTTCTCGATGATGGTCTTGAGGAGCCGCGCGTCCATGTCGTCGAGGCCGAACTCGTCCACGTCGAGCCGGGCCAGCGCCTGGCGGGCCGTCTCCCGGTCGACCCGCCCGGCGGCGCGCACCGCGGCGTAGTCGCGGACCCGCCGGAGCAGCCGGTTGGCGACGCGCGGCGTGCCCCGGCTGCGCTTGGCGATCTCGTCGGCGCCGTCGCCGTCGGTGGCGACGCCGAGGATGCCCGCCGAGCGCTTCACGATCAGCGCCAGGTCCTCCGGCGGATAGAAGTTGAGCCGCTCGACCATCCCGAACCGGGCGCGCATCGGCGGGGTGAGGAGTCCGTAGCGCGTGGTGGCCCCGATGAGCGTGAACGGCTCGAGCGCCATCGGGATCGTCTCGGCGTGCGGGCCGTCGCCCACCCGGACGTCGACCCGCCAGTCCTCCATCGCGGGATAGAGGAACTCCTCGAGCGCCGGCCGCATCCGGTGGATCTCGTCGATGAACAGGATGTCGCCGCGGGTGAGCCCGGTCAGGAGGCCGACGAGGTCGCCGGGACGCTCGAGCACGGGGCCCGAGGAGGTGCGGATGCTGACGCCCATCTCCCTGGCGAGCAGGATCGCGAGCGTGGTCTTGCCGAGGCCGGGTGGGCCGAAGAACAGCGCGTGGTCCAGCGGCTCGCCGCGGCCGCGCGCCGCGTCGATGGCGATCTGGAGATTCTCCTTCACCTTCGCCTGGCCGACGAACTCGTCGAGCCGCGACGGACGGAGCGAGGCCTCGGCGCTGCGCTCGTCGGGCAGCACGTCGGGCGTGGTGATCTCCGAGCGCGCGGGGGTCATCGCCGGCCGCCGACGAGGAAGCCGAGCGCGGCCTTGAGCAGCGCGGTGGTGTCGCGGCGGCCGTCCTGCGCCAGCGCGCGGCGCACCGCGTCGTCCGCCTCGGGCGCGGTGTAGCCGAGGCGGATCAGGGCCTGGGTCGCCGCGTCGGTGGCGGAGCTCGCGGGCGCGGCCGGCTCGGCGACCAGGTCGTCCGTCTTGTCGGCCAGCTCGAGGATCAACCGCTCGGCGGTCTTCTTGCCGACGCCGGGCACCGCGACCAGGGTGGCGACGTCCCGCTCGCGGATGCTGCGGACCAGCCGCTCGCTCGAGTACTGGGACAGCATGGCCAGGGCCAGCCGCGGGCCGATGCCGCTCGCCTGGAGCAGGCGCTGGAACACGCGCCGCTCCTCCGCGGTGGTGAAGCCGTAGAGCGACTGGCCGTCCTCGCGCACCACGAGCGACGTGTGCAGCTCGACCGGCTGGCCGGGGTTGGGCAGCTCGGCCAGGACCCGGGTGGGGACGAAGCACTCGTAGCCGACGCCGGCGGTCGTGCGCACCACCACCCGGTCGGCCTCCTTGACGGCGAGGGTGCCGGCGAGGAGGGCGATCACTCGACCAGCGCGCCGGACCGGCGCCCTGTTGGCTTCGGTGCGGCCCTCGCGCCGCCCGCCGGATCCCGACCCGGCGCGAGCGAGGCCGCGCGCCGGAAGCTCCGCGCGCCCCGCATGCAATGGGTCAGGGCCACGGCCACGCCGTCGGCGGCGTCGTCCGGCGTCGGCGGGGTCCGGAGGCGGAGCCGGCGCGCCGTCATCGCCTGCACCTGGAGCTTGGTCGCGGCCCCGGCGCCGACCACCGTCTTCTTCACCATGGCCGGGGCGTACTCGCGCACGGGCACCGCGGCCTTCGCCGCCGCCAGGAGCGCGGCGCCGCGCGCGTGCCCCAGCACCAGCGCGGAGCGCGGGTTCTTCGCGACGAACACGCTCTCGACCGCGATGGCGTCGGGCCGGTGGCGGGCGATGATCTCGGAGACCGCGTCGAAGATCTGCGACAGGCGCTGCTCGAGCGGAGAGGAGGCGACGGTGCGGACGACCCCGCACTCGACCAGGCGGGTCGCCCCGGGCGCCGCGAGCTCGACCACGCCGTATCCCGTGGCGGAGGCACCCGGGTCCAGCCCGAGCACGATCACACTTCGGCCAGCGCCTCGAGGTCGACGTCGAAGTTGGAGGACACCCGGGCCACGTCGTCGTGCTCTTCCAGTTCCCCCATGAGCTTGACCAGCTTCTCGGCGTCCCGCCCCTCGACGCGCACCGTGGACCGCGGGACCATCGCGATCTCCGCCGAGTCCCACGCGATCCCGTGCTTGCGGAGCGCCTCCTGGACGGCGTGGAAGTCGTGGGGCTGGGTGGTGACCAGGAAGTGCTCGCCTTCCTTCACCACGTCGAGCGCGCCGGCCTCGAGCGCGGCCTCGATGGTCGCGTCCTCGTCGTACTTGGCGGACGGCACGTAGAACTCCCCGCGCTTCTCGAACAGGTGGGCGACCGAGCCGGTGGTGCCGAGCTTTCCGTCGAAGCGGGTGAACAGATGCCGGATGTCGGCGACGGTGCGCTTGGCGTTGTCGGTCGTGACCTCGATGAAGATCGCCGCGCCGCCCGGGCCGTAGCCCTCGTAGGTCACTTCCTCGTAGTGCACGCCCTCGAGCTGGCCGGTGCCCTTCTTGATGGCGCGGTCGATGTTGTCGGAGGGCATGTTGGCCGTGCGCGCCGCGTCGATGGCGGTCCGCAGCCGCGCGTTGCCCGCGGGATCGCCGCCGCCCTGGCGCGCGGCGACGGTGATCTCCTTGATCAGCTTGGTGAATTGGGCGCCGCGCCGGGCGTCGGTTACCGCCTTCTTGCGCTTGATCTTCTTCCATACATTGTGGCCGGCCACTGGGCGCCTCCGCGGATACGGCTAATGTAGTCCGCGGCCAAATCCGCAGCAACGACGCCTTGACCGCGCCGTCGGCGGCTCCGATACTTCCCCGCGATGCGCGCGGGACTTCTCGTCGCCGTGATCCTGGCGGCCGCCGTCGCGGCCTGCGGCAAGCCGAAGCCGAAGGCCGTGGCTGAGCGGCCGAACTACCTGTTCGACGTTCCCTATCTCGCGCAGTCGATCCTGGAAGACACCACCGGAACGCCGGAGGCGCAGCACGTGGTGCTGCTCGCGCCCGCGCCGCTCGACTCGGTGGCACGGTTCTACCGGCACCGGCTGCCGCCGATGGGCTGGCAGATCGTGAGCGACCTGTCGGACACGCTGCACGTCAGCCTGTACCTGGTGCGGGGCCGCCTTCCGATGTGGATCCAGATCGAGGCCCAGGGACCCCAGAGCCGGGTGTCCTACACGGCCGCGGGCGGGGGGCAGACGCCAGGGTCGCGTCCGCCGGCGCGCTACTAGCGGTCCGGCTCGAGCATGTCCTCAAAGCGCATCCACTCCCGGTAGAAGTAGAGGTCCACGAAGCCGGTCGGGCCGTGGCGGTTCTTCGCCACGATCAGCTCGGTCGCGCCCTCCACGCCCCGCGTCAGCTGGTACATCTCCTCGCGGTAGAGGCCGAGCACCACGTCGGCGTGGTACTTCACGGCGCCGAGCGCGCCGAAGTCGTCGAGCGCGGGGCGCGGGTCGCGGCGCTTCGGGTTCAGGCGCGGTAGCTGCGCCACGAGCAGCAGCGCGACGTTGGCGTCGAGCGCGATCTCCTTGAGGAGGCGCACGGCGGTGGCGTCCTGCTCGGCGCGCTCGACGTCGGCGCGGGCGGGCGGGATGAGCTGCAGGTAGTCGACGGCGGCGAACGGCGTGTGCAGCGCTCGGATCCGGTCGGCCACCTCGTCGAAGCTCCGGGCCGCCATGGGGCGGTAGACGAGCGGCCGGTTCCGCAGCCGCACGGCGGCGGCGCCGAGCGCCGCGCGGGCCTCGTCGGAGAGGTTGCCGCGGCGGATGTCGTCGAGCCGGGTCCGCGCCTCGATGGCGAGCGCGCGCTCCCACAGCCGGTCCTCGTCCATCTCGCCGGACACCACGGCGGCGGTCTCGCCGCGCTCGGCGATCCGCAGCGCGATCGCCAGCGCGAACGACGACTTGCCGACGCCGACGTCGCCGCCGAGCACGACCAGATCGCCCTGGCGCAGGCCGCCGCCGAGGATCCGGTCGACGCTCGGGAAGCCGGTCGCGACCGTGTCGCCGCTGGGCGCGCCGCCGAGGCGCGCGTCCACCCGGCCGACCACGTCGGTCACCGGGTTGGAGCGCCGCGGGATGTCGGGCGGGGTCTTCACCGGGCCGCCACGCGGGCCGCGCGGGCGGCGGCCTGGACGGCGTCGGCGGCGGGGCGTCCCAGGCACTCGGCGGCGGGGGACGCCAGCGCCGCGAGGACCGTCGCGGCCGCGGGCGCGCGCGGCGCGCCGAGGTCGGCGATGGCCGCGACCAGCGAGCGGCGCAGCGGGGCGGGGGCGTTGAGGCTCCGGATCCGCGCGGCCACGGCGCGGAGCCGGTCCGCGTGCCGGGCGGGCGGGGGCGCGGGCGGCGCGGCCGCCAGCGCGGCGCGCACCACCAGCCACAGGGCGAACACGCCGTCGCGCTGCGGCCCGCGCACGGTGTCGGCGAGGGCCCTGGCGAAAGCGTCGTCGGTCGCGGCGAGGGCGGGATGGCTCATGGCGCGGCGGCGGGAGGTGGTCGCGCGCAATGTAGCGCCGGACCCGGGGAGCGGCTAGGTTGCCCCGATGGCCTCGCGCCCCAAGAGCATTCTGTGGGTGGACGACGAGATCGAGGGCCTCGAGTCGCACCGCCGGTTCCTCGCCGACCAGGGATACGAGGTCGCAGCCGCCACCCACGGCGACGACGCGCTCGAGCTGCTGCGCCGCCAGGCGTACGGCCTGGTGCTGGTGGACGAGCAGATGCCGGGGCGCCGCGGACTCGAGCTGTTCCACGCCATCCGGGAGCTCGATCCGGCGGTGCCGGTCGTGATGGTGACGAAGTCCGAGGACCCCGCGGTGCTCCGCGAGGCGATCGGCATGGCGGTGGACGACTACCTCGTCAAACCCCTGCACCCGCGCCAGATCCTCTCGGTCGTGACCCGTCTGCTCGAGGGCGACCGGATCCGCCAGCAGCACCTGTCGCGCGAGTTCGTGACCCGGTTCCGCGAGCTGGAGGCGCGCCGTGGCACCGCGCTCGGCTGGCGGGAGTGGATCGACGTGTGGCGGGAGCTGATGCAGTGGGACCTCAAGCTGGCGGAGGCGGCGGAGCCGGGCCTCGCCCAGGCGCTGCAGGCGCTGATGGGCGGGCTGCGGCGCGACTTCGCGTCCTTCATCGTGCGGAACTACCCGCGCTGGATCGCGCAGCCGGACGCGGACCGGCCCGCCCTCTCGCCCGACGTGGTCGAGGAGATGGTCCTGCCGGTGCTGCGCGAGCACGGCCGGGTGCTGTTCGTCGTCGTCGACTGTCTGCGGCTCGACCAGTGGGAGGCGCTGCTGCCGCAGGTGACGCCGCTGTTCGACGTCGAGACCAGCCACTACTTCAGCATCCTCCCGAGCGCGACGCCGTACAGCCGCAACGCGATCTTCGCGGGACTGCTGCCGCGGGACATCGCGGCCCAGCACCCGGCGTGGTGGACCGAGCACGAGGAGGACAGCCTCAACGCGCACGAGCACGACCTGCTGGCCCGCCAGCTCGAGCGGGTGACCGGCCGGCCGGTGCCGTGCCGCTACGAGAAGCTGTTCGGCACCAGCGAGGGCGAGGACGTGCAGCGGCGCCTGCCGGCGATGCTCGCGCAGGACGGCGTCACCGCGATGGTGTTCAACTTCGTGGACCAGCTGACCCACGGCCGCTCCGAGAACGCCATTCTCTACGAGGTGGCGCGCGACGCGGCGGCGCTCCGGGCCCTGACCTGCGCCTGGTTCGAGCGCTCGCCGCTCAAGGCCGCGCTGGTCGAGGCGGAGCGGCGGCGGGTGCCCGTGGTGCTCACCACCGACCACGGCTCGATCCACTGCCTCAGCCCGGCCACGGTGTACGCCAAGCGTGACGCCACCAACAACCTGCGCTTCAAGTTCGGCGAGGACCTGCGCCCCGAGGACCCGGCGTCGGCCATCACCGTCGAGGACCCGCTGACCTACGGCCTGCCCGCGCGCGGTCTCGGCGTGCGCTGCGTCATCGCCACCGAGGACCGCTTCTTCGTGTACCCGACCAAGCTGCGCGAGTACCAGGCGCGCTACCGCGGCGCGTTCCTCCACGGGGGCGCCTCGCCGGAGGAGATGATCCTGCCGGTCGCGCTGCTGCAGCCGAGGTCCGGCCGCTAGCGTGGGACGCTACCCGGAGCTGTTCCGGTTCGTCCGGCCGTACCTGGCGCTGGTCGTGGCCGCGCTGGTCGCGACGGTCATCGGGACGCTGTTCGACGGCTTCACCTTCGCCCTGGTCATCCCGTTCCTGCGGGCCGTGTTCGGCTCCTCGTCGCTGCTGCCGCCCGAGGGCGCGAACCTGGTGGAGCAGGTCCTGCACGGAATCGTGGGGCCGCTGCTGCCGAGCGGCGACATCGGCGCCGCACTGCGCAACGTGATCCTGGTGATCCTGGTCGCCATGGTCGCGAAGAACCTGCTGGTCTACTTCTCCCGCGTCACCGTGGCCAGCGTGCAGGAGAAGGTGGTGCGGGACATGCGGATGCGGCTGTACGCGCACCTCCAGGGGATGGGCCTGGTCTATTACCAGCAGACCCGGGGCGGGCAGCTGCTGAGCCGCATGCTGGCCGACGCCGAGGCCGTCAAGCCGATCGTGGGCAACGAGGCGCTGAACTGCGTGCAGTCGGTGGCGACGCTGGTGGTGTACGTGGTGATGCTGATCGCGCTGTCGTGGCAGCTGACCATCCTCTCGCTGGTGCTGGCGCCGGTCCTGATCCTCGGGCTGCGCCCGCTGGTGCGGCGGCTGCACCGCGGCTACCTGCGGACCCTCGACGACCGCGGCGACCTCACCGCGCTGATGCAGGAGACGGTCGCCGGCGTCCGGCTGGTGAAGTCGTACGCCGCCGAGCCGTACGAGCGGCGGCGGTTCTTCGACGCCGCCAACCGCTACGCGCGCGGCGTGATCAAGATGCAGCGGCTCGCCACGCTCGGCGGCCCGATCAGCGAGACGTTCGGCGCGCTGGTGACGGTGGTGCTGCTGTGGGTCGGGGCCCGGATGGCCACGGGACCGGCGGCCTCGATGCACCCCGAGAGCTTCATCATGTTCCTGTTCGTCGCGCTGCGGCTGCTGGTGCCGCTCAAGTTCCTGTCCAACTGGCCGGCCCAGTACCAGAACGCCCTCGCCTCCGGCGAACGGGTGCTCCAGGTGCTGGACGAGCCGCCGACCGAGGCCCTGGCCTCGGGCCGCGTCGAGGTCCGCTCGTTCGACGAGGCGATCGTCTTCCGCGGCGTGTCGTTCAGCTACGACGGCCAGGTGCGGGTGCTGGAGGACGTCTCGCTGGAGGCGCGCAAGGGCGACGTCGTCGCCATCGTCGGCGCGAGCGGGGCCGGGAAGAGCACGCTGGTCGATCTGCTGCCCCGCTTCTACGAGCCCACCCGCGGCGCCGTCACCATGGACGGGCGCGACCTGCGCGAGATCACGCTCCCCTCGCTCCGCAGCCTGATGGGGATCGTGAGCCAGGAGACGGTGCTGTTCAACGACACCGTGAAGGCGAACATCGCCTACGGGTCGCTGGACCGGTTCGACGCGGCGGCCATCGAGGCCGCCGCACGCGCCGCGAACGCCCACGGTTTCATCGCCGCGCTGCCGCAGGGCTACGACACGATGCTCGGCGAGCGCGGCACCCGGCTCTCGGGCGGCGAGCGCCAGCGGATCGCGATCGCGCGCGCCCTGCTCCGGGACCCGCCGATCCTGATCCTCGACGAGGCCACCAGCGCGCTGGACTCCGAGGCGGAGCACCTGGTGCAGGAGGCGATCGACCGGCTGCTGGAGGGACGCACGGTGTTCGTCATCGCGCACCGCCTGTCCACGGTCCAGCACGCCACCCAGATCCTGGTGCTCGACCACGGCCGGATCGTCGAGCGCGGGCGCCACGAGGAGCTGCTCGCCGCCGGCGGGGTCTACCGCCGGCTTCACACCCTGCAGTTCGGTGGGGAGTCCCGTCCGGCCCTCGTGGACTGATCGCGCCGCCGGCGCCGATCCCCGGCGGGGCGCCGCCGGGGCGGACTCGCTCACCATCCTGCACCTGACGCACCAAGGCGACGGCGCGGGCTCGACCGTCTCGATCGCGGCGCTGGCCGCCGCGCAGCGGGCGGCGGGGCACCGGGTGCTCGTGGGTTGCCGCCCCGAGAGCCTGCTGGCCGCGACCGCGCAGGCGGCCGGGCTGGAGGTGGTGCCGCTGCGCTTCGATGGTCCGGCGCGCGCGGCGCGCGCGATC
>DASPTN010000156.1:0-52483 GCA_035623395.1 Gemmatimonadales bacterium | reverse complement strand
GCCGATCCAGATCCTGACCAACAACCTCCTCTACGACTTCTCCCAGACCGGCATCCCGGCCGACCGCGTGGACGAGGAGCTGGTCGCGCGCCCGCTCCACTGGAACATCGACAACATCAAGCGCTTCATGGTCTTCATCGGCCCGATCAGCTCCATCTTCGACTACGCCACCTTCGGGCTGATGTGGTTCTTCTTCCGGTGCGGCGCCTTCACGGGCGCGGCCACGGGGGCCGCCGAGCGCGTCCATCTCGCCAGCCTGTTCCAGACGGGATGGTTCGTCGAATCGCTGTTGACCCAGACCCTGATCGTCCACATCATCAGGACCAGGAGGATACCGTTCGTCGAGAGCCGGGCATCGCTCCCGATGACACTGACCACCCTGGCCGTGATGGGCATCGGCGCCTGGCTGCCCTACTCGCCGTTCGCGGCCGCACTCGGCCTGGTCGCTCTTCCATCGGTGTATTGGGCCTGGGTCGCCGGATTCCTGCTCACCTACGCCGCGCTCACCCACGTGGTGAAGACCTGGTTCATGCGACGGTTCGGAGCTGAGTAGCGATGGATTCCCTGCTGGACGCCCTCCAGGAAGGCCGGCTGATCGAGCTGCCCGACAACAACCGGGACGACGCCCTGCACCTGCTGGCGCACATCCTCGAGGCGATTCCGTCCGTGCCGCCCGGCACCGACGTGGTGGGGCTGGTGATGGAGCGGGAGCGCGTCTCCAGCACCGTCCTGGGCAGGGGCTGGGCGTGCCCGCACGCGCGCGTGCCGTTCGAGGAGGACCTGGTCTGCGTCGTGGGGTGGAGTCCGACGGGCATCGACTACGGGGCGGCGGACGGGGCGGCCATCTCGGTCATCGCCATGTATCTGGTGCCTTCGAACCAGCGGAACCACTACCTGCGCGAGATCTCGCTGCTGGCGAAGGCGCTCACGGCGTACGCGGACCCGGACAAGCTCCGCTCCGCCCGGGACCTGAACGACGTCCGCAACTACCTGCTCGACCTGATCGGCTCGACCAAGGACACGGTGGGCCCCGACGCACGGGCCCGGATGATCCAGCTGCAGGGCCGGCAGACCATACCCGCGCTCGCGGCGCCCGACCTGTCCAACCTGATCGTCGAGCCGTTCACCGTCATCGCCGGCCCCGGCCTGAAGCCGGTGGTGCTCACGCAGAACGCCGGCCTCGCGGAGTTCCTCGACCGGGCGCCGAGCCTCATCGACCGACTCGAGTCCGACGGCGCGTTCCAGGACGGCGGATGGCGGCTGATGAAGCGCAACGCGCTCGCGTACCAGGGTGGCCGCGTGCTGTACGATTGCCTGGCGCTCAAGCTCCAGACGGCGGGCCCGTCGCTGCCCAAGTAGGCCCGCCGGTCGCCGACGCTCGCCCGCAGCAGACACCTTCCGCGGTTCGTGGTGGCTGGAAGTGACCGGGGTGGGCATCGAACCCACGACCTGCGGATTAAAAGTCCGCTGCTCTACCAACTGAGCTACCCGGTCAGGCTATTCGGGATAAGAACTTAGCAACTCCGCCGTCATCCCGTCAGGCGGCTGCCGTGGTGTTGCCTCGGCCTGAAGCGCGCCGTACTGTTGCCCGCGGCATCGATGCCGGAGGTGGTTCGGGTGCCCGAACTCCTCGAGCGGTTGCAGCAGGCGCTGGCCGGGCGGTATCGCATCGAGCGCGAGCTGGGGCGAGGTGGCTTCGCCACCGTGTTCCTCGCCACCGACCTGAAGCATCGGCGCCAGGTTGCCATGAAGGTCCTCCATCCGGAGCTGGCGCTCGCCCTGGGGAGCCAGCGGTTCCTCCGCGAGATCGCGACGGTCGCGCAGTTCCGCCATCCCCACATCCTCCCGCTCTACGACTCGGGCGACGCCGACGGGCTGCTCTACTACGTCATGCCCTTCGTCGAGGGGGAGTCGCTGCGCCAGCGGCTGGAGCACGAGCGGCAGCTGCCCCTGGAGGACGCCCTCAGGATCACGCGTGAGGTGGCCGACGCCCTGGACTACGCCCACGCTCTCGGCATCGTGCACCGGGACGTGAAGCCGGAGAACATCCTGTTCGAGGCGGGCCACGCCGTCGTGGCGGACTTCGGGATCGCGCGGGCGGTCAGCACCGCCGGCACCGCGAAGCTCACGGAGACCGGCCTGGCCGTGGGGACGCCCGCGTACATGAGTCCGGAGCAGGCGGCCGGCGACCCGGCGCTGGACGGCCGGAGCGACCTCTACAGCCTGGCGTGCGTGCTGTACGAGATGCTGGGCGGGGCTCCGCCGTTCACCGGTCCGAGCCCGCAGGCCGTGCTGGCGGCCCAGATCGCCGACCCTGTGCCGAAGCTGCGGGCGCTGCGGCCGACGACGCCGGCCGGCGTGGAGCGGGCGCTGGAGCAGGCGCTGGCGAAGGAGGCGGCGCAGCGGTACGCCACCGCCGGAGAGTTCGTGCAGCGCCTGACCCGCGCCAGCACGGCGGAGTCGATCGCGGCCGAGGCGCGCCGCGAGCGCGCCCGGCGGCGACGGCGCGCGCTCCTCACCGCCGCTGGCGCGATGCTGGTGGCCGCCATCGGCTGGGGGACCGTGAAGATCGTGACGGCGGCGGGCGGACCGCGCATCCACTCGCTGGCCGTCCTGCCGCTCCAGAACCTCTCAGGCGACACGGCGCAGGACTACTTCGTCCTCGGGATGTACGACCAGCTGATCGACGAGCTGGACCAGATCTCCGCGCTGCGCGTGATCTCCCGCACCTCCGCCCAGTCCGCCTACAGGCCCGGCAAGACGGTGCCGCAGATCGCCCGTGAGCTGAACGTGGACGCCGTGGTGGAAGGCTCGGTCGCCCATGCCGGCGACAGTGTACGCCTGCGGGTGCAGCTGATCCGCGCGCGGCCGACCGAGCAGAACGTCTGGGGACAGACGTATGTCCGAGACACGCGTGACGTGCTGGGGCTGCACAGCGATGTCGCGAGGTCGGTCGCCCGGCAGGTCAGAGCGTCGCTGTCGAGCGCCGAGGCCCGCCGGCTGGGCACCACGCGGCGCGTGAATCCGAAGACGTACGAGGCGTACCTGCGCGGCATGTACCTCCTGGAGAAGGCGTCCCCGGCGGAGAACGCGCGTGGCCTGGCCTACCTCAAGGAGGCGGTCGGGAACGACCCGGCGGATCCGCTCGCCTACGCCGGCCTGGCGCTGGGCTACGTGAACACTGCGCATGGTCCTGCCCCGCAATTGGACGCGTTCCCGCTGGCCCAGGAGGCGGCCGCCCGGGCGCTACGGCTGGATTCGACGCTGAGCGAGACGATCGCGGCGCTGGGATTCCTCAAGGGCTACTGGTACTGGGACTGGGACGCCTCCGATTCGCTGTTCCGGCGCGCCATCGAGCTGAATCCCAGCCTGTCCCTCGCCCACTACTGGTATGCCTGGCAGCTGTACCTCTTCGGGCAGGTGGACTCCGCCATCGCCGAGCACAAACGCGCCGAGGCGGCGGACCCGCTCAACCCGGAGGTCGTCGCGTGGCTGGGGCACATCTACTACGGGCAGCGGCGGTACGATGAGGCGATGGCTCAAGCGGAGCACGCGCTGGCGCTGGACTCCACGGTCGGGGTCGCGCGGCTCGTCGCGGCGGAGGTCGACCTCGCGCGGGGTCGCGACGAGGACGCCGTGTCGGAAGCGCGCCAGGCAGTGCGGGCGGACTCCGGATGGCTCTGGGTGGTGGGATACGTCGCCGCGTTCGCGGGCCACCGTGACGAGGCACGGCGGATCGCCGCCATTCTGGAGCGCCAGCCGGTCGATCCCTATGACGCGTTCTGCCTCGCGGCCGTGTACGCATCGTTGGGGGACAAGGACAAGGCGTACCGCTGGCTGGACTATCCGCATCCCCACGCCTGGGTCCCGTGGGTGAGGGTGGAGCCGTGGTTCAGCAAGCTCCGGGACGACCCGCGGTTCCCGCCGCTGCTCCAGCGGTTCCACCTGCCGCCGCGCAGCTGATGCTCGCGACAAGGCAGGGTCGCGAACGAACACACTCCAATCGCTGCAACACTTACCACCAGGCGACGCGGTCAACCGCCCCGCGTCACAGCCGGTAGATCGTGACGGCGGTCTCGGGGAACGCGAGCCTGCGCGCTCCGGCAGGCAGCGCGTGCGCGGGGTCGTGCTCGACCGCCAACACCCTGGCGAAGCGACGCTGCAGCCACGCGGCGAGCACGCGATCCAGAATCTTGGAGCCGTACGGCGGATCGGCGAACGCGACCTCGTAGCTGTCCGTCGCCAGCGCCTCGGCGAATGGAACCGCGTCGCGCTTGAAGATGCGGGTCTGCCGCTTGACGCCCAGCGCCACGACGTTGGCCTTCAGGGCGTGCAGGCTCGCCGGCCGGAACTCGACGAAGTCCACACGGCTCGCGCCCCGCGACAGCGCCTCCAACCCGAGCGCCCCCGTCCCGGCGAAGAGGTCGAGGACGCGGGCGCCGCCGATGTCGGCCGCGAGTGCGTCGAGCAGCTGCGCCCGCACGACCTCCGCCGTGGGCCGGACGCGGAAGTCGCTCGGCGAGACCAGGTCGCGACCGGCGAAACGTCCGCCCACGATTCTCACGAGCCAGCCGCCACTCGGACGCCCGGGTGCCGCACGCGCGCGCTAGTCCCGCCCCTGACGCAGGTGGCGCGGCACGCGACGGATCACGCCGGCGCCCCCGCCCTCCGCCGCAGCTCCTCGAGCGTGGGATACGACGCCACGTCCACCAGGGTGCGCTCGGGCACCTGGCTCCCGCTCGCGACCGCCCGCGAGAGGAGCTCGAGCGCGACGCCGGTCAGCGCCGGCGTCACGACCGTGGCGACGAGCGCGCCGCGCTGCACCCACACCTGGCCGGTGGCCGGCACGCCGTCGACGCCGGTGAGCGGGATCTTCATCCACTGCTCGCGCTGCGGTCCGGCGGGCAGCGCCTCGACCGCCTTCCGCGCTCCCATCGCCATCGCGTCGTTCTGGCAGCCGATGAGCGCGCAGCTCGGCGCGGAGTGCCCCTGCATCTGCATCCGCGACGCGAGCACCTCCTGCCCGCTCTCCTCCGTCCACTTCCCGCGGCCCGACTGGATCTTGATGCTCGGCGGCAGCGCCTCGTCGAGCCCGGCCCGGCGCTGCCTGGCGACCTCCGTCGCCGGACCCTCGACGTAGAGAACCGTCCCGCCGGACGGAAGCAGCGCGGCGAACTGCCTGGCCTGGATCCGCCCGACCTCCACGTTGTCGCACTCGACGCTGCCGACCGGCACCGACGCCTTCTGACGCAGCGGCACGAGGGCATCCGCCTCGCGATTCAGGACGATCCAGCCAACGCCGCTCTCGACCGCCGTGCCGGCCACGCTCAGCATCTCGGTGCCCACGGGCTCCACGACCACGGCGCGGGGGCGCTCCGCCTCCGGGGAGTGGATCGCGGCCAGGATCGCCCGCGTCTGCGCGATGGCGTCGTTGTCGGCGAAGATCACCTGGAGTGAGATCCCCAGGCGCCGGGCGGTCGCCTCCGCCACCGATGCCTGCTCGCGCTGGTAGTCGTTGTCGCGCGTGATGAGGGACAGCAGCACCCTGAGCGTGTCCATGCCGGGACTCTCCGTTGGCTACGCGTCGTGCACCGCCAGAACTTTCACGCCGGCCGCCGGTTCCACAAGCGGCGATTCCACTCGCAGATGCGCCGTGCGGCGCGGCGGCGGGCCGGCCGGCCGCCGGGCGTCCGGGCCGTGGATGATTGCCGCCCGACCGGGTAAGTTTGCGGCGCTCCCCCATCCCGCGAGCCTCAGGTTGACCACGGACCCCACGGTTCGGCTGCAGTCCGCCCTGTCCGGCCGCTACCGCATCGAGCGCCAGCTCGGCGCGGGCGGCATGGCCACCGTCTACCTCGCCCACGACGTCCGCCACGACCGCAAGGTGGCGCTCAAGGTGCTCCGGCCCGACCTGGCCTCGATCCTCGGCGCCGAGCGGTTCCTCGCCGAGATCCGGACCACCGCCAACCTCCAGCACCCGCACATCCTCCCGCTGCACGACTCGGGGGAGGCCGACGGCCTGGTGTTCTACGTGATGCCGTACGTCGAGGGCGAGAGCCTGCGCGACCGGCTGAGCCGCGACAAGCAGCTGCCGGTGGACGAGGCGGTCCGGCTCGCGACCGAGGTCGCGGGCGCGCTCGACTACGCGCACCGGCACGGCGTGGTGCATCGCGACATCAAGCCCGAGAACATCCTGCTGCACGAGGGGCAGGCGCTGGTCGCGGACTTCGGCATCGCGCTGGCGGTCTCGACGGCCGGCGGCGGCTCGCGGATGACCGAGACGGGGATGAGCCTGGGGACGCCGCACTACATGAGTCCCGAGCAGGCGATGGGGGAGCGGGAGATCACGCCCAAGGCGGACGTGTACGCGCTGGGCTGCGTGCTGTACGAGATGCTGCTCGGGGAGCCGCCGTTCACGGGGCCGACGGCGCAGGCGGTGGTGGCGAAGGTGATGACGGAGAAGCCGGGGCCGATCGTGTCGCGGCGGGAGCGCGTGCCCGCGCACGTGGAGGAGGCCGTGTTCACGGCGCTCGAGAAGCTGCCCGCCGACCGGTTCGCCACGGCCGCCGAGTTCGCCGCCGCGCTCGGAGCGGCCGGCAGGGCCGGACCGGCGCCGCGGCGGGCGGCAGCCCGGCCCCGCACCCGTCCCTGGCTCCTCCTCGCCGGAGCGCTCGGCCTGGCCGCCGCCGGGTTCCTAGTGGGAACGGCGGTGATGCGGCGCGGCGGCCCGCCCGTCGCCGGCTTCGGACGCGCGACCAAGGTCACCTACGACCGCGGCCTCCAGATCATGCCGGCGCTCTCGCCGGACGGGCGCTCGGTGGCGTACGCCGCCGGCACCTCCGTGTCGCTCCGCATCTTCGTCCGGCAGGTCGCGGGCGGGCGCCCCATCCCGCTCACCGGCGACAGCACCGAGATCGAGTGGGAGCCGTACTGGTCCGCCGACGGGTCGCGGATCCTGTTCCTCGCGCGCGGAGGCGTGTACAGCGCACCGTCGTCGGGCGGCGACGCGCGGCCGGAGATCCCCGCCCCGGCCGGCGGGCCGATCGTGTCCGCGGAGTGGTCGCCCGACGGCAGGACCATCGCCTACGTGGTGGACGACTCGCTGTTCCTGTGGTCCGACCAGCGCCGCGAGCGGCTCCTAGCGACGCTCCACAAGCCGGCGCTGTGCCGCTGGTCGCCGGACGCGGCGCTGATCGCGTGCGCCTCGGGCAACGCCTTCTATCTCGAGCCCGGGATCGTCTTCGCCAACCTGTCCCCGAGCCGGATCGTGGTGGTGCGCGTCCGGGACGGCGCCGTCACCACCGTGACCGACAGCACCAGCCTCAACCAGAGCCCGGCGTGGTCACCGGACGGCCGGTGGCTGTACTTCGTCTCGGACCGGGAAGGGCCACGCGACATCTTCGCCCAGCGCATCACGTCCGGCGGCCGGGCCGGCGGCGCGCCGCGGCGGCTCACGACGGGCCTCGGCGCACAGTCGATCGCGCTCTCGGCCGAGGGCTCGCGGCTCGCGTACGCGCCGCTCGTGGCGGCCAGCAACATCTGGTCCCTGCCGCTCCCGACCCGCCCGCCGGTCTCGGCGGCCGGGGCCGTGCAGGTCACCAGCGGCGATCAGATCATCGAGGAGCCCTGCGTCACCCGCGACGGCAAGTGGCTGACCTGGCACTCCGACCTGACGGGCAAGGGACAGGCGTACCGCATCGCCCTGCCCCGAGGCGCACCCGAGCGGCTGACCAACGACGCGTACGACGACTATGCCCCGGCGCTCTCGCCGGACGGGCGCGAGATCGCCTTTCACTCCTGGCGTACCGGCTCGCGCGACATCTACGTGCTGCCGCTCGACGGCGGGGCCGTGCAGCAGGTCACGTCGTCTCCCCGACAGGAAGCGGTCGCGCACTGGAGTCCGGACGGGAAGGCGCTGGTCTTCGGCGACCTCGATCCGCCCGGCGGCATCTGGATCGCGCGCCGCCGGCCCGACGGGAGCTGGGAGGCTCCGGTCGAGCGCTTCGCCTCGGGCTACTGGCCGGACTTCTCGCCCGACGGCCGCTGGCTGGCCTTCAACCACGGCCTGGCGGGCGGGGTCATCGCCGTTCTCCCGGTGGATTCCGGGCCCGAGCGCGTGGTGGTGGATCCGGCGCGCGTGGGCGCGGTCGGCGAGGTGCCCAGCTGGAGCGCCGACGGGAGGAGCATCTACTACAAGAGTCACGATGCCCGCGGCGAGGCGTTCATCTGGTCCGTGCCCGTGGCGGGCGGGGCGCCCAGTCTGCTGGTGCGGTTCGACGACCCGGGCCACACCTCGTACCGGCCCGAGGTCACGGTGGGCGGCGGGCGCATCTACTTCACGGAGGAGGACCGCCAGGCCAACGTGTACGTGATGGAGGTCGAGCGGCGCTGAGCGGCCTCACGCGCGCGCGCCACGTCGGCACGCGGCTCGCGGCCGGATGCGGCGGCTACTCGTCCCTGAGGGCGCGATTGGGGTCCACGTGCGCGGCCCTGAGCGCGGGCACGGCGCTGGCGGCGAGCGAGGCGAGGAGGAGCACCGCCGCCACGGCGGCCAGCACGGCCGGGTCCCTCGGCGAAGTCTCGAAGAGGAGCGGGGAGACGAAGCGGCCCGCGATCAGCGCCACCGCAAGCCCCAGCGTCAACGCGATCGCCGCGAGGCGGAGCCCCTCGCCCAGTACCAGCCGCACCAGATCGCGCGACTCCGCGCCGAGGGCCACGCGCACGCCCAGCTCGTGCATCCGCTGCGCCACCCCGTACGCCACGACGCTGTAAAGGCCGAGCGCGGCTACGAGCAGCGCCAGGACCCCGAAGACGGCGAACATCGTCGCGCCCAGGTCCCATTGCCGCGTTCGGTTCCCGACGATGTCGGCCATCGGCCGCACCGTGACGTAGGCGTCGCCGGGCATTTCGCGCTGGAGTGCCGTGCGCACGGTCTCGGCGTAACGGTCGGCCGGCCCACGCGTCCGCACGAACAGCCCGCCCTTCTCCGGGTGCCACTGCGCGGCCGGCACGTAGTAGCTGAGCTCGCTGCCGCTCCCGAAGTCGTTGAGCACGATGTTCTCGCTCACGCCCACGACCGTGCGGCAGGGCGCCGTCTCGGCGCTGATCTTCACGCAGCGGCCGATGGGGTCGGCGTCCTTCCAGAGCGCGGTCGCCAGGGCCCGGCTCAGAACGAGCACCAGCGGGCTAGTGGCCTGATCCGCCTCGGTGAAGCCACGGCCGCGCAGCAGCCGCGTCCCCATCGCCCGGAAGTACCCCGGTGACGCCGGCTGCAGCAGCATCTGGCCGCCGCCGATGTGGTTCGTGTAGGCCGTGTCGAGGCCCGGCACCACCACGTTCCACCACCAGCCCCCTTGCATCGGGACACTACCGGCCCGGGCGCTGGCCTGGACGCCGGGCACCCGAAGCGCCGCGGCGGCGAGCCGGTCCCTGAGCTGCGACGCCGGCATCGTATCCAGCTGCACGCTGCGCATCACCGGATTCACCCACAGCAGCCGGTCGGCGTCGTAACCGAGCCTCACGCCGCGCACCTTGTCGAAGCTCCTGACGAACAGACCCGCGCCCACCAGCAGCACGACCGACAGGGCGCCCTGCACGATCAGGAGCGCGGTGCGCGTCCGCGAGCGGTGGAACGTTCCCTCGCGGACGCCAGCCTTGAGCGCGGGCGCGACGTCGCTCCGCGCCGCCTGCCACGCCGGCGCCAGTCCGGCCAGCAGGCCCGCCGTCAGCGCCGCCAGGGCACCGAAGACGAGCACGCGCGGATCGGCCAGGGTGCTGGTCCAGTCCACGTTGGGGATCAGCGTGCCGCGCAGCACGCCGCCGCCCCACTGAGCGACCAGGAGCCCGGCGGCTCCGCCCAGCACGGCCAGCAGCACGCTCTCCGTCAGCAGCTGGACCATCAGCCTCGTGCCGCTGATGCCGAGCGCCAGGCGCACGGCGATCTCGCGGCGCCGGCCGAAAGCGCGGGCCAGGAGGAGGTTGCCCACGTTGGCGCAGGCGATGATCAGCACGATCGCCGCGACGCCGACGAGCCAGCGCGCGACCTTGGCCTCGCTGGATTCCTCCGGCCCGGCGTCCCGCAGCACGCTGGCGACGACCGCCCGCGGGCGATACTCCTCGGCCGGCGGATAGCCCGGGTTCTCGAGGCGCTGCTGCGCGTAGCTCCGCTGGAACGCGAGGGTGAGATCGGCCGTGGCTGCCGCGACGCCCACGTCCTCCTTCCGCCGCACGAAGATCTCCGGCCACTGGAACCCATACTTGCCCAGGATCTCGGGCTGGCCCATCGCCTCGAACAGCGCCGCGGTGATCGGGAGGATCGCCACCGCGTTCCCCATCGACGTGCCCATGAAGCCCGCGGGCGCCACGCCGACGATCGTGTAGTCGCGCTGGCCGACGCGCAGCGTGCGGCCGACGGCGTCGGCGCGCCCGCCGTACGCCGAGCGCCAGTAGTCGTAGTCCAGCACCACGACGGGCGTGCCGGTGGGCTCCCGATTCTCCTCCGACGTGAAGAACCGCCCCACGACCGGCCGCATGTCGAACAGCCGCCAGTAGCCGGCGCTCACGCCGAGGATGTGCCTCTCCTCCACGCTCTCGCCGGCGCCGACCGCCACGGATGGATCGACGTACGCCGCGACGACGTCGAACGACGTCGTCATCGCCTCGAGATCGAGGTAGCGGCGGTAGGACGTGTTGGTACCGGCGAAGTCCTTGCCCTCGGAGGTGCGGCGCCAGAACCAGACGCGGTGCACGCGGCTCGGGTGCGCGAGGTACGCCGGCGGCCTGAGCAGCAGCCGGTCCACGATCCCGAACATCGTGGCGTTGGCGCCGATCCCCAGGCCCAGCGTGAGCACGACGGCCGCGGTGAAGCCCGGCTTCATCCTGAGCCCCCGCAGCGCGTAGCGGAGATCCTGCCGGAGGGCACCCCACCAGTCGGCGCGCCGCTCGGTGGCCACGCGCCCCCGGTCCAGCGCGACCAGCCGCGCGCGCGCCGCGCGCACGTCGCCGAAGCGGCGCTCGGCCTCGCGCCGCGCCGCCTCCGGCTCGAGGCCGCGCTCGACCAGGTCTTGCTCGACGCTGTCGAGGTGGAAATGGAGCTCCTCCTCCACCTCGCGCTCCACGTCGGCCACGCGGCCGAGCCGGAACACGCGCCTCAGGCCGGGCCAGCGATCGAGGCCCGGGCTCATGCGGTCTGCAGGACCTTGAACATCGCGGTGGCGTAGCGCGAGAACGCGGCCGCCTGCGCCTTCAGCTCGCGCCTGCCCGCGGCCGTCAGCTGGTAGTACTTCGCCCGGCGGTTGTTGTCGGAGAGGCCCCACTCGGCGGCGATCCACCCCCGGCGCTCCATCCGGTGCAGCGACGTGTAGAGCGCGCCCTCCTCGACGAGGAGGTCCTCCTCCGTCGTGTCCCGTACCCAGCGGGCGACCGCGTAGCCGTGCATCGGCCCCCACGTCAGCGCCTTGAGGACCAGCAGGTCCAGCGTCCCCTGCATCAGCTCGAGGTCGGCGGCCACGGCGTTTCCCCTTAGCAGTTGATGGGAACGTACGCGCGAGCGCCGAAACGCACCAGCCCCCTCAACGATTGAGGGGGCTGGTGGCCGCGAGCGCGAACGGACTGGTCAAGCTGGAGCGCCGCTCGGGCCGCGCCGGCCCGCGCCCGTCACCCCCGGCACGCCGGCACGCCGAACCGGCCGCCGCGGCCTTCGGGCTGGGCGGGCGGCGCCGCCGGCTGACGCGGCCAGGTGTTGTCGTCCACGTTGTTGTCGGGGAAGCGGCAGTGGGGATCGAACACGATCCGCTCGATCCGCCGCGCGCCGAAGTCCAGTTTCGCCACGAACGTGCGGCTGCCGCCGAACCATACGTCCACCGGCCAGGTCACGATGACCGTCGAGTCGTCCACGACCTGCGCGTTCTTCATCGGACGGATGCGCGGCCCCTTGGGCGCGAAGTGCACGGCCAGCACCACCGGCGAGGGCATCTGGCCGTCCTCCCGCACCGTCACGGTCGCGCGGCCCGCGCTGATGCGCGCCGACGCGATCGAGCCGTCCACCGCCTCGGTGGTGAACAGCCAGTAGTACCAGAACCAGCCGAGGTCCCGGCCCAGGGAGCGGTCCATCGAGAAGGCGAAGTCCCACGGCGAGGGGTGCTTGAACCGCCAGGCCTGCGCGTACTCCCGCATCGCCCGCTGCACGGCCGTGTCGCTCACGACGCCGCCCAGCATCGACAGCATCATCGGCGCCTTCTCGTAGCCCTGGAAGCCGTACATCGGCCCGCCGTAATTCGCGTCCCACATCAGCGGCGCCTCCCGCTCGTTGCCGCTCACCATCCCGTACGACTGCCCGATGCCGTCGAGCACCGCCGGCCGGCTCATCCGGTCGGCGCCGGACAGGATGTTCATGTACTGGTTGAAGCCCTCGTCCATGAACGGGTACCACGTCTCGTTCGTGCCGAGCGTCATCGGCCACCACTCGTGCCCCGCCTCGTGGTCCGACGCGCCGGCGGCCGAGAAGATGATCATCGGGTACTCCATCCCGTTCTCCGGGCCGTCGGCCAGTGTCAGCACCGGGAAGGCGTACGGGATCCACAGGCCCGAGTAGAACTGGAGCGCGTGTCGCGCGATGGTCGACGCCTGCGCGAACTGCTGCGCGCGCCACGGCACGTACAGCATGTTGATCGGCACCGGGCCCTTCCCCGGGATGGTGGCCCGGGTCGCGTCCCACACGTACCGACTCGAGGTGGCCCACGCGAAATCTCCCGCCGTGTCCGCCACGAAGTGCCACACCAGACGGTCCCCCGCGGCGGTCGCCTTGCCGGGGCCCACGTCGTCCGCGCCCACGATGCTCAGCGTGGAGTCGGACTCGAGCACGTGCGACAAGCGCTCGCGTGCCGCGGCGGTCAGCACCTCCGCGGGGTTCTGCAGCACGCCCGTGGCACCCACCAGCCAGCCGGCGGGCACGTCGAGCGTCACGTCGAACCGGCCGAAGTTGTTGTAGAACTCCGAGGGACCGAGGTACGGCTCGGTGTCCCAGCCGCCGTCACGCAGGTCGTCGAACACGGCGACGCGCGGGTACCACTGCGCCACCTGGAACAGGGAGTCGCCCCAGGCGCCCATCCGCACGCCGCGGGTCCGCGGAGGGATCCTCGGCACGGTGAAGTGCCAGTCCGCCTCGAGCGTGAAGCTGCCGTGGGCCGGCACCGGAGCGGCGAGCGGGATGCTCGCCGACGTCAGCCGCAGGTCGTAGGGCGGCGGCGCCATGAACTGGAACGTCTGGCCGCCGCGGGTGACCGTGCGCATCGTGGGCTGCGGATTGGGATCGATCGCCTGGCCGTTCACGCTGAGGCTGGTGATCCGCATCCCGTCGGTCTCGGACAGCTCCGGCATGGCCTGCGCCCGCGCCTCGCCCGGAGCGAACAGGTTCTGGTCGAGGCGCAGGGTGATCCCGCTCATGGCGCTGTCGCTCGGGTTCTGCACGACCACGCGCTCGTGGCCCGTCACCACGCCGGTCGCGGGATCGAGCCGCGCGGTGATCGTGTACTCGGTCCGCAGCTGCCAGTAGTGCGGCCCCGGACGTCCGCTCGAATCACGGGTGCCGGCCGCGAACGCGCGGCGGATCATGTCGGTCAGCGGGATGTCGCGCCGGATCGCCCGCTCCGGATAGGTCGGATGCGCCTGGGCGAGGCCGGCGGCCGGCGTCAGGGCGACGGCGCCGAGCAGGCCGAGGGCGGGAAGCGTTCTGCGCATGATCACTCCTGATGGTGGAAGGACGCCGGCCGCCACGGCCGGTGCCGCCGCCGGCGAGCGGCGGTAACCGAAGTACGCGCGAGGCGCGCCGGACGTTCGCCGGCCCGGCGCCTACCGGCCCGCGGGAGCCGGCGTTCCCACGTCGCGCGGGACGACGTACCAGTCCGGATCCACCCTGAACGCCGCCGGACTCGACAGGTGCAGCGCCGTCGTTTGCCACGCCTCCAGGGGATGGATGACGGTGTACGCCCCGTCGGCGAGCGTCACGGCCAGCGGCATGTCGAAGCCGGGCACCACGCTCGTCCAGCGGTAGCCGAGCGTGTCGCCGGCGATCCGGTACTCGAACACCGGGATCATCGTCGTCCTGAGGTACTGATCGAACACCTTGCCCAGGTCCCGGCCCGCCTGCTCGCTGATGTAGCGCTCGACCTGGCTGCCCATCACCGTCTGGTGCCAGAACGTGCGGTTGAGCCCGCGCAGGATACCGCGCCACCTCTCGTCGTCGCCCACGATCTGGCGGATCGTGTGCAGCAGGTTGCCGCCCTTGGGGTACATGTCGCCCGAGCCCTGCGCGTTGACGCCGTACGCCGGGATGATGGGGCGGTCGTTGTGGATCCAGTTGCGGTTGCCGCGGATGTAGACGGCGCCCGAGTCCTTCCCCATCAGGCACTCGGTGTACAGCCCCTCGGCGTAGTTGGCGAAGCTCTCGTGCACCCACATGTCGGCGTTGTCCTTCGCCGTGATGTTGTTCCCGAACCACTCGTGGGCGCTCTCGTGCACGATGATGAAATCCCACTTCATCCCCAGCCCGGTGCGGGACCAGTCCTGCCCCCGGTAGCCGTTCGCGTACCAGTTGCCGTACGACACCGCGCTCTGGTGCTCCATGCCGGTGTTGGGCACCTCGATCAGCTTGTAGCCGTCCTCGTACCACGGGTACGGGCCGAACCAGTGCTCGAAGCACTTCAGCATCGACAGCGCCTGCACGAACTGGCGCCGCGCGGCGTCGAGGTGGTAGGCCAGCGGCCAGTAGTCGAGCGTCAGCTTGCCGCGCTCGCCGTCGTACACGTCGCCGAAGTGCGCGTAGGTGCCGGCGGCCACCGCGATCGCGTAGTTGTTGATCGGATTCGCCGCGAACCACTCGTAGGTGGTCGTCCCGTCGCCGTTCGGCCGCACGCTCCGCAGCCGCCCGTTCGACACGTCGAACATCGAGTCCGGCAGGGTGAGCGCGATGCGCTGGCTGTCGGGCTCGTCCGCCTGGGTGTCCTTGTTGGGCCACCAGATGCTGGCGCCGATGCCCTGGTCGGTCGTGACGATCCACGGATGGCCGAGGCTGTCGGTGGTCCAGGTGAAGCCGCCGGACCACGGCGGGCGCACCGCCGTCTGCGGGCGGCCGTGGTACCAGACGGTGATGGCCCGCACGGCGCCCACCGGCGCCACGGCCGGCAGCGTCGCGAAGAACGCGTTGCCGTCGCGGCGGTAGGGGACGCGCCGCCCGCCGGCCGCCATGCTGTCGACCTCGAGCGGCTGCTGGAGGTCGATCTGCATCTCGCGCGCCGGGCGCAGCACCCGGTAGCTGATCGCGTTCCAGCCCCAGATGCTGCTGTCGGCCGGGTGGATGGCGACGTGGAGGTCGTAGAACGTGACGTCCCACCAGGTGCGCGCCGGGCTGGTGAGCGAGCCACGCAGGGAGTCCGCGTGCCCGTACGTCACGTCGCGGGTGTGGGCGTTCTGGGCGGAGGCCGCCGCCAGGGGCAGCGCCAGCAGCCAGGCGGCGAGGCCGATGCGTGTCATGGAGTGCTCCGGAAGTGGCTGCACGGTGCGGTGCGTTCATCATACGGCACGGCGACCGCACCGGCCAGCGCGGCCGCAATCCTGCGGGGCCGGGTCCCCGCCCGGGAGCGGGTGGCGCACCCGCCCGGGGGGAACGATTCGCCCCGCCGGGGGTCCCGTTTTGGAATTGCGCCCCGGACGCCCGGACTGTACGGTGGGGGCGGAGGGCGGGCCGGCGCGCGCGGGTTTCCCCGAAAGGCGCGGCGCGGCCGGGCCGCACGACGCTCCGGAGCGAGGGGAGGGTCGGACGATGCCACCGAAGCGGTCCCGGCGAGGGGCGGCTCCGCGGGAGCCGGCGGCCGCGCATACGGGCGGCGACTGGCCGCCGTGGGACTCGGTACCGGACGTGATGTACCGGGTCCGCGGCCCCGAAGGCACGATCGACCACCTGAGCGCCGCGTTCACCGAGTTGACGGGCTGGAGGGTCGAGCAGTGGGTCGGCCGGCCGTTCGCGGATCTGGTGTACGCCGAAGACCTCCCGCGCGCCATCGACAAGTACGCCGCCATCCTGCGCGGCCAGCAGCACCCTCCCTACGAGCTGCGGATCCGGACCGCCGACGGCGGCCACGTCGTCGGCGAGTTCCACGCGGCCCCGCTCGTCGAAGAGGGGCGCGTGGTGGGCGAGCAGGGCGTCGCCCGCGACGTCACGGACCGCAAGCACGCCGACGAGACGCGCCAGGCCGCCGAGGAGCGGTTCCGGACCCTGTTCGAGTCCGCCGACGAGGCGATCTTCCTCATGGACGGCGCGCTGTTCATCGACGTCAACGCCAAATGCGTGGACATGTTCGGCCTGCGCGACCGCAACGACATGGTCGGGCACTCGCCGATGGACTACTCGCCCCCGCTCCAGCCCGACGGCCGGGACTCCCGGGAGAAGGCGCTGGAGTACATCCTCGCCGCGCTGCAGGGCCGGCCGCAGCGCTTCTACTGGAAGCACCTGCGTCGGAACGGCGTCCCGTTCGACGCGGAGGTCTCGCTCAACGCCCTCACGCTGCACGGCAAGGCGCACGTGCAGGCGATCGTCCGGGACGTCACCGCCCGCCAGGCCGCCGAGCAGGCGCTGCGCGAGAGCGAGGAGCGGTTCCGGCTGCTCTCGGAGGCCGCGTTCGAGGGCATCGGCATCTCCGAGGACGGGAAGATCGTCGACTGCAACGAGGACCTGGCGACGATGCTCGGCTACCGCCGGGAGGAGATGATCGGGCGGCCGGTGCTCGACTTCGTGTCGCCCGAGCACGCCGACCTGGTCTCGGAGCGGCACAGCGCGGAGTCGACGGAGCGCTACGAGCACGTGGCGCGGCGCAAGGACGGCACCACGCTCCACGTCGAGGTCCAGGGCCGCAGCCTGCCGCACCAGGGCCGGAAGCTCCGCGTCAGCGCGATCCGGGACATCTCCGAGCGCCGGCGCGCCGAGCTGATCCAGGGCGCGATCTTCCGCATCTCCGAGGCGGCGCACACGGCGCTGAGCCTGCAGGAGCTGTTCGGCGCGATCCACCGGATCGTGGGCGAGCTGATGCCGGCCCGCAACTTCTACATCGCGCTGGTCGATCCCGACACGCGCATCATCAGCTTCCCGTACTTCGTGGACGAGTTCGACGAGACCCCGGCGGCGAAGCCGCCCGGCAAGGGGCTGACGGAGTACGTGCTGCGCACCGGCCAGCCGCTGCTGGCGACCCCGGCGGTCAGCCGCGAGCTGGAGGCCCGCGGCGAGGTGGAGCTGATCGGCGCGCCGTCGCTCGACTGGCTGGGCGTGCCGCTGGTGGCGGGCGGCGCCACGACCGGCGTGCTGGTGGTCCAGACCTACACCGAGGGCGTGCGCTACTCGGAGCGCGACCGGGACCTCCTCGAGTTCGTGTCAGCCCAGATCGCGATGGCGGTCCAGCGCAAACGGGCCGAGGAGGCGCTGCGGCGGTCGGAGGCGAGCCTGCGCGGCTTCGTGGACAACGCGGTGTTCGGCATCTCGCGCAGCAGCGCCGACGGCATCGTGCTCTCCGCCAACCGGACCCTGGCGCGGCTCCTCGGCTACGGCTCCCCGGACGAGCTGATCGGCCTCAAGACGGCCACCGCGTTCTACCGCCGGCCGGAGGACCGCGAGGCGATCGTGCAGGTGATGCAGCGGGGCGAGCGGTTCGAGAACCTCGAGGCCGAGTGGAAGCGGCGCGACGGCTCGCCGCTCACGGTGCGACTGTCGGGGCGCGCGGTCCGGGGCGCGGACGGAGCCGTCGAGGGCTACGAAGTCATCATCGAGGACATCACCGAGCACCGCGCCCTGGAGGCGCAGCTCCGCCAGGCGCAGAAGATGGAAGCCGTCGGCCAGCTCGCCGGCGGGGTGGCGCACGACTTCAACAACCTGCTCACCACCATCCTCGCCTCGAGCGAGTTGCTCGCGACCGGCCTGCCGCCGGGGACGCCGCACCGCGACGACGTCGACGTGATCCACCAGGCGGCCGTGCGGGCCGCCGAGCTGACGCGCGACCTGCTGGCCTTCAGCCGCCAGCAGCCGCTCGAGCTCCAGGCCGTACCGCTCGGCGGCCTGGTCACGGACTTCGCGCGGCTGGCGCGCCGGATCGTCCCCGAGGACGTCGAGGTGGCGGTGCAGGTCGACGCGCCCGGGGCGGTGGTGCGGGCCGACCCCGGGGCGATCGAGCAGATCCTGATGAACCTCGTGACCAACTCGCGGGACGCGATGCCCGGCGGCGGCACCCTGCGGCTGGTGGTCGCCAACGGGGCGCTCGACGAGGAGTACTGCCGCACCCACGGCTGGGGCACGCCCGGCGCGTACGTGGTCCTCACCGTGGCCGACACCGGCGCCGGGATGGACGCGACCACCCAGCAGCACATCTTCGAGCCGTTCTTCACGACCAAGCCCGTCGGCCAGGGGACCGGGCTCGGGATGGCGATGGTGTACGGCCTGGTCAAGCAGCACGGCGGATTCGTCAACGTGTACAGCGAGCCGGGGCTCGGCACGACCGTGCGGATCTACTTCCCCACCGCCGCCGAGGCGGCCGGCGCCGCGCGCCCGACTCCCGCCGACGAGATCCGGGAGGGCCGGGAGACCATCCTGCTGGTCGAGGACGACGCGACCCTGCGGCGCACGGCCAAGCGGGTGCTGGAGAAGTTCGGCTACACGGTGATCACCGCGACCGACGGGTTCGACGCGCTCAACCTCATCCAGACCCGTCCGACGTCGGCGGACCTGATCATCAGCGACGTGGTGATGCCGCACACCAGCGGCCCCCAGCTGCTCAAGGCGCTGCGCAGCGCCGGCGCGACCCCGCGGGTGCTGTTCACCAGCGGCTACGCCGCGCGCGACGTGCAGGAGCGCGCCACGCTCGACAGCGGCGTGCCGTTCCTCCCCAAGCCGTGGACCATCGCCGAGCTGCTGCGCAAGGTCCGCGAGGTGCTGGACTCGCCCAACCCCGCGCCGCGGTGACCGCGCCGGCGGGCGCCCGGCGGCTGGCGCAATCCCGACGACGCCGATAGCATTACGCCGCTCCCCGAAGCCGATCGGTCGACCCGACGCACCGCGCCCGGCGCGGTGCGTCCCCCCACACCGGAGGTGTGCAATGCGCTCATCGTCGCGGGCCACGCGCTGGACGTCGCCCGGAGCCGCCGCTCTCGTCGCGCTGGCCCTGGCCGGATGCGCCAAGAAGGAAGCGGCGCCGCCGGCCGTGCAGGCCGGACCCAACCACCTGATCGTGGCGACGACGGACTTCGCCTTCAGCGCGCCCGACAGCATCCCGGCGGGGCTCGAGATGGTCCACCTGGTGAACAACGGGCCGTCGTTGCACCACCTGCAGATCGTCGCGCTGGATTCGGGCAAGACCGTGGCGGACTTGTCGGCGGCGATGAAGAACCCCGGCCCGCCTCCCGGCTGGCTGCGGTTCGTGGGCGGCCCGAACGCGGTGGCCCCGAGCGGCGCGGACACCGCGATCGCCTATCTGACCCTCGCGGCCGGGAACTACGCGCTGATCTGCCTGGTTCCGGACACGGCGGGTATCCCGCACTTCGCGCACGGCATGGTGAGGGCGCTGACGGTCACGCGCAGCGACGAGACGCCGGCGAGCGCGCCAGCGGCCGACGTGACGATCCACCTCAAGGACTACGGGTTCGACGTGACCGGGCCCCTGACGCCCGGCGCACACACGATCCGCGTGGTGAACGACGGGCCGCAGATGCACGAGATGCTCCTCGCGCAGCTGGCACCGAAGAAGAAGGCGGCGGACCTGGTGAACTGGGTGGAGACGGGGAAGATGCGGGGCACGCCGCCTGCCAAGCCGTTCGGCGGGAGCACCGTGATCGCGCCCGGGGCGTCGGAGGTCATCGTGGTCAACCTCCCCGCGGGCAACTACGGGCTGTTCTGCTTCGTCCCCGACGCCAAGGACGGGAAGGACCACGTGGTCCACGGCATGGCGATGGACCTGGCGGTCAAGTAGCGATCAGAACAAGCTGCGCTGCACGACCGGCGTGAACGACCTGCGGTGATGCGGGGTCGGGCCACGCCGGTCGAGCGCGGCCCGGTGGTCGGGCGTGCCGTAGCCCGCGTTGTGTTCCCAGCCGAAGTCCGGATAGCGCATGCCCAGCCGTCGCATGACCCGGTCCCGCACCGTCTTCGCGACGATGCTGGCGCAGGCGACCGCGTAGCACCGGGCGTCGCCGTCCACCATCGCCTCGTGGGGCCGGCCGAGCTCGGCCATCGGCGTCCCGTCCACCACCACCAGGCCGACGGTGCAGCGGAGCCGCGCCAGCGCGCGGCGCATCGCGAGCGCCGTCGCGCCGCGCACGTTGAAGCGGTCCACCTCGCGCACGCTGGCGCCGCCGACGCCGTGGGCGAGGCTGGAAACGATCGCCGCCGCGAGGACCTCGCGGCGGCGCCGGGTCAGCAGCTTGGAATCGTCGACGCCTTCGAGCCACGGCGAGTCGGGCGTGATCACGACCGCGGCGGCGATGACGGGGCCCGCCCACGGGCCCCGCCCCGCCTCGTCCACTCCCGCGACCGACGGCACCCCGCGGCCGAAGTACGAGCGCTCGACCGTGAAGTCGAGCACCGTCAGACCTTCTCGGTCTCCTTCACGCCCTCGCGCTGCTCGCGGATGCGGCCCGCTTTCCCCGCCAGGCGGCGGAGGTAGTAGAGCTTCGCGCGGCGCACCTTGCCCTTGCGCACCACCTCCACGCCCGCCAGGCCCGGCGAGTGCAGCGGAAAGATGCGCTCCACTCCGACGCCCGCCGACACCTTGCGGACCGTGAAGGTCTCGCTGACGCCGCCGCCCCGCCGGCCCACGCACACGCCCTCGAACGCCTGGAGGCGCTCCTTGTCACCCTCGCGCACGCGGACCATCACCTTGATGGTGTCCCCCGCGCGGAAATCGGGAAGGTCGCTCCTGCGCCCTTCCAGTCGCACCGACGCCAGCCGTTCCATGGTCATTCTCCCGTCCGTTCGAGGTAGCGCGCCCACAGGTCCGGGCGGCGCTCCCGCGTCAATCGTTCGGCCTCCGCCTGCCGCCACATCGCGATCCGTCCGTGATCGCCGGACAGCAGCACGTCGGGCACCCCGTGCCCCCGAAACTCCGCCGGCCGCGTGTACGACGGCGGCGCGAGCAGTCCTTCGTAGTGCGAGTCGCCCGACGCGGACTCGTGGTCACCGAGCGCCCCCGGCAGCAGGCGCACCACCGCGTCGATCACGCACAGCGCCGCGGGCTCGCCGCCCGACAGCACGTAGTCGCCGACCGACAGCTCCTCGGTCGCGAGATGGTCGGCCACCCGCTGGTCCACGTCCTTGTAATGCCCGCACAGCAGGGTGAGTCCCTCGCCGACCGCGTAGCGCACCGCCTCGCCGTGCCCGAACGGCCGGCCGCGCGCCGACAGCAGCACCACCGGCCCCGCCGGCTGCAGCGCCTCGACCGCCTCGAAGAACGGCTCGGGCCTCAGCACCATCCCGGCCCCGCCGCCGTAGGGTGTGTCGTCGGCCGTCTGGTGGCGGTCGTGGGTGTAGTCCCGCAGCCGCACGACCCGGTACTCCACCAGTCCCTTCGCGGCGGCGCGCCCCAGGATGCTGACCCCGAGCGGCTCGGTGAAGAACTCGGGGAACAGCGTCACCACGGCCACCCGGAGCATCTAGATCTCCAGCAGCCCCGCCGGCGGCGCGATCACCACCAGCTGCCCGGCCCGGTCCACCCGCTCGACCACGGCCCGGGTGAAGGGGATCAGGTGGTGCCGCCCGTTTCCCGCCACGTCGAGCAGCCAGCCCTGCGGAGCTTCGACGACCTCGGCGACCGAGCCGACCGGCGCTCCGTCCACCGTCGCGACCTTCAGCCCCACCAGCTCGTGCATGTAGTACTCGCCGTCGTCGAGCGGCCGCGCGTCCTCGAACGGGATCGCGAGGTGGCGCTCGCGCAGCTCGTCCAGACCCTCCCGGACGTCGATCCCCGCGAAGTGCAGCAGCCAGGCGCGGTGGTAGGCCCGGCTCCGCTCGACCACCAGCTCGCGGCCGGTGGCCCGCCCGTCCCGGTCCAGCACCACCAGGCGCTTGCCGAGGGCGAAAACGGTCTCCGGCTCGTCGGTCACGGGGTAGATCAGCGCGTCGCCCTTCACCCCGTGCGGCTTCTTGAGGAGACCGACCACCAGGTGGGTCGGCCCGCCCACGGTGCTACGCCTTGGAGACCGGCGGCTCGGGCAGCGTCGCGGCGAAGCAGCCCGCCTTCTTCAGCAGCGAGGCCACCGTCTCCGACGGCGTGGCACCCTTGCCGAGCCACGCCAGCACCTTCTCCTTGTCGAGCTGGATCTGCTCGCCCTTGCCGCGCGGGAAGTAGTGCCCGAGCAGCTCCACGAACCGGCCGTCGCGCGGCGATTCCTGGTCCGCCACCACGATCCGGAACGCCGGCTGGTGCTTCCGGCCCACTCGGCGCAGTCGAATGCGTACCGCCATCTCAGTTCGCTCCTCGGCCGAGCTGCGGGAGACCCGCAGCCTTCATGCCCTTCATGCCTCGCATGAACTTCCCCATCTCCTTGAACTGCGTGAGCAGCCGGTTGATCTCCTGCACCGGCCGCCCGGAACCCTTCGCGATCCGCGCCCGGCGCGATCCGTTGAGGAGGTCCGGGTTCTTCCGCTCCTCGGGCGTCATCGACAGGACGATCGCCTCGACGTGTTTCATCCGCTTCGGGTCGGCGGCCTTCACCGCCTTCATCGCCTCGCGCCCCACGCCCGGCAGCATGCCGAGCAGGGATTCCATCGGTCCGAGCTTCTGCATCTCGCGCAGGGCGTCGAGGAAGTCGGCGAGGTCCATGCCCTTCCGCGTCGTCACCTTGCGCGCGAGCCGCTCCGCCTTCTCCCGATCGAGCGACTGCTCGGCCTTCTCCACCAGCGTGAGCACGTCGCCCATCGCCAGCATCCGGCCCGCGATGCGGTCGGGCCGGAACGGCTCGATCGCGTCGAGCCCCTCGCCGGTGCCGATGTACTTGATCGGCGCGCCGGTCGCCGCGTAGATCGACAGCGCCGCTCCACCCCGCGCGTCGCCGTCCATCTTGGTCAGCACCACGCCGGTGAGCCCGACGGTCTCGTGGAATCCGCGCGCGATCCTCACGGCGTCCTGGCCCGTCATCCCGTCGGCCACCAGCAGCACCTCGTGCGGCGGCACCGCCGCCTTGAGGCGCCCGAGCTCCGCCATCATCTCCGCGTCGATGGCCAGCCGACCCGCCGTGTCCACCAGCACCGTGCGCGCGCGGGCGTGGCGGGCGGCCTCGACGCCGCGCTTCACCAGGCCCACCACGTCGGCCGCGCCGGGCTCGGCGTGCACCCCGACCTTCACCCGGCCCGCCAGCTCCACCAGCTGCTCGATCGCCGCCGGCCGGTAGACGTCGGCCGCCACCAGGAACGGCGCCTTCTGCTCCATCACCAGCCGCCGGGCCAGCTTCGCCGCGGTGGTCGTCTTGCCCGAGCCCTGCAGCCCGACCAGGTAGACGACCGTGGGCGGCACGCTCGCGAACCGGATCGCCGCCGGCTGCTCGCCCAGGAGCCGCACCAGCTCCTCGTGCACGATCTTGACGAGCTGCTGGCCCGGCGCCACGGTCTTGAGCGCCGGCGAGCCCACCGCACGCGCCTCGACCCGCTCGCTGAACTGCCGGGCGGCGTCGAACCCGACGTCGGCCTCGAGCAGCGCGCGGCGGACGGTCTTGAGCCCGTCCCTGACAGCCTCTTCCGTGAGAACGCCGCGCCCGCGAAGCTGGCCGAGCACGGCGGAGAGCTTCTCGCTAAGCTGCTCAAACATGAGCCTTTAAAGTTATCCGCGGCCGCAGCCCCGGGCAACCGGCCCGGCTCCCCCGAGGCGCACCCGGGTCGGTACTGCGCGCCCAGATCCTAGCGCGGCGCGGCCGCCGGCATCCCGGAGCGCGGCGCCAGCGACGCCGTGACCTCGCGCAGGCCCGTGACGCTCCAGCCGTCCCACGCGGCCGGGGCGTCCGTGAGCAGCACCACCGCCGCTCCGCGCACCGTCCCCCGCTCCACCTTCCAGCGCCGTCGAGTCGCGCCGCCGTACGCGGTGCCGGTCGCTCCCGGCCCGAGCGGCCGGCCCGCGGCGCCGGTGCGCGCGCCCCACCCCTCGACCAGCGCGCGCTCGTACTCGTCCGCATCCTGCGGCGTGGTCCAGGCGCTCGCCCACAGCACCACGACGCCGCCCGCGGTGCCCAGCACCTCGAAGCGGTCGCCGTCCCATCCGGCCGCGGCCGCCACGGCGGCCGCCGTGTCCACGCCCCAGGTCTCGAGCGCGACGCGGGTCTCGAACTCGCCGAAGTCGTCGTCGTACACCAGGGTGTCGCGCGCGGGGCGCCTGGCGAAGCCGACGCGGAGCGGCACCTGGCGCGACGTGTAGAGGTGCGGGTGCAGGATCTGCGCCGTGGAGATCGGCATCCGGTCGCCGTAGGGCTCCTCGTCCGACCGCACGCGCCGCGCGTCGAAGTCGCGCATGAACTGCGCCCCGGCGAGGTACGGGAACAGCAGGCCTTCACGGATGATCGGGGGCGCGGTGGCGAACACCGGCATCGAGGCCTGCTGCTGGCGGATCAGCTCGCGCACCCGGTCCCAGCCGCCGAGCGCCTCGTCCAGATCGACGCCGGGCGCCAGCGCCTCGATGGACGCGAGGGTCGCCTGGCCTTCGGCCACCGCCTGACCCGCCATCTGCCGGTCGTTCTGGCGGCGCAGCTTGAGGATCGCGTTGAGCGAGGTGTACTCGTCCTGCAGCGCGTGCACCAGCTCGTGGGCGAGAATCAGCTTGAGCACCACCGGATCGGATCCGCGCACGACGAACAGCGCGGCCGAGTCGGGATCGTAGTAGCCCGCCACCTGCTCGGCGTAGAGGTCGAGCATCAGCTTGCGCAGGTCCACGGTGTCGGGGACGAGCCCGAAGGCGCGGTAGGTGCGCTGCACGCCGGCCAGCTCCTTCGGGGGCAGCGCCTCGGCCATTTCCCGGTTCAGGTAGCCGCGCACCTGCTCCCGCGAGCGGACCGCGATGGCGGGCGGGTGCCGGAACTTCAGCCCCACCGCGCGCTCCACGTCCGGGATCACGTCCTGCGCGATCTGCTGCGCCGACCGCTCGTCCTGGGCGCGGACCGCCCGGGCTGTGACCGCGAGCGCGGCCACGGCGAGCAGCGCCGCGGCTCGGCGGTTCATCCCGTCCACTCGATCCGCTTGCCGACCGCCACGCCCACGGCGCGCGCGACGTCCGGTCCGCGGACCACGATGCCCAGGTGCTCCAGGCCGCGCCGCAGCTCGCCGTCCAGCCGCTCGCGCCGCTCGAGCAGCGTCTCCCGCCGCGCCGGCTCCCGGTCGCCGGCGCGCGGCGGCGGGCGCCGGTGCGCCGCGTCCTCGTCGCCCACCACGCCCCCGAACAGCTTCTCGATCTCCGCGCCCAGGCGCTCCATCGCCGCGCCGACGTCGCGGGTGAACGTCTCCAGCGCGTCCCCCTCGCCGGCCGGCTCGTCGCGGGCCGGCGCCCGCTCGGCGCCTGAGCCCGCCCCGCTCGGGCCGCCGTCCACCGGCTCGCCGCGCGCCAGACGGCGCCGGATCGCGGCGTCCACCCGCCGGCGCTCGCGCACGATGCGCTCCAGATCCGGCGGCAACGTCGCCGTCGCCTGCGCGTGGGCGCACGCCTCGTCGAGCACGTCGATCGCCTTGTCCGGCTGCATCCGGTCGGTCACGAACTTCCCGGTCAGCACCAGGGCCGCCTGCAGCGCGTCCTCCTCGATCGCCACCGCGTGGTGGTGCTCGAGCCGCGGCCGGCGCGCCCGCAGGATCTCCATCGTCTGCTCGTCGGTGAGCTCCCGCACCAGCACCGGCTGGAAGCGGCGCTCGAGCGCGGGGTCGCCCTTCACCCAGCGGTCGTACTCCACCGCTGTGGTGGCGCCGATCACCCGGATGTCGGCACGCACCAGGGCGGGCTTCAGCATGTTCGCGGCGTCCATCGCGGCGCCCATCGCCGTGCCCTGCCCGATCAGGTTGTGCAGCTCGTCCACGAACAGGATGACGTCGGGATCCTCGGACACCGCCTTGACCAGCCGGCGCAGCCGCTCCTCGTACTGGCCCCGGTACACGGTGCCGGCGAGCAGCGCCACGTGGTCGAGCGCCCAGATCCGCACGCCGCGCAGCGCCGCCGGCACGTCGCGCGCGACGACGCGCTGCGCGAGCCCCTCGACGATCGCGGTCTTGCCCACGCCCGCGTCGCCGACCAGGGCCGGATTGTGCTTGGTCTGCCGCAGCAGGATGTCCACGACCCGGCTGATCTCGTCGTCGCGGCAGCGCACCGGCTCCAGGTCGCCGCGGCCGGCGGCCGCGGTCAGATCGTAGCCGAGCCGCTCGAGCACCTCGTCGCCGGAGGCCCCGCCCATCCCGAACAGTCCTTCCGTCATGCGATTCTCCCCCGACCCGCCGGCCCTACCACCACCTGCCTCGGCTCGCGCGGCCCGGTTTCACGGCACGCTCGCCGCGACCAGCGATCCGTACCAGGCGACGAGCCAGTCGCCCGCCACCATCGTCACCACGGCGCCGATGGCGAGGAACACGCCGAACGGTACCGGGCTCCGCCGCTTGAGCAGCAGCAGCGGGAGGAACACCACCACGCCGGCGAGCGAGCCGAGGAACGCGGTGAGCAGCACGCCCCGCCAGCCCACGAAGCTGCCGACCATCGCCATCATCTTGAGGTCGCCGAGCCCGAGGGTCGTCGGCTGCTCGCCCTCCTCCAGCACCTGGTCCAGCTCCTCGCCGTGGATCAGGCCCCGCGCGAGCGCCCAGTCGCCCGTGGCCTTGACGGCCCACAGCAGCGCGAAGCCGGCGGCGGCGCCCAGCACCGCGTCGATCGGCCCGAGCCCGCCGGGCGCGAACGACAGCGCGAGCCCCGCCGCCAGTCCGCCGAGCGAGAACTCGTCGGGGATGGTGTAGTGGCGGGCGTCGGTCAGCGCGATGCCGAGGGCCAGCGTCGCCAGCAGCGCCGCCCGCAGGGCGCCGAAGCCGAGCCCGAACCACACGACGGCGCCCGCCCAGATCAGCCCCACCGCGAGCTCGACCAGCGGGTACTGCACGCTGATCCGCGCGCCGCAATGCCGGCACCGGCCCAGCAGCGCGACGTACGACAGCACCGGCACGTTGTCGTACCACGCGATGGGCTTCCCGCAGCCGGGACAGCGCGACCGCGGGGCGATGACCGACTCGTTCCGCGGCAGTCGGTACACGCAGACGTTGAGGAAGCTCCCCAGCATCGCGCCGAAGATCGCGACGAACGCGACGACCACGGGCTCAGGCATCGGCACGGGTCAGCTCGAAGAGGAGGATGCCGGCCGCGACGGCCGCGTTGAGGGACTCGGCGCCCGGCCGCATCGGCACCGCCACGGCCCGGTGGCCGCGCTCCAGCCACGCCGGGCGCACCCCCTGCCCTTCGTTGCCGATCACCAGCGCGACGTCGGGCGCGGCGCGGTCGCGCGCGCCGAGGGGCTCGCCGCGCGCGGCGGCGACCCAGGTGGCGATCCGCTCCCGCGCCGCCCACTCGCACCACTCGTCGAACGTCGCCGACGCCACCTGGTGGCGGAACACCGCGCCCATCGAGCCGCGCACCACCTTCGCGCCGCGCACGTCCGCGGTGCCATCCAGCGCCACGGTGAGCCAGGCGCCGAAGGCGTCAGCGGTGCGAATCATGGTGCCGACGTTGCCCGGGTCCTGTACGCCGTCGATCACCAGCGCGCGCGCCGGGCGCGCGGCCGGCCGCCGGACCTGCCCGAGCGCCAGCGGCTCCCACTCCACGACGGCGAGGACTCCGCTCGGCGTCTCGGTGTCGGCGAGCGCGTCGAATTCCCGCCGCGGGGCGACCTCCGCCCGGATGCCCCGGCGCCCGCTCTCGTCGAGCAGCGGCGTCGCCTGGTCGCGGACGTCGTCGGCCACCAGCATCGCGGTGACCTTCGCCCCGGCGCGGAGCGCGTCCTCCACCAGCCGCCGCCCCTCGGCCACGACCAGGCCGCGGCGCTCGCGCGCCTTGCGGCGTTGGAGATCGCGCAACAGCGTGTGCAGATTACCCGCCATGCAGATCGCCCTCACGATCGCCGGATCCGACTCCGGCGGCGGCGCCGGGATCCAGGCCGATCTCAAGACCTTCCATCAGTTCGGCGTCTTCGGCACCAGCGTCGTCACCGCGGTCACCGCGCAGAACACCGTCGGCGTGCACGGCTGGGAGCCGCTCTCGGTCGCGCTGGTGGTGCGGCAGCTCGAGGCCGTGGCCGACGACCTCCGTCCCCACGCCGTGAAGAGCGGCATGCTCGGCACCGCCGAGCTGGTCGAGGCCGTCGCCGACGCGCTGGCCCGCCTCGCGCTCCCGAACTACGTGCTCGACCCGGTGATGGTCGCCACCTCCGGCGACCGGCTGCTCGTGCCCGAGGCCGAGCAGCGCGTGGCGCACCGGCTGGTCCCGCTGGCCGCGCTGGTCACCCCGAATCTCGACGAGGCCCGCATCCTGGCGCAGCACGACGTCGCGACGGTCCCCGACATGGAGCGGGCCGGCCACGCCCTGCTCAAGATGGGGGCCGGGGCGGCGCTGGTGAAGGGCGGCCACCTGGAGGCCGAAGAGGTCGTCGACGTGCTCGTCACCCGGTCGGGCGTGACCCGCTTCCCGCGTCCCAAGCTGGCGACCCGGTCCACCCACGGTACCGGATGCACGCTCTCGGCCGCGGTGGCGGCCGGCCTGGCCCACGGGCGGCCCCTCGAGCACGCCGTCGCCGACGCGCTGGACTTCGTGCACCGGGCGATGGTCGCCGCCCCCGGCCTGGGCCGGGGTCACGGCCCGCTGAACCACTTCGTCGAGGCCCGGGCCGCGAAGGGTTGAGGCTTGCCCGCCGCGCCCGGGTGGGCTAACTTTGCTTCACAAAGTACTTCGCACATCCAAGTCAACGCGGGAGTGACTCGCATGGCACGTCCCTGGTTCAAGTCCTGGGGCTGGATCCACCGGCCCACGTCGGTGGAAGGGGTGCTGCTGGTGCTGCTCACGCTGGTGTTCTGTGTGCAGGTGTTCGTCGCGGTGGACCGGCACTCGCACTCGGCGAGCGACACGCTGTACGGGATCTTCCCGTTCGTGGTGCCGGCGTTGATGGTGCTCGAGTGGGTGGCTGGCAAGGCGAGTGCGGGGGGGAGCGTGAGAGGTGAGAAGTGAGCGGTGAGACTTTCAAGTGAGAGGTGAGCGGCGGGAAGCGTGAGAGGGAAGGCGTGAGAGGTGAGCCTCACCTCTCACAGCTTTCTGACAATTCCCCTCACCAGCCTCGCCAAGTCTCCCTTCACCCGCTCCGCCGTCTCCAGCACCTCCGCGTGCGACAGCGTCGGCGCGCCGAGCCCGGCCGCGAGGTTCGTCACCGTCGAAATGCCGAGGCAGCGGATGCCCCGCGCGCGCGCCACGATGATCTCCGGCACGGTGCTCATGCCCACCGCGTCGGCGCCCACCCGCTTCAGCATCTCGATCTCCGCCTTGGTCTCGTACGAGGGGCCGAGCGTGGCCGCGTAGGTCCCCTCGTCGATCGGGATCCGCTCCTCGGCCGCGACCGCCCGCGCGAGCGCGCGCAGCTCGCGGTCGTACGGGTCGCTCATGTCGGGGAACCGCTCCTCGCCTTCCACCACCGGCCCAGCGAGCGGCTGCCGTCCGGAGAAGTTGAGGTGGTCGGCGATGAGCATCAGGGAGCCTGGCCGCAGCGTGCGCCGGATCCCGCCGGCGGCGTTGGTCACGATCAGGGTGCGGACGCCCAGCTCGGCGAACACGCGGACCGGGAGCCCCACGACGGCCGGATCGTGCCCCTCATACATGTGGAAGCGGCCGCTCTGGGCGAGGACTTGCTTGCCCTCGAGCGCGCCGGCGATCAGCTCGCCCGCGTGGCCCTGGACCGTGGGTGCGGGAAAGCCCGGGATCCGCGCGTACGGTACCCGCACCGCGCCCTCGAGCTCGTCGCCGAGGAAGCCGAGGCCCGAGCCGAGGACCAGCGCCACCACCGGACGGCGCGGCCCGATCGCCCGGCGCACCGCGTCGGCCGCCTCCCGGATCGCCGCCGCGGCCGCCGCGGTCGCGGCCCGCTCCGCGGTCACCGCGCCGCCTTCACGGCGTCCGCGCCGTTCCTGAGCTTCGCCAGCTCCCGCTTCGCGTCCTCGACCATCGCCGTCCGCTCCTGGTAGGGCAGGAACGCGCTGGCGAAGCCGTCGAGGATCATCCGCTCGATCTCCGCGCGGTTGAAGCCGAGCCGGGTGTGCGCCAGCCAGTACTCGTCGGTGACGGTGGTCGCGCTCATCAGGCGGTTGTCGGTGTTCAGGGACACGACGATGCCGAGATCGAAGTAGCGGCGGACCGGGTGCTGCTCGATCGAGGGGACCGCGTGCGTCTGCACGTTGCAGGTGACGCACACCTCGAGCGGGACGCGCCGGTCGTTCACGTAGCGCTCGAGATCCGGATCCTCGAACAGGCGGGTGCCGTGGCCGATCCGGTCCGCGTGGCAGTAGTGCAGCGCCTGGGCGATGGACTCCGGGCCGTACGCCTCGCCGGCGTGGATGGTGGCGTTCACGTTGGCGTTCACCACCGTGTAGAACGCCTCGCGGTGTTTCTTGGCCGGGTAGTTGTACTCGGCCCCCGCGAGGTCGAACGCCACCACGCCCTTCCCCTTGAACGCGACCGTCAGGTTGGCCAGGTCCATCGAGGTCGCGGGGCTCATGTTGCGGATGCCGCAGATGATGAGCCCCGTCTTGACGCCGAACGCCTCCTCCGCGCGCCGCATGCCCCGGAGCGGCGCCTCCACCGCCTCGGTGAGCGGCATCCCCCGCTTGGTGCACAGGATCGGCGAGTAGCGGATCTCCATGTAGCGCACGCCGTCGGCCGCGCCGTCCTCGACCAGCTCGTAGGTGACACGCTCCAGCGCCTCCGGCACCTGGAGCACCGACAGCGTCACCTCGAAGCGCGTGAGGTAGTCCATGAGGTTCCGCGCGTCCGACACCTGCAGGTAGCGCGTCAGCTCGGCGATGTCGGTCGAGGGCAGCCGGACCTTCTGCTCGCGTGCCAGCTCGGCCAGCGTCGCCGGCCGGACCGAGCCGTCGAGGTGGACGTGCAGCTCCGGCTTGGGCATGCGCCGGATCAGCTCGCGCGTGAGATGGTCGCCGCCCGCTCCGGGCCTCCGCGGACTCATCGTCCGTCCTCCGCGACGCGGACGTCCTCCGGGGGCTGCACCGGCTGCGGCAGCTTCCGCAGCCAGTCCGCCAGCGCGTCCAGATCCACGACCCCGCTGTTCTGCGCGGCCGCGCCCCGCAGCATCGCGTAGCCGCTCCCGCCCGCGGCGACGAAGTCCGGCACCGACAGCGTGTACCACGCGCTGTCGGCCACGGGCCGGCCGCCGGCCAGGGTCAGCGCGATCACCCGCTGGCCCTCCGGCGCCGCCGAGTTGACGCGCGCCGTCACGCCCGACAGGTGGGCCCGCGCCTCCCCGGTGCCGACGGCGTGCTCCAGCGTCTGGCGCAGCACCGCCCCGGTGACGCGGAGCTTCACCAGGAAGTTCTGGAACGGCTCGACCTCGAACAGCGCGCCCCAGGTCACCGGTCCCTCGGCCAGATCGGCGCGGATGCCGCCGTTGTTGACCAGCGCCACGTCGGCGCCCGTGGCCGCGCGGTCGGCGTCGGCGATCAGGTTGCCGAGCGGGTACTGGTCGCCGGCGCGGGTCAGTGGAGCGGCGAGGGTCGCGAGCACGCGCGAGGTCAGCGGAGCGACCCGCCGCGACTCGGTCGCGACGATCCGCGCCACCGCGGTGTCGGCCCGCTCGCGGTCCGCCCACACCGTCTCGACCCGCATCCGCACCACCCGCACGCCGGCGCTGTCCACGAAGTCCACGACCCCGAGCGACGTGCCGTTGGATCGCGCCTGCACGATCGGGATGCCGTTCACCGTGGTCTGCACCAGCGAGTGCGTGTGGCCGCTGACGATCAGGTCCGGCCGGTTCCGCAGCGCGTTGGCGACGTCGACGATCTCGCCGGCGCACCCGAGGTCGGGGTTGCAGAACGCGCCCGCGTGCGCCACCACGATCACGTAGTCCGGATGCTCGGCCCGAGCCGCGCCGATCGCGGCGTCCAGGCGCGCGGCGCCGCTGTCGAACGCGAGCGCGGCGACGTTGGACGGCCGGGTGGTCACGGGCGTGCTCTCGGTGCTGTAGCCCACGACGGCGACCCGGAGGCCGCCGGCGGCGACCATCCGCCACGGCGCGGTCCACGGCGGCGTCGCGCCGCTCGCCCGGTCGCGGACGTTGGCGGACAGCCAGGCGAACCGGGCCTGCCGCGCGCGCGCGGCCAGCGTGTCCACGCCCCAGTCGAACTCGTGGTTGCCGACCGCGGCCGCGGCGTAGCCCATGGCGTTGAACACCGCGACCGTGGGGCGGCCGTAGGCCAGGTTCGACACCGGCGAGCCCTGCATCACGTCGCCGCCGTCGAGACGGATCGTGACGCAGCCGCAGGCGCGCGCGAGGCGGTCCATCATGCCCGCCAGCTCGGCGGCGCCGCCGACGGGCCGGCGGTTGCTCCACGGCTGCACCCTGGCTTCGAGCGAGCCGTGAAAGTCGTTGGTGGCGAGGACGCGCAGCAGGATCGAGTCGGTCGACGGGCGCGGTTGCGCCACCAGGAGGACGGCGCCGGCGACCGCGGGCAGGAGCAACATCAGGGAAATCTATTCCGCCGGCGGGGCGTGGCAATGGCGCCGCCGGCCCGGGCCGCGGCGTCGGTGCCGTTGCCGGACTCCGGCCGCCCCGCGATAATCCGCGCCATGGCGACCACATCCGGCGCGCGCGGCGGCGCCACTGCCAACGCCCGGGAGGCGCACGTCCTCGTGGTGGACGACGAGCGCGACATCACGGCGCTGGTCGCGTACCACCTGGCCCGGGCCGGCTACCGGGTGACCACGGCGGGCACCGGCGTGGCCGCGCTCGAGGCGATCGCCACCGAGCCTCCCGACCTCGTGGTGCTCGACCTGATGCTGCCGGGCCGGAGCGGCTATGAGGTGCTCGACGAGCTGCGCCGCCGCGAGGACACCCGCGACGTAGGCGTGATCGTCCTGACCGCGCGCCGCGACGAGTCCGACCGGATCAAGGGCCTCGCGGGCGGGGCCGACGACTACCTGACCAAGCCGTTCAGCCCCGAAGAGCTGGTGCTGCGCGTCGGTGCGGTGCTGCGCCGGCTGCGCGCGCCGGCCGCGGCCTCCGGGCCCGTGCTGCGCGCGGGCCCCATCACCATCGACCGCGGCGCGCACGCCGTGACGGTGGACGGCGAGGCGGTGGAGCTCACCCCGCTCGAGTACCGCCTCCTGCTCCTCCTGGCCGAGCGGCGGGGCCGGGTCCAGACGCGGCCGCAGCTGCTCGAGACGGTGTGGGAGTCCCAGCCCGACATCCAGACCCGCACCGTCGACATGCACGTCCAGCGGCTGCGCGCCAAGCTCGGCGCCGCCGGCGACCGGATCGAGACCGTCCGCGGATTCGGGTACCGATTCCGCGCCACCGACGCCGCCTCGCGCCGATGAGGCTGCCGGGCAAGCTGTTCGCCTCCTACGTCGTGCTGGTGGCGGCCAGCACGACCACCCTGGTGATCGCCTCCGACCGCTCGCTCCGGTCGCGGCTGATGCGCGAGGCCACCGCGGAGGTCACGCGCGAGACCGCGCTGCTCGCCCGCGCGGTCGGCGGCCTGCGCGGACCGGCGCTCGACTCGCTGGTGCGCGCGCTCGGACGTGCCACCGGGCGGCGCCTCACCGTGATCGACACCACCGGCGTGGTGATCGCCGACACCGACTTCCCCACCGACCAGCTGGCGACACTCGAGAATCACGCGTCGCGACCGGAGTTCCGCGAGGCCCTCGCCGGCCGCACCGGCACCGATCTTCGGCACAGCGTGTCGACCGGCCGCTGGGAGCTGAAGGTGGCCATGCGGATCCCGGCCGGCGCGGTGCGCGTCTCGACGCCGCTGCCCCAGGTGGACGCGGTGGTCTCCGACGCCCAGAACGCCGTGCTGCTCGGGGGCCTGTTCGCGCTCGCCGTCGGCGTGCTGCTCGCGCTCGGCTTCGCGCGCTCGGTCGCCCGCCCGCTGCTGCGCCTGCGCGACTCGGCGCAGGCCATCGCGCGCGGCGAGCGGCCGGCGGTGGACACCCGCGGGAGGGACGAGGTCGGCGACCTCGCCCGCGCGCTCCGCTCCATCGACGAGAACCTCTCCGGGCGGATGGACGACCTCGAGCGGGAGCGCTCGGAGACCGCGGCACTGGTGGCCTCGATGGTGGAGGGCGTCATCGCGGTCGACGCCGGCGGCGCGGTCACGACGCTCAATCCCGCGTCCCGCCGGCTGCTCCGGCTCGGCGCCGGCACGGCTCCGCCCTCGGCGCTCGAGCTGTTCCGCCAGCGCCCGGCGCACGAGGCGGTCGAGCGCGCCCTGCGCGGAACCGAGACCGCGGGGCTCGAGGTCGAGCTGGACGAGCGCACCGCGCTGCTCTCCGCGCACCCGCTGCCGGGCGGCGGCGCTGTCCTCGTCCTGCACGACGTGACCGGGCAGAAGCACCTGGAGAACGTGCGCCGGGACTTCGTCGCCAACGTGTCGCACGAGCTGAAGACGCCGCTCACCGTCATCCGGGGCTACGCCGAGACGCTGGCCGGCGAGGACGTGCCGCCCGAGGTCCGGCGCGACTTCCTCGACAAGGTGCTCGCCAACGCGCGCCGCATGCAGCAGCTGGTGGACGACCTGCTCGACCTGTCGCGCATCGAGTCCGGCGCCTGGTCGCCGCGGCCGGAGCGCCTCGCCCTGGCGCCGCTGGTCCAGGACGTGTGGAGCACGCTGAAGCCCCGCGCCGACGCCGCGCGGCTGACGCTCACCACGCGGATCGGCGAGGCCACGCTGTTCGCCGACCCCGAGGCGGCGCGCCAGGTCGTCCTCAACGTGCTCGACAACAGCGTGCGGTACACGCCCGACGGCGGGCACATCACCGTCGCGGCCGTCGCCGAGCCCGGCGCGCTGCGGCTCGACATCAGCGACACCGGCGTCGGGATCCCGGGCGAGCACCTGCCCCGCATCTTCGAGCGCTTCTACCGCGTGGATCCGGCGCGCTCGCGCGAGCTCGGCGGCACCGGGCTCGGCCTGGCCATCGTGAAGCACCTGGTCGAGGCCCACGGCGGCCGGGTCGAAGCCACCAGCTCGCTCGGGGCCGGCACCACGATCCGCATCCACTTCCCTGAGGTCGCGTCGAGCTAGGATCCCGTAACTGTTACGGATGCGTGACTTAGGCGTGGCCGCACCTTGACGCGGCGTCGCCACCATGCAGCCGTGCGCATAGCCTTCGTCACCGACACGTACACGCCGCAGGTCAACGGCGTCACGACGATCGTCCGGCGCATCGTGGAACTGCTCGGTGGCTCCGGACACCACGTCGCGGTGGTCGCGCCCGCGTACCCGGGCGATCAGGCCCCGCCGACGGGAACGGAGCTGCGGATCCCGTCGATGGGGTTCCCGCCGTACCCGGCCGTGCGCCTCTCGCTGCCCCAGCCGCGGCGCGTCGCGCAGTTCCTGGACGCCTTCCGCCCCGACCTCGTCCACGTGATGACCGAGGGCCCGCTGGGGTTCGTCGGACGGCGCCATGCGCTGCAGCGCGGAATTCCCCTCGCGACCAGCTTCCACACCGATTTCCCCCGCTACAGCCGGCTCTACGGGCTGGGAAGGCTCGAGCCGCTGGTGTGGCGGTGGCTGGTGTGGTTCCACCGGCCGGCCCGCTTCGTCCACACGCCGGGCGAGGCGGTACGCGCCGAGCTGGCGAGCCGCGGCGTGCCGCGGGTCCGGGTGTGGGGGCGCGGCGCCGACACGGCGACGTTCGACCACCGCAAGTGCAGCCCCGCCTTCCGCCAGCGGCTCGGCGTCGCGTACGGCGCCGCCCTGGTGCTGCACGTCGGACGGCTGGCCGCGGAGAAGAACCTCGAGGTCCTGATCGCGGCCTGGACGCTCGCCCACGAGCAGCTCGGCAGCGCGGCGGCGTTCGTGTTCGCCGGCGACGGACCGCTGGCCCACCGCTGCGCCGCCGCCATGCCCTGGGCGATTCACCTCGGTTTCCTCGAGATCCCGGTGCTCGCGACCCTGTACGCCAGCGCCGACCTCTGTGTCCTGCCCTCGAGCACCGAGACCTGCGGCCTGGTGGCGCCCGAGGCGATGGCCTCCGGCCTGCCCGTGGTCGCCGCGGACGCCGGCGGCTTCCGCGAGAGCGTGGCGGACGGCGTCACCGGGTTCCTGGTCCCGCCCGACGACGCGCGTGCGTTCGCCTCGGCCATCGCCCGGCTGGTGCTGGACGCCGAGCTGCGCCGCCGCATGTCGGAGGAAGCACGGCTCGCCGCCGTGAGCTGCAACGCCGACGACGAGAACGAACGACTCCTGGATGAGTACGCGATCGCGATCGGACGAAAGCCGCTGGAGGATCCCCAATGGCGCGCTGCGTAATCCTGCTGATCGACGGCCTGCGTCCCGACGCCGTCGTACCCGACCTCGCGCCCTCGCTGCACGCGCTGGGCCAGGACTACACCCACGCCGAGACCGCCGTCACGGTTCGCCCGAGCACCACGGTCGCGGCGCTGCTCTCGCTCGCGACCGGCGTGGGACCGGCTACCCACAAGCTGGTGGAGCCGGGCCTCGCGACGCTGCGCAAGCTCGGGAGCCTCAAGCCCGTGCCGCGCGAGCTGTCGGCGCGGCAACTGCCCACGGTCGTGGTGGCGGGGGAGGTGCTGCCCGTCGAGGTGCCGATCGCCAAGGTGCTGGCCTCCACGGCCGGCGTCGGGCGGTTCGTCGCCACGGCGGGGCCGGCCCGGCGCGTGGCGGCCGCGGCCCTCGGCCGGCTGCGGTTCGTGCCCGACGGCCTCGTGATCGTGTACGTGAACGACTGCGACCGTGCCGGGCACGCCTCCGGGTGGATGTCGGAGCCGTACCTCGAGGCGGTGCGCGAAGCCGACGCCGCGGTCGCGCAGCTCAGGGCCTGCACGGCGGACTCCCTGCTGATGGTGCTGGCCGACCACGGCGGCGGCGGCGTCCATCCGACCGACCACGACACGCCCCACCCGGTCAACGACCGCATCCCGCTGGTGCTGGCGGGCCCGCGCATCCGCCGCAAGCGCGTCCTGCGCCGGCCCGCGTCGCTGCTCGACGTGCCGCCCACGCTGATGTGGTGGCTGGGACTCGAGGTCCCGGGCAGCTACGAGGGCCGCGTGCTGCGCGAGGCGTTCGTGGCCGCCGACGAGCTCGAGGCGGTGGCCTGATGCGCTGGGTCACGCACTTCGGCGACGCGGTCACCACGGTCGGCATCGGGCTGGCGCTGATGCTGGCGGGCGGCCACCTCGCCGAGCTGGGCCGCGCGGCGCTCCTGGCCAACGCGCTGTCGCACGTCGCCGTGCAGGTGCTCAAGCGCACCGTGGTGCGGGCGCGGCCGTGCGACGCGAACGGCGTCCCGCTCGCCATGGTGTGGGTGCCCGATCCCTTCTCGTTCCCGTCCGGGCACAGCGCGGCCTCGATGGCGGTGGCCGGGTCGGTGGCGCGGGCCCATCCGGCCCTGGCGCCCGCCGCCCTCGGCCTCGCGGCGCTGGTGGGCGTCTCTCGGGTCAAGCTGAAAGTCCACCACGCGGGCGATGTCGTGGCGGGAGCGGCACTTGGGCTGGGCGGCGCCCTCGCCGCCCGGCTCATTCTCGCCTAGCGCACCGGGGTTTCCCGACCCGCCGTTACAGGTCCGTTACGTCCTCTGCGCGTCGCCGTGACGCGGGGGGGTTTTCTTCGCCGGCGATGAATTCCGGACGTCCCCCAAGCTCCAACCGCTCACCCCTGCAGAGGACCAAGCTCATGGCGCTCTTGTCTCGTCGAACGCTCGCCACGGTCGGACTCGTCGCCGCGGGAGCGGCGGCCCCGCTCGCCGCGCAGAACCCGACGCCGCCCACCATCAGCGTCGGCGGCGTGATCTACGCGCAGTGGGGAGCGCAGCTCGACTCCCTGAGCCCGGCCAACAACTTCGACATCACCCGGGCCTACATCAACGCGATCGGCCGGTTCAACGGCGGCATCATGACCCGCGTGACCGCCGACGTCTACCACGACGCCGACGCGACGGCCGGCGGCGGGCTGAACTACCGGCTCAAGTACGCGTACGCCGGGTGGACCCCCAGCGGCAGCCCGTTCACCTTCCGGTTCGGCCTCACGCAGACGCCGTTCATCGACTGGGAAGAGGCGCTGTGGGACTACCGCATGCAGGGTCCGGTGCCGGTCGACCGCAACAGCTACATGTCCTCGTCCGATTTCGGCCTGGCCCTCGACGGCAGCTTCAACAACGAGCAGTTCAACTTCCAGGCGATGGCGATGAACGGGGAGAACTACAACAAGACCCCGGGCGACCAGCACAAGGACTTCGCGGCGCGCGCGTCGTTCCGCCTCCTGCCCACCGACGAGGGCAGCCGCGTGGGCGGCCTGCGGATCACGGGGTACGCGCAGATCGGGACGCCGACGAGCGGCGGCACCCGCAACCGGTTCATCGGCCTCGTGTCGTACCGCACCAAGTCGCTGCTGCTGGCCGGTGAGTACGTCGCCACCAAGGACACCGTCACCAACCCCGCCAAGATCAGCACCACCGGCAGCATCCTCAGCGCCTACGGGTGGTTCCGCCTGCCCGAGACGCCGGTGGCCGTCGTCGCCCGCGTCGACGTCGCGGACCCGAACACCTGCTCGCCGGCGACGCCGCCGGTCGCGAGCTGCCCGGCCAGCGCCGGCTCCGACAAGCGGACGACGATCATCGGCGGGCTGTCGTACCAGCTGAGCCCGAACGTGCGGCTCCTGGCCGACATCGACCGCACGTCGTTCCAGACGCCGGCGGGCGGCACGGCGCCCAAGGCCATCACGCAGGCGCTGTTCCAGACCCAGTTCACCTACTGATCCGAGGACGGCTCATCATGCACTCGCGCATCATCGGCCTGCTGGCGGTCGCCGCCGGAACCGCGGTCCTCGCGGGACGCGCGTCCGGCCAGGAGACCATGCGTCTCAACGGTGCCGGCGCCACGTTCCCCCAGCCCATTTACATGAAGTGGGTGCTCGAATACCACAACCTGCACCCCAACGTCGAGGTCAACTACCAGGGGATCGGCTCGGGTGGCGGCATCCGCCAGTTCACCGATCACACGGTGGACTTCGGCGCCAGCGACGGTCCGATGACCGACGCGCAGATCCAGGCGGTCAACGGGAACGTCTATCATCTGCCCACCGTGCTGGGCTCCGTGGTGCCGACCTACAACATCCCCGGCGTCACCGCGCAGCTGAAGTTCACCGGCGACGTGCTGGCCGGGATCTGGCTCGGCCAGATCACCAAGTGGAACGACTCGCGGCTCACCGCGCTCAATCCGGGCGTGAGCCTGCCCGATCAGGACATCGTCGTGGCGCACCGGTCCGACGGCTCCGGCACGACGTACATCTTCACGGACTACCTGTCGAAGGTCAGCTCCGACTGGGCGCAGCGGGTGGGCAAGGGCACGGCCGTCAACTGGCCGGTCGGCCTCGGCGGGCAGGGCAACCCGGGCGTGGCGAACATCGTCAAGCAGACGCCGGGCGCGATCGGCTACGTGGAGCTCATCTACGCCATCCAGAACCAGATCGGCTACGGCCTGGTGCAGAACGCGGCCGGGCGCTACGTGCAAGCGTCGCTCGCCGCGACGACCAACGCCGCGGCGGGCGCGGTGGCGCACCTCGACCCGAACACCGACTTCCGGATCTCGATCACCAACGCCGAGGGCGCCGACGTCTACCCGATCGCGTCGTTCACCTGGCTGCTGGTGCCGAAGGAAATGACCGACATGACCAAGGCGCGCGCGCTGCTCGAGTTCGTGTGGTGGGCGGTGCACGACGGCGAGCGTTACACCACGGATCTGTCGTACGCGCCGCTGCCGCCGCGGGTGGTGCAGCTCGAGGAGCAGCGCCTGAAGAGCATCACCGTGAACGGTCAGGCCGTGCTGCCCCGCGACTATCGCGGCCGGTAGTTCCTTGACCGACGTCGCCGCCACCGCTCTGGAGCCGGAAGCCGGTCCACGGCTCACGGCCGAAGAGCGGTGGCGGGCGCTGCGGACGGTGAGCCGGGGCGACGTGATCTATCGCTCCGTGCTCACCATTCTCGCGCTGCTGCTGCCGCTGCTGCTGGTGCTGATCGCCGCCGAGCTGGTGGTGAACGCGATGCCGGCGCTGTCCAAGTTCGGGCTCGGGTTCCTGACGCGCAGCACCTGGGACCCGGTGCAGGGCGAGTTCGGCGCGCTGCCCCTCATCTTCGGCACGCTGTACTCCTCGCTGGTCGCCCTGGTGATCGCGGTGCCGCTCGCGCTGGCCTGCGCCGTGTTCCTCACCGAGTTCGCGCCCCGCTGGCTCCGCACGCCGGTCGGGACGCTGATCGAGCTGCTGGCCGCCGTGCCGAGCGTGATCTACGGCCTGTGGGGAATCTTCGTCCTGATCCCGCTGCTGCGCGACCACCTGTGGCCGGTGGCGCGGCACGTCCTCGGATGGATCCCGGTGTTCGGCGGCGTGTTCTACGGGCCGTCGGTGCTGGCGGCCGGCGTCATCCTCTCCATCATGATCCTGCCGTACATCGCCGCCGTGTCGCGCGAGGTGCTGCTGGCCGTGCCGCCGTCGCAGCGCGAGGCCGGCCTCGCGCTCGGCGGCACCCGGTGGGAAACGGTGTGGCGCGTCATCCTGCCGTACGGCCGCGCCGGTATCATCGGCGCGGTCATTCTCGGCCTCGGCCGCGCGCTGGGCGAGACGATGGCGGTGACCATGGTGATCGGGAACCGGCACGAGGTGTCGGCGTCCCTGCTCCAGCCGGGCTACACGATCGCCGCCGCGATCGCCAACGAGTTCGCCGAGGCCGTGTCCGACGTGCACCTCTCGGCGCTGTTCCTGGCCGGGGCCGTGCTGTTCCTCATCACCATCGTGGTGAACGCCCTGGCCCGCGTCCTGGTGTGGCGCGTGGCGCGCGGCTCCGCCGTCGGCAGCACGGCCGTCTGATGCACGGTCGCCTGGCGCGCCGCCTGGTCGGCTCCACGATGACCGGTCTGACCTACGGGGCCGCGGCGCTGGCGATCCTCCCCCTGGCGGTCATCCTGGCGATGCTGCTGGTCAAGGGCACCGGCTCCATCGACTGGAACTTCTTCACCAAGGCGGCGGTGCCGTTCGGGGAGAAGGGCGGCGGCTTCTCGCACGCCATCGTGGGCACGCTGATCGTCGTCGGGCTCGCCTGCGCGGTCGGGGTGCCGATCGGCGTGGCGACGGGTATCTTCCTCGCCGAGTTCGGCGGAGGACGGCTCGGGTTCACCGTGCGGTTCGTCGCCGACGTCCTCAACGGCGTCCCGTCCATCGTCATCGGGATCTTCGCGTGGACCTGGCTCGTGAAGCCGATGGGCCATTTTTCGGCGCTGGCCGGCGGATGCGCGCTCGGCATGATCCTGGTGCCGATCCTGGCGCGCACCACCGAGGAGATGGTGCGGCTGGTTCCGAACTCGCTGCGGGAGGCGGCCCTCGCCCTCGGCTACCCGCGGTGGCGCACCTCGCTGGTGGTCGTGGTGCGCACGGCCGCGGCCGGCATCGTGACCGGCTGCCTGGTGGCCGTGGCCCGCGTGGCCGGCGAGACCGCGCCGCTGCTGTTCACGGCCCTCGGGAACCAGTACTTCTCCACCCGGCTCGCGGGGCCGATGGCGGCGCTGCCGCTGCAGATCTACGTGTACGCGCTCGGCCCCTACGACGAGTGGCACCGGCAGGCGTGGGCGGGCGCCCTGGTGCTCATCGTGCTGGTGCTGGCCCTGAGCCTCTTCGCCCGGGCGGTGATCCGTGCCAAGCGTCAGCACGCCTGAGCGCGCGCGGCGAGCCCCCCAGGTGACGCCCCCGCCGGCCCAGCCCGCGCCCGCGTCGCCGTCGGCGGCGCCCGCCACGGTCCCGCGGCTCGCGACCGAGGGGCTGACCGCCTGGTACGGGACGAGCACCGGCGTGCGCGACGTCACGCTCGCCTGCCGCGAGAACACGGTGACCGCGCTCATCGGCCCGTCGGGCTGCGGCAAGTCCACGCTGCTCCGGAGCCTCAACCGGATGCACGAGCTGGTGCCGGGCACGCGCATCGGCGGACGGGTGCTGCTCGACGGGTACGACATCTACGAGCCGGGCGTCAACCCGGTGCAGGTGCGGCGCCGCATCGGCATGGTGTTCCAGCGCCCGACGCCGTTCCCCACCATGAGCATCGCGGAGAACGTGGCGGCCGGCCTCGCGGTGGGCCAGCGGGTCTCGCGCGGGGAGCGGGCGGAGATCATCGAGCACGCGCTGCGGCGCGCGGCGCTGTGGGACGAGGTCAAGGACCGGCTCGGCGACTCGCCGCTCGACCTGTCGGGCGGCCAGCAGCAGCGGCTGTGCGTGGCCCGCACCGTGGCGCCCGAGCCGGAGGTGATCCTGCTCGACGAGCCCACGGCCTCGCTCGATCCGGCCGGCACCGCGCACATCGAGGAGCTGGTCCAGGAGCTGAAGCGCGAGTTCACCGTGGTGATCGTGACCCACAACATGCAGCAGGCCGCCCGGGTGTCCGACGTGACCGCGTTCTTCTACCTCGGCGAGCTGATCGAAGTCGGACCCACGACCCGGATGTTCACGGCGCCCACCAAGCCGCAGACCGAGGCCTACATCACCGGACGGTTCGGATGACCGCCTCGCTCCGGCCCAGCATGGCCCCGCGGTCCCGGGTTACGCCGGGCGGCACGGTGCGGCTCATCGGCTCGCTGGCGGCCCGGGACTTCAACTTCTGGTACGGCGCCAAGCAGGCCCTGTTCGACATCAGCGTCGAGGCGAAGCCGAACGCCGTCACCGCGTTCATCGGGCCGTCGGGGTGCGGGAAGTCCACCTTCCTGCGGTCGATCAACCGGCTGCAGGAGCTGCTGCCCGGCACCCGCCACCGCGGCGAGATCGCCTTCGACGGCGCGTCGGTATTCGGGCCGTCGGTGGACCCCGTCGAGCTCCGCCGCCGGATCGGCATGGTGTTCCAGCGCCCCAATCCGTTCCCCAAGAGCGTGTTCGACAACGTGGCGTACGGCCCGCGGGTGACCGGCGCGTTCCCCGAGAGCCGCATGCCGGAGATCGTGGAGCGCAGCCTCCGGAGCGCCGCGCTGTGGGACGAAGTGAAGGACCGGCTCGACGACCCCGGCACCTCGCTCTCCGGCGGCCAGCAGCAGCGGCTGTGCATCGCCCGCGCGCTGGCCAACGAGCCGGAGGTGCTGCTGATGGACGAGCCGTGCTCGGCGCTCGACCCGATCGCCACGCAGAAGATCGAGGAGCTGGTGATCGACCTGAAGGCCCAGTACACGATCGTGATGGTCACCCACAACATGCAGCAGGCGGCCCGCGTGTCCGACTACACGGGCTTCTTCCTGCTCGGGCGCCTGGTCGAGTACGGGACCACGCAGCAGATCTTCACCAGCCCGAAGGACGAGCGCACCGACGCCTACATCACCGGGAGATTCGGATGAGCACGCCGCTCGAGCCCCACCGCCACTTCCACGAGGAGCTGTCGCATCTCAAGCAGCGCCTGATGGCGGCGTCCGCAGAGGCCGAGGAGGCGGTGGGCAACGCCGTCGAGGCCCTGCTGGCGCGCGACCGCGCCAAGGCCCAGGAGGTCATCCGCGGCGACCGCACGATCAACACGCTGGAGAGCAGCATCGAGGAGCAGGCGTTCCAGCTCATCGCCCTGCACCAGCCGATGGCCAAGGACCTGCGGCTGATCTTCGCCGCCGTGCGCATCGTCGGGGACCTCGAGCGGGTGGGCGACCACGCGGTGAACATCGCCCAGGGCGCCGAGCGGCTGGCCAACTACCCGCACATCGTGCCGGAGCCGGAGATTGTCGAGATGGCGCGGCTGTCGCGGCAGATGCTCTCCGACGCGCTGTCGGCCTTCGTGCGGGGCGACGCGCCGCTGGCGCGCGCCGTGTGCCGCCGGGACGACGCGGTGGACTCCCTGAACGACTCCGTGTTCCGCATCCTGCTCACGCATATGATGGAGGATCAACGGGTTATCGGCCCGGGGATGGAGCTCCTGCTGGTGAGCCGGAACCTCGAGCGGGTGGCGGACCTCGCCACCAACGTCGCCGAGGACGTAGTTTTCCTGGAGGAAGGGAAGACCATCAAGCACCACGCGGAGGACGAGCGGCCGGCCCCGGACGCCGCCTCATGAAGGGTTCATGGGCATCAACGATTCGCACGGCTTTCCAGGGCGGCTGATCGTCGTCGAGGGCATCGACGGGTCGGGCAAGTCCACGCAGCTGTCCCTGCTCCAGACCTTCCTGGTGTCGGAAGGCTACGACGTGTCCTTCACGGAGTGGAACTCCAGTCCGATCGTGAAGGACACGACCAAGCGCGGCAAGAAGAAGAACCTGTTCTCCCCGACGACCTTCTCGCTCATCCACGCAACCGATTTCGCGGACCGGCACGAGCGCTCGATCCTGCCGCCGCTGCAGGCGGGGCTGATCGTGCTGGCGGACCGCTACGCCTACACCGCGTTCGCGCGCGACGTCGCACGCGGCTGCGACCGCGCCTGGGTGCGCAACCTGTACCACTTCGCCACCCGGCCGGATCTCGCGCTCTACTTCAAGGTGGACATCGACACCGCCGTGGCCCGGATCACCGGCGGCCGGATCCAGATCAAGTTCCACGAGGCGGGCATGGACCTCGGCCTGTCGCCCGACCCGATCACCTCGTTCCGGATGTTCCAGGGCAACGTGCTCGGCAAGTACGACCGCGTGGCCGAGGAGTTCGGGCTGACGGTGCTGGACGGCAGCCGCTCGGTGGTGGACCAGCAGCGCGAGATGCGGCGGCTGGTGAAGCCCATCCTCAAGGGCCTGGGCCGGGCCCGCGCGCCGCGGCCCGCGGCCGCACCGAGCGTCGCCGCCGCGGCGGCGGCGCCGGCACGATGATGGACGCGCGCTTCTACGGCTCCGGCCTCGCCAAGCTCGAGATCCCGACCGAGCTGCCGGGGAACCTGCTGGTGATCGAGGGCGCGGACGGGGTCGGGCGCTCGACCCACATCGAGCTGCTGCAGGGCTGGCTCGAGGGCCAGGGCTTCGCCGTGGCGTCCACCGGCCTGGTGCGCTCGGCGCTCACGCGGCGCGGCATCGAGTCCGCGAAGGAGGGGCACTCCTTCGACCGCACCACGATGGCGCTGTTCTACGCCACCGACCTCGCCGACCGGATCGAGCACGAGATCGTCCCGGCGCTGCGCAGCGGCTTCGTGGTGCTGGCCGACCGCTACGTGTACACCACCATCGCGCGGGGCGCGACCCGCGGCCTCGACCGCGACTGGCTGGCGCGGCTGTACGGCTTCGCCCTGATCCCGCGGCGCGTGTTCTTCCTCCGCCTCGACCCGGACGAGCTGATCCGCCGCACGCTGCGGCGCGGCGGAGAGCTGGACTACTGGGAGGCCGGCCGCGACATCGGGCTGGCACCCGACCTGTACAGCTCGTTCCGCAAGTACCAGACCCTCATGCTCGGGGAATTCGACCGGATGGCGGCCCAGTACGACTTCACCACCGTCGACGCCTCCCGGTCGGTGGAGGACGTGCAGGCGGAGCTGCGGCGCGAAGTCGCCAACCTCCTCGATCCGACGCTGCTCACCCCCGCGGTCGATGTCAGCGACGACTGAGCGCTTCGCCGCCATCGACGTCGGCTCCAACTCGATTCGTTGCCTGATCGCCGAGCGCGGCGAGGACGGCCACCTCCAGATCATCGACGACCTCAAGGACCAGCCGCGCCTCGCGCGGGGGCTCTCCTCCACCGGGCTGCTGGCGGCGGAGTCGATGGAGCGGGCGCTCGAATCGCTGGGCCGGATGGTGCAGGCGGCCGAGCGCCGCGGCGCCGCCCGCCTGGCGCTGGTGGCCACGGCGGCCGTGCGCGACGCGGCCAACGGCGCCGAGTTCGCCGAGCGGGTGAAGCAGGAGCTGGGCATCCCGCTCGAGGTGATCGACGGCGAGACCGAGGCGCGGCTCGCGTTCCTCTCGGTGAGCGAGCACTTCCCGATCGGCCGCGGGCGCGCGGTCGTGGCCGACATCGGCGGCGGCAGCCTGGAGCTGGTGCTCGCCGTGGGCGGGCTGGTGGACCGGGTCGTGTCGCTGCCGTTCGGCGCGGTGCGGCTGACCGAGCAGTTCCTGTCGGGCGCCGCCGACGCCGGCGAGGGCGTGCGGCGCCTGCGCGGCACCGTGCGGCAGAAGCTGCGCCGCGCCGTGCCGGGCCGGGAGTGGGAGGCCGCCAAGCTGTTCGGCTCGGGCGGCACGTTCACCAACCTGGCCCGCATCGCCGCCGCGAGGAACCGCGGCGCCGTGCCGACCGGCGGCATCCACGGCTCCGCGGTCCGGCTCCCCGAGCTGCAGCGGATCCTCGAGTGGCTCGCCGCGATGAGCCTGGAGGAGCGGCGCAAGGTCCCGGGCCTCAACGCCGAGCGTGCCGACATCATCGTCGCCGGCCTCGCGGTCGCCGCCGAGGTGCTCGAGCTGTTCGACGCCCCCAAGGTCGCCGTGTCGGCGTTCGGCCTCCGCGAGGGCCTGCTGATCCACCTGTCGCGGCCGGCGCCCGAGGGGCAGGCCCCCAGCCGCGCGCGGGCGCTGCGCCGGTTCGCCGACCGCTGCCACACCGACCGCCGCCACGGTGAGCAGACCGCGCGGCTCGCGCGCCGGCTGTTCGACGGCCTCGGCAAGCGGCTGGGCTGCGCCCCGGGGGAGTGGGACCTGCTCGAGGCCGCGGCCCTGCTGCACGACGTGGGGCAGCTGGTCTCCTACCGCAGCCACCACAAGCACAGCTACCACCTCATCGCCCACGCGGAGTCCCTGCCCTTCACGCCGCGCGAGCGCGTGCTGATCGCGCTGGTGAGCCGGTATCACCGCAAGCGCCGGCCCAGCAAGCGGCATCTGGAGTTCGCGGCGCTGGAGCCCGAGGACCGCGCGCTGGTGCGCCGCCTGGCCGCCCTGCTCCGGATGGCCTGCGGCCTCGACCGGGGACACGTCTCGGCCGTGGAGGCCATGCGCCTGCGGATGATGCCGGACCGGCTGCTGGTGGACGTGGTGCCGCGGCTGGTCACGACCGACCTCAAGCTGGAGCTGTGGGGGGCGCAGCGGAAAGCCGACCTGCTCGCCAGGCTGCTTGGCCGCGACGTGGTGGTTCGCGCCGCGCCGCTCGTCGAGTCGAAGGCGGCGTCCTAGCCTAGCGGCGGGACGCCAGCTTGAGCAGCACCACGCCCCGCGCGTCGCGCACGCTCGGCCCGCTCGGGCCCGCGTACCCGTTGATGCTCCGCAGCACCACCAGCCCCCGGACCCGCTCGTTCGCGGCCTCCGCGCGCAGCATGGCCGCCGGCAGCACGTCCCCGTGCGCCGCCGCGGCGCGGGCGCGGCTCACCATGGAATCGAGCGGCACGTCCAGCAGCGTCCGGCCGGCCCGGAGAATCCGGATGCTGCGCGCGGGCCGCACCAGCAGCGCCACCAGGCCGGTGTCCGAGGCGGGGGGCGGCGTGGCCACGATCGTCACCATCAGGTCGTACCCGGCGACCGGCGTCACGCCCCGGTCGTTCGGAACGTAGGCGAAGAACTGCCCGCGTAGCTCGGCGTCGCCCCCGCGGGGCGCGTAGCTCACGCCGAGCGCCTCGACGATCGTCCGCGCCCGCTCCTCGGGATCGGCCTGGCTCCGCTCCGCCGGCGCGACGACCTTCGCGGCGAACGAATCCCCCAGCACCGGTGCGAGCGCCGCGCTCCCGTGCGTCGCGACGAGGTACCGCACCGCCCCCGACAGCGCCTTCCGGTCGTCCGCCGCGAAGTCGGCCGCCGCGCGCTGCACGTGCCCGCCCGCCAGGACGCCGTGCGCCGCGAGCAGCTCCCGGACCCGGCCAGCCTGGCTCCACCTCGACACCGAGTACGCGCCCCACGGGCCGGCGAATGCCACCAGCGCCAGCGCGCACAGCGAAGCCGGGATCAGCTCGATGCGGCGCGCGCGGGTGGCGCCGTACCACACCGCGATCGCCGCGAGCCACACGGACAGGACCAGGAGGAAGTAGCGCGCCTCGGTGAACCCGTACTGGTGGATGCGCTGATAGATCGCGAGCCACAGCATCGCGACCGCGGGCAGGATCCCGAGCCAGAAGGCCCGCGCGAAGCCGGTAATCCACCCCTGATCCTCCCGCGCGGCCAGCGGGTGCACGAGCAGCAGCGCGAGAATGCCCGCGCCCGCCACCCCCGAAACCAGGTATCCGATCCAGCCGCTGGGCCAGTCCCACGAGACCACGACCTTGGCGAAGTAGAGGGTCAGGATCACGAGGTACACCGTCACCAGCGGCACCAGCGTGTACCGCGCGAACACCCGGAGGATGGCGGGGTACTCGCGCGACGCCTCGAGCGCGTCGAGGTCGTCGGGCACCCCACCGAGGAAGAACCAGGTGTTGAACACGAAGGCGCACAGGACCCAGACGCGGAAGTACGCGGTGTGCGGCAGGTCCACCCCGAACAGCTTCTGCAGCGCGGCCAGCGCGAGTGCGAGACCGAGGAACAGCGTGGCGGACGAGACGCCCGCCGCCAGGAAGCGCGTGAACAGGATGCGGTTGTACTGCCAGAACGCGTTCGGCCGGCCGCGGCCGACGAACGGCAGGACGGCGACGAGCAGGTGGAACGCGACGCTCAGCTGGGCGTAGCGGGCGAACTGCACCGGCCTCGACCAGCCGTCCCAGGCCGCGTCGACCGCCGCCAGCGCGGCCAGGGCGCCGACCGCCGAGAGCACCCGGGTAAGGGGCGAGCGGGTCCGCTCGCCGAGCAGGGCCGCGGCGGTGCACAGCGGAAGGCCGAGGGTCGCCGCCGCGAGCAGGCGGTTGTGCACCCAGGCGGGACCGGTGTCCTCGCTGAGCAGGATGGCGGCGGCCGCGGCCACGACGCCGCACGCGACCACGAGCGGAAAGCGACGGAGCGTCGCGAGCGCCAGCGCGAGCACCGTCCCGAGGGACGGCAGCCGCGGCCGGGGCGGACGCTCCACGGCGGCGGTCAGTAGGGCTGGCCTCCCGCGGGCGCGGCGCACGTGCCGCTCCGGCACGACGCGGCGTGCGCCTGCGGCTGCTTCAGCAGCTCGGCCAGCGGGAGCGGCGCCGGGCCCAGGCATCCCACGAAGCTGACGCCGCTCGAGGTGCCGATCCGGCTCGCGCCCGCGGCGATCATGGCGAGCGCCGTGGCGCAGTCCCGTACGCCGCCGGCCGCCTTGACCCCGAGATCGTCCCCCACGGTCAGCCGCATCAGCCGCACGGCGTCGGTCGTCGCGCCGCCCGCGGGGTGGAAACCGGTGGACGTCTTCACGAAGTGCGCGCCGGCGAGCCTGGCGACCGCGGACGCCTTCACGATGTCCTCGGGCGTGAGCGCCGCGCTCTCGATGATGACCTTCACCAGCGCGCCGCCGCCCCGGCGGCCGCACGCCTCGACCACGGCGCGGATGTCGTCTTCGACGTAGCGCCACTCGCCGCCCTTGATGTGGCCGATCGCGGCCACCATGTCCACCTCGGCCGCGCCGTGGGAGACGGCCTCGGCCGCCTCGGCGGCCTTCGTCTCCGGCGTCGTCGCGCCCAGCGGGAACCCGCACACGCTCGCCACGGCGACGCTCGTTCCCGCGAGCTCGCCCGCGCACAGCTCCACCCAGGCCGGATTGACGCACACCGCGGCGAAGCGGTGCTCGCGCGCCTCCGCGCACAGCTTCAGGATGTCGGCCCGCGTGGCCTCGGCCTTGAGCAGCGTATGGTCCACGAAGTCGGCCACCCGGCGCGGACCGGCCGCGGGCGTCCACGCCGCGAGCTGGACCTGGGGTCCGCGCCACGAGACGTCCTCGAGCGGCCTCGCGGTCCCGCCCTGGGCGACCGCCGCCGCTCCCCGCGTGGCGCCCGCCGCGCCGTGCGCACCGCGCAGCACCCGGCGCACCACTTCCGCCGCCAGCTGATCGAGCTCGCTGTCGTTCATAGCACCCGCTTTCCGCCGATGTCGACGCGGTCGAGGACCCCGACGATCACCGCCTGCACCGGGATCCACGGATCGTCGAGGATCTTCCGCGCCGACGAGCCCTCCTGCACCACCAGCACGCTGTCGCCCACGCCGGCGTCCACCACGTCGAGCGCGATGACCTCCGCGCCCTCGGGCTGCAGGTCGAGCGCGAGCCGGCGGACCAGGAGGAGCTTCTTGCCCTCGAGGCGCTCGTTCTTGTGGGTGCTGACCACGTCACCGACGACGGTCGCAAGAAACAGGGGACCTCCTCACGTACGGCGGGAGAGGTGAGGAGTGAGAGGTGAGACGTTCACGTGAGTCGTGAGAGGCGAAGGCCGTGAGAGGGGACGGTGAGAGGTGAGAGGCTCACCTCTCACGGCTTCTGCCTCTCGCCTCTCACTCAAACCTCTGACCCCTCACTTCTCACGCTTTCACGTCTATTCTCTCCACCTTCCCCACCACCGCCGCATCCACCGCCACATCCAGCTTCCACAGCGCGATCGAGGCTTCCCGCGCCGTGATGTAGTAGCACAGCTCGCCCGGGCCGAGCCCGAACGTGTCGGCCGCCACCACCGGCGCGCCGCGCTCGCGCCCCGACGCGTCCACCGGCTGCAGCCACTGCAGGGGAATCGCCGCCAGCGTGTCCTGCTTCACGGTGGAGACGACCCGCCCGACGATCCGCGCGAGGTACACGTGTCAGCCCCACCTCAGCCGCTGCGGCGCCCAGGGATTCTGCTTCCGCGACTCCAGGTAGGCCCGGTTCGCGAACAGCTTGATCGCGGCCGCGCCCACCAGGAAGCCTCCAATATGCGCCCAGAAGGCCACGCCGCCATTGCCCTGGGCCCCGGCGAGCTGGGGCAGGCCGCCCAGGAACTGCAGCACGATCCAGTAGCCCAGCATCGCCCACGCGGGGAGCGCGATCGTGGTCAGGAAGAAGCCCAGCGGCACGAGCGTGTACACGCGGACCCGCGGGTACAGCACGAGGTAGGCGCCCATCACCCCGCTGATCGCGCCGGACGCGCCGACGACGGGCACCGGCGAGGCCGGGTCCATCGCCACCTGCGCCAGCGCCGCCGCGGTCCCGCACATCAGGTAGAACACGGCGAACCGCCAGCGGCCCATCGAGTCCTCGATGTTGTTCCCGAAGATCCAGAAGAACCACATGTTCATGATGATGTGCATCCACGAGCCGTGCAGGAACATCGAGGTCAGCACGTGCGCGTAGTGGCGCGCCCCTTCCACGCGGCAGACCAGGTCGGGACCCATCGCGAACGCCGTCCCCGGCGCCACGCGCCCCGTCAGCTCGCCGGGGATCAGCCCCAGCTCGCACACCGACCGTGCGAGTGGAATCGTCGCGCCGGCTCCCTGCACCACCAGCCACGCCAGCACGTTCACCGCCACGATCGCGATGGTCACGACCGGGGTCTTGAGGGTGGGGTTCTCGTCGCGATACGGGATCACGCGCCCAACCTAACCTCTCCGAGGGGCGTGTCAACGTACCGCGAAGCGTGGCATAGCCTTAGCATACTGCCGAAATGGCAGAAAACAGGGGCACGTCCCTTGCTCCTGCGACCAGTCGCTACCGTTGCACATCTACCTTTGATGCGTTCGGAGACGAACCATGGCTGAGAAGATCATCGGGATCGACCTGGGAACCACGAACTCCGTCGTCGCCGTCATGGAGGGCGGGGATCCGGTCGTGATTCCGAACGCCGAGGGCGGCCGCACGACGCCCTCGGTCGTCGCGTTCACCAAGGACGGCGAGCGGCTGGTGGGCCAGGTGGCCAAGCGCCAGGCCGTCACCAATCCCCTCAACACGGTCTTCTCGATCAAGCGGTTCATGGGCCGGCGCACCGGCGAGGTGGTCGAAGAGTCGAAGCGCGTGCCGTACAAGGTCGCCGCGGGCCAGAACGACCTGGCGTCGGTCGAGATCAGCGGGAAGCGGTACACGCCGCCCGAGATCTCGGCGATGATTCTGCAGAAGATGCGGCAGACGGCCGAGGACTACCTGGGGCACAAGGTGGAGAAGGCGGTGATCACCGTGCCCGCCTACTTCAACGACGCTCAGCGCCAGGCGACCAAGGACGCCGGCAAGATCGCCGGCCTCGACGTGGTCCGGATCATCAATGAGCCGACCGCGTCCGCTCTGGCCTACGGGCTGGAGAAGAAGAAGGAAGAGAAGGTCGCCGTGTACGACCTGGGCGGCGGCACCTACGACATCTCGGTGCTCGAGCTGGCCGAGGGCGTCTTCGAGGTGAAGAGCACCAACGGCGACACGCACCTGGGCGGCGACGATTTCGACGAGGTTTTGATCAACTACGTCGCCGACGAATTCAAGAAGCAACATGGCATCGACCTGCGG
>DASPTN010000155.1:0-24715 GCA_035623395.1 Gemmatimonadales bacterium | reverse complement strand
GTAGTCCCGCGCCGCGCGGAGCACGGCCCTCTCGGCCACGGTGGTGGCGATCTGCCGGCCCTTCACCAGCTCGCCGAAGTCGGCGCGCCGGCGGTGGTCCGCGGTGACGTAGACCACGCCGTTCTCGACCGTGAGCGCGCTGCGCGGCACGCCGAAGTGCTGCGACGCCAGCGCCGTGATCTCGAGCCGCGCCTGCGCGGCGGCGGCGCGCACGGCCGGGCCGAAGAACCGCGTCGTCATCGAGCCCCAGGTGCCCTGGTCGAACGGCACCAGCGCGGTGTCGCCCGCCACGACGGTGAAGCTCTCGAGCGGCGCACCGAGCTCCTCGGCCGCCATCTGTGCCAGCGAAGTCATGATGCCCTGGCCCATCTCGATCTTGCCCGAGAACAGCGTGACCTTCCCGTCCTCGGCGATGTGCAGGTAGGCGTTGACGTCGCTGGGATAGCCGGGGCGGCCCTGCGCCTCGAGGCCGTTGCCGAGCGACGGGGCACTCACCAGCACCAGCACGCCGCCGCCCAGCGCCTTCACGAAGCCGCGGCGGTCCATTGCGGTGACGCGCGCGAGGGAGGTCATGGCTGGCCCCCCTGGCCCGAGGCCGTCTCGATGGCCGCCACGATCCGCTGGTGCGCGCCGCAGCGGCACAGGTTGCCCTCCATCCCCTCCACGATCTGCGCGCGCGTGGGCCGCGGCTGGCTCTGCAGCAGCCCGTACGCGTTCATGATCATCCCCGGCGTGCAGTAGCCGCACTGGAAGCCGCCGTGGTCGTGGAAGGCGGCCTGGAGCGGATGCAGCTGCCCGTTCCGCTCGAGGCCTTCGATCGTGGTGACCGACTTGCCCCGCACCGACGCGAGGTCGGTCGTGCACGAGCGCACCGCCTGGCCGTCGACGACGACCGTGCAGGCGCCGCACAGGCCCTCGCCGCAGCCGTACTTCGTGCCGGTCAGCTCGAGATCGGTGCGCAGCACCCACAGCAGCGCGCGCTGCGGATCGGTGTCGAGGCTCACGGGCCTGCCGTTCAGGGTGAACGCGACGGTTTCGCTCATCGGGGCCTGCCTGTGTGGAGGAGGATGCGGCGGCGCCGGGGCGCGCCGTGGTGGACTACCCGGGGCGCGGCCGGCTGGTTCCCGCCCGGACGCGCTTAGGTAGCCGCCGCGCGCCCGAGCGGTCAAGGGGCCGCGCGGGGCCGCGGCCAGGCGCCCCGGTGGCGCGCGATATGCGCTGATCCAAGCGGAGAAGGACCCGAGCCGCCGTCGGCCGGCGCACGCCGGAGTCAGGTCATGGACGTCCACAACCTCGGCCGCATCTTCAACCCGACCCGCATCGCGCTCGTCGGCGTCACCCAGAACCCCAACAGCGTCGGCGGCAAGGTGCTCGGCAACCTCGTCGGCGGCGGGTTCCGGGGCGTGGTCTACCCGGTGAGCGCCGGCCAGGAGGCGGTGCTCGGCGTGCCGTGCTACCCCGACGTCGCCGCGCTGCCGAAGACGCCGGACCTCGCCATCGTCTGCTCGCCGGCCGCCGAGGTGCCCGCACAGGTCGACGCCTGCGGCGAGGCCGGCATCCGCGGGCTGATCGTCGTCTCGGCCGGCTTCAAGGAGACGGGTGCGGCCGGAAAGCGGCTCGAGGACGAGATCCGGGCGGCGCAGGCCCGCTACGACGGGATGCGGATCGTCGGCCCCAACTGCCTCGGGATCATCGTCCCGCACCTCGGCCTCAACGCCAGCTTCGCGCCGGCCAGCCCCCGGGCCGGCGACATCGCCTTCATCTCGCAGTCCGGCGCGCTGTGCGCCTCGGTGCTCGACTGGGCGCTGGAGAGCCGCATCGGCTTCTCGCACTTCGTGTCGATCGGCAACAGCCTCGACGTCGATTTCGGCGAGCTGATCGACTACTGCGGCGAGGACGAGCACACCCGCTCCATCATCCTGTACATCGAGTCCGTGACCGACGCCCGGTCGTTCATGACCGCGGCCCGCGCGTTCGCCCGCCAGAAACCCATCATCGCCTTCAAGGCCGGCCGCTTCCCGGCCTCCGCGCATGCGGCCGCCTCGCACACCGGCGCGATGGCCAGCGAGGACGCCGTCTACGACGCCGCGTTCCAGCGCACCGGCATCGCGCGGGTGCCGGACCTCGGCGACGTGTTCGACTGCGCCGCGCTGATCGGCCGCGGCCGCGTTCCCGCGGGGCCGCGGCTCGGGATCGTCACCAACGCGGGCGGGCCCGGCGTCATCGCCACCGACGCGCTGATCGCCCAGCAGGGCGAGCTCGCCGCCCTGGCCCCCGGGACCCTGGCCAGGCTCGACGAGGACCTGCCGCCGGCCTGGTCGCACGGCAATCCGGTGGACGTGCTCGGCGACGCCAACTCCAGGCGGATCGAGAAGGCGGTGGCCGCCGTGCTGGCCGACGGCGGCGTGGACGCGGTGCTGGCGATCGTGACGCCGCAGGCGATGACCAATCCGACCGCCACCGCGAGGAGCCTGGCCAGGCTCGCCGCCGAGAGCCGCAAGCCGCTGCTCGCGGCCTGGCTCGGCGGCCGCGCGATGCGCGACGGACTGCCCGTCCTGGCGGAGGCGAACGTCGCGGCGTATCCGACGCCGGAGCAGGCGGTGCGCGCGTTCATGACGCTGGTCGGGTACGCGCGCAACCTCGAGACGCTGTACGAAACGCCGAAGGACGTCGTCATCCAGTTCCCGTACGACCGGGCCGAGGCGAAGCGGCGCTTCGTGGCCGAGCGGCTGGGCCCGGGCGGCGTGCTGCCCGAGGACGTGTCCAAGGAGCTGCTCGCCTCCTACGGCATCCGGGTGGTGCAGCCGGAGGCGGCGGCGTCCGCGCAGGAGGCGATCCGCGCGGCGCAGCGGATCGGCTACCCCGTGGTGCTGAAGGTCCGCTCGCCCGACATCAGCCACAAGACGGAGGTCGGCGGTGTGAAGCTCGACCTCGGCAGCCCGGCGATGGTGCAGGCCGGCTTCGATGCGATCATGCGCGGCGCGCGCGAGCGCCGGCCGGATGCGCGGCTCGAAGGCGTCACGGTCCAGCCGATGATCCGCGACCGCGACGGCCACGAGCTGATCCTCGGCATCAAGAAGGACCCGGTGTTCGGCACGGTGATCCTGGCCGGCATGGGCGGCGTGGGCGCGGAGCTGATCGGCGACCGCAGCCTCGGCTTTCCGCCGCTCAACGAGCGGCTCGCGATGCGGATGCTCGAGTCGCTGCGGATGTGGCCGCTGCTGGCGGGCTACCGCGGCAGCAAGCCGGTGAAGGTCGAATCGCTCGTGCAGGTCCTGATCCGGCTCTCGTACCTCGCCGCCGACTGGCCCGAGATCGTCGAGCTGGACGTCAACCCCCTGCTGTGCACGCCGTACGAGGTGATCGCGCTCGACGCGCGCGCGGTGGTGGACCGCGCGCTGGTGGGCGCCGAGGCCGAGCCCTACGCGCACCTCGCGCTGCGCCCCTACCCCGAGAAGTTCGTCAACCGGATCACCCTCAAGGAAGGCGTGACCGTCACGCTCCGGCCGATCAAGCCGGAGGACGAGCCGCTGTGGCTCGCGATGCTGGGCAGCTGCTCGAAGGAGACGATCTACTCGCGGTTCCGCTACCTGTTCGACTGGTCCACGCACGAGGTCGCGACCCGTTACTGCTACATCGACTACGCCCGCGAGATCGCGATCGTCGCCGAGATCGGCGAGGGCAGCGCACGCCGGCTCATCGGCGTGGGCCGGCTCATCGCCGACCCGTCCCACCGCGACGGCGAGTACGCGGTGCTGGTCGTCGACGAGTGGCAGCACCGCGAGCTGGGCGGCCTGCTGACCGACTACTGCCTCGAGATCGCCCGCGGCTGGAAGCTCGAGCGGGTGGTGGCGCAGACCACCACCGACAACCGCCCCATGATCGCGGTGTTCGAGCGGCGCGGCTTCGAGGTCGTGGTGGGCGAGGACTCCGCGGTGGAGGTGTCGAAGCGGCTGTAGCCGGCGGCCGCGCCTACCGCGGACCCTGCCCGATCCGCGCCAGCCGCTCCGCCAGCTCGCGCGCCGTGCCGATGCGCTCCTGCGGCTCCCGCCGCATCAGCTGCTCGATCACGGCGGCCAGGACGGGCGGGACGTGCGGCGCGCGGGTGCGGATGGGCTCCGCCCGCCCCTCGCGCATGCGATCCGCCACGGCCGTCGGGCTGCCGGCGTCGAACGGCGGCCGCCCGGTCAGGCACTCGTACAGCACGACGCCCGCCGAGAACAGGTCGCTCCGCGCGTCCACCGCCCCGCCGAGGTGCACCTCCGGCGCGAGGTACCCCGGCGTGCCGGTCGCGAGTCCCTCGAGCGCGCGCTGACGGCTGCGCTCGGCCAGCGGGGCCAGCCCGAGGTCCATCACCTTGAGGCGGCCCTCCTGGGTCACCGTCAGGTTGGCCGGCCTGACGTCCCTGTGGATGATCCGCTGCTCATGGGCCGCGGCGAGCCCTTCCGCCAGCTGGGCGCCGATCGCGAGCGTCGTTTCGACGGTGAGGGCGCCGCGCGTGTCGAGCAGCTCCTCGAGCGTGATCCCCCGCACGTACTCCATGGTGACGAAGCAGGCGCCTTCCCACGCGCCGATGTCGTGGACGCGGCCCACGTTGCGGTGCACGATGCGCCGCGCGATCCCGATCTCCGACGCCAGCTGCTCGACCACGTCCGGCGCGCCGGCGAGCAGATCGCGGCGCACCACCCTGAGGGCGATCTCCTCCTCCGACTTGCGGTCGCTCGCGCGGTAGACCGCGCCCATCCCGCCCTTGCCCAGGCCGCCGAGGATCTCGTAGCGCCCCGCGACCAGCCGTCCCGGGGCGAAGGGGTTGGCGTCGGGCGCCAGGGCCGGGCCGTCGCCGGCCCACGCATCCGCCTGCTGCACCTCGCGGCGGAGATGACCGAGGCGGCGCTGCAGCCGCTCGTCGCGGGAGCGCATCCCCGAGACCATGCGGTCGAACACCCGGGCCAGCCGTCCCAGCTCGTCGTCACGGCTCCCCACGGCGTCGAGCGCGCCGGGCTCGTACGCGTCCCGCTCCACCGCCTCGGCGGCGGCGGTGACCTGCGCCACCCGGCGCAGGTAGGCCAACTCGAGGTCGCGCATCCGCTTGCGCTCGAGCGAGGCGCGGATGCGGGCCTGCAGCAGCACCGCCTCGAACGGCTTGGTGACGTGGTCCTCCGCGCCCTGCTCGATGCAGCGCACGACGCTCTGCAGGTCGTCCACGCCCGACACCACGATCACCGGGATGTCCCTGGTGCTCTCGGCGCCCTTGAGCCGCGCCAGCAACTCGAAGCCGTCGAGCACCGGCATCCGCAGGTCGGTGAGGATCAGGTCGAGCGGCTGCCGCTCGGCGATCTCGAGCGCCGCCCGGCCGTCCTCGGCCAGCGCGACGTCGTAGCCCAGGCGCTCGAGCAGCCGCGACAGCGCGCGCCGCGCGTCGGGCTCGTCGTCCACCACCAGCAGGCGCGGCCGGGGGTGCTCCGCGCCCGGGGGGGTGGCGCCCACGCGGGGCTCCCGGTCGCCCGCGGCGGCCACCGAGGGGACGCTGTCGTCGAGCGCCCACAGCCCGACGGCGGCCTCGCGCACGGCGCGCGCGTCCTCCATCAGCAGCTCCTCCTCGGGCCCGGTGGGCACGAAGCCGAGGAGGGTGCTCATGGCATCCACGATGCGGCGCTGCGGCTCGCGGATCCGCTCGTGGAGCTGGACGAAGTACTCGGACGAGTCGGAGAGGTCGGCGCCCGGCTCGCTGCGCGCGAGGAGCGCGAGCAGCTGCCGACCGGCGACGAGCGCCGCGTCGACCACGTCGCGCCACAGCCGCCGCTCGGGACGGTCGAGGCCGTCGACCATCCGCTCGCAGTCGGCCGCGATGCGGTGCGCCGCGGCCCGCAGCCGGTAGCGCACCACGGCAACCCGCTGGGCCACGGAGTCGTGGATCGCCGTGGTCGCGCCCGACCAGAGGGGCTTCACGTCGTCGGTCATCGCCGCTGCTCGCGCCGCACCGGGCCGCGGCTCGGCCGGCGCCCTACATCCACAGCGACAGGATCGTCCCCATGACGAGCAGGGCGACGAGCCAGAATCCGTTGTCCAGCAGCCACAGGCCCCACGGCTTCTTCTCGTAGAGCTTGGTGCACAGCGTGACCGGGGCGACGTACCCCAGCCAGCCGAAGAAGCCGCCCATCAGCCCGCCGGCCACCCGGCTCATCGGGGCGCCGTGCGCCTCGAAGAAGGCGTCGCCGAAGACGATCGAGTGGTACAGCACGAAGGCCATCACCAGGGTCGCGACGAACACCAGCACGACGTTCCCGATCGAGGGCTTCATGTCGGTGATGCCGGTCAGCCGCTGCCACGGCTTGGCGAAGATCACCCCGTACCAGAGGGCGGCGAGGGCGTAGGTCGCGACGGCCGCGACCAGCAGGGCCAGGTGGTTCAGGTGGATGTCGACGTGCATACGCGGGTCGCTCCTCTGAGGGACGGACAACGGGGCCGGGGCGGCCGGGCGCCGCCGGGCCGGCACCAAGATGCCGGGCCCGAGCGCTTCGGCAAGGCCCGGCGGCCGGCGCCCGTTCCGATTTGACGGCGGCGGGCGCCGTTACGATACTCCGCCCGACCCACACTCGCGGGCGGTCGGCACCCGTGAAACACTGGCAGGAAACCTCGCTGCTCCTCGACGAGGCCGCGCGCGCGGCCGGCGCCGGCCGGCGCACCGCGCTCGCCACCGTGGTGCGCATCCTCGGCTCGACCTACCGCCGCCCTGGCGCGAAGCTGCTGGTCGCCGACGACGGTGCCGTGTCGGGCGGCGTGAGCGGCGGCTGCCTCGAGGACGACGTGCGCGAGGTCGCGCTCGGCGTCCTGCGCGGCGCCCCGCCGGCGCTGAGGCGCTACGACACGGGCGGCGACGAGCAGCAGGTCTGGGGCCTCGGCCTCGGTTGCGACGGGATGGTGGAGGTGTTCGTCGAGCGCCTCGACGGCCGGGGCGCCGTCGCGGCCCGCGCGCGGAAGCTGCTGGCCGGCGACCGGCCGTTCGCGATCGCCACGCTGGTCGCGGGCCCCGGCGCCGGCGCCGCCCTGCTGCTGGAGGAGGACGCGACCGTCACCGGCTCGACCGGCGACGCGGCGCTCGATCGCACGATCGCCGCGACGGCCCGCGCGCAGCTGGGGGCCGGGACGACGGGCGTGGTGGAGATCGGCGCCCGCCGCCTGTTCGTCGAGGTGCTCGAGCCGCCGCCCCGGCTGATCATCTGCGGCGCGGGCGACGATGCGCGGCCGCTGGCGGCGCTCGCGACGAGCGCCGGCTTCAGGGTGACGGTGGCGGACCACCGCCCTGCGTACCTCGTCGCCGACCGGTTCCCCGCGGGCGTCCGGCTGGTCCAGGCCCGGCCGGAGGAAGGCATCGAGGCGTTCGCCCAGACGGCCGGCACCTTCGTGGTGATCCAGACGCACTCCCTGACCCACGACAAGCACTGGGCGCGCTCGGCCGCCACCTCGGCCGCCTGCTACGTGGGGCTCCTCGGTCCGCGCGAGCGCGGCCAGAAGCTGCTCGAGGAGCTGCCGCCGGCGGCGCGCCGGAGGGTCTTCACGCCGGTCGGCCTCGACCTCGGCGCCGAGGGTCCGGAGCAGATCGCGGTCAGCATCGTGGCCGAGCTGCTCGCGGTCCACACCGGGCGCCCGCCCCGGCATCTGCGCGAGCGGGACGGCGCCATCCACGCCGGCTGAGCGGGCCCGCGCGAGCCCGAGCACCTGGCGGGCGGGTGCGAGGACGGCCGGCTTCCGACGCCGCTGCAGGCCAGGACGATCTACACCCGGGCTTCCCGGGGAGGAACGCGACGATGCGCTGCACCCGCTGCGGCCGCCAGGCCGCCGACACCGACAAGTTCTGCGCCGAGTGCGGGATGTTCCTGCGCGACGCCTGGACGGATCAGCGGTTCCAGTCCGCGCTGCTGCTCGAGTGCGAGGGCAAGCACCAGGAGGCGCGCCGCGAGCTGGAGCGGCTGGTCGAGCTGCAGCCGCAGGCCGCCCTGCCCTGGCACTGCCTCGGCACCATGCACTTCCACCAGGGCACGCTGAACCGCGCCATCGACTGCTACCGCAAGTCGGTCGAGCTGGCGCCGCGGTTCCTGCTGTGCTGGTACGACCTCGGCGTGGCGTACTACCACCGGGGCAACATGCCCGCGTCCATCGCCGCGTACCGCCGCTGCCTGGAGATCGATCCGCACTACAACGCCGCCCACTACCGGCTCGGCGTCGCCCTGTTCCACGCCGGCGACCTCGACCAGGCGCGCGAGCAGTTCGAGCAGTGCAGCGCCCTCACGCCGGAATACCTGCGCGCCCGCTACCACGTGGGCCTGATCCACCAGCGGAAGGGCGAGGCCGAGGCCGCCGAGCGCGAGTTCCGCGGCTACTCGGGCGAGGCCCTCGGCGAGGCCAGCAGCCTGTACCACCTGGCGGAGATCCGCAGGAGCCGCGGCGACGAGCGCGGCGCCGCCGAGCTGCTCGAGCGGGTGCGGCAGAGCGGGCGCAAGGCGTCGGCGTGAGCCCCGCGTGACGGGACCGACCGGGGACCGGCTGATTCACGACTGGGCCGCGGCCGGCGGCGCGCCGCGGCCCGCGGCCCGCCCGATGCTCGACGACGAGACGCTGCGCGACGGCCTGCAGAGCCCGTCGGTGACGGACCCGCCCGTCGAGGCGAAGCTCGAGATCCTCCACCTGATGAACGGCCTGGGGATCGAGACCGCCGACGTCGGGCTGCCGGGCGCGGGCCCCCGCCAGCGCGAGGCCGTCGAGCGGCTGTGCCGGGAGATCGGCGACCACAAGCTGCGCATCGGGGCCAACTGCGCCGGCCGCACGGTCGCGGCGGACATCCAGCCGATGGCCGACCTCGTCCAGAAGACCGGCGTGCCCATCGAGGCGTGCATCTTCATCGGCAGCAGCCCGATCCGGCAGTACGCCGAGGAGTGGGACATCGGCCACATCCTGCGGCACACCGAGGAGGCCGTGCGGTTCGCCGTCGGCGAAGGCCTCGAGGTGATGTACGTGACCGAGGACACGGTGCGCTCGCACCCCGACGACCTCCGGCAGCTGCTCGGCGCGGCCGTGCGCGCGGGCGCGAAGCGCGTCTGCCTGGCCGACACCGTCGGCGCCGCGGTGCCGCAGGGCGTCCGGAACCTGGTCACGTGGGTGCGCGGGCTGCTGAAGGAGCTCGGCGCCGAGAGCGTGGGCGTGGACTGGCACGGCCACCGGGACCGCGGCCTCGCCGTGGCCAACACGCTGGCGGCGATCGAGGCGGGCGCGACGCGGGTGCACGGCACGGCGCTGGGGGTCGGCGAGCGGGTCGGCAACACGCCGATCGAGCAGCTGCTGGTGAATCTCAAGCTGCTCGGCTGGCGCGACGACGACCTCACCACGCTGCCCGACTACTGCGGCGCGGTCTCCCGCGCCGTCGGCGTGCCGATCCCGGCCAACTGGCCCATCGTGGGGCGCGACGCCTTCCGCACCGCCACCGGCGTCCACGCGGCGGCGGTCATCAAGGCGCAGCGCAAGGGCGCGGAGTGGCTCGCGGACCGGATCTACTCCGGCGTGCCGGCGAGCTGGGTCGGCCGCTCGCAGGAGATCGAGATCGGCCACATGTCGGGCGGCTCGAACGTGCTGCACTACCTGCGCTCGCGCGGCCTCCCGACGGACCAGGCGGTGGTCGACGCGGTGATGGCCCTGGCGAAGCGCTCCGAGCGGCTGCTGACCGAGCTGGAGGTGCTGGAGACCGTGCAGGCGGCGACCCGCCGCGGCGGCTCCTGACCCGGCGCCCATGACACGCGCGGAGGTCGAGATGGATCAGCGACCGGGCGGCAGGTTCCGCGGAGCTTGCCGTGGCTGACCTGCGTGCGAGCCTGGACCTCGCGCTGGAGCCGGCCGCCGCGTTCGAGGTGCTGGTCGAGGATTTGGCGAGCGCCCTTGCCCGGATGGGCATCCGCTTCGAGCCCGGGCCCGGCGGGCGGGTGACCGAGGGTCCCGCGGAGGTGGGCAAGGTGGTCACCTGGGAGCCCGGCCGGGTGCTCGCGCTCGAGTGGCGGCACGCCACCTGGAATCCCGGCGTCGTCACCGAGGTGCGGCTCGAGCTCGAGCCCGCGGGCGGCGGCACCAGGGCCACGTTCGAGCATCGGGGCTGGGACGCGGCGATCGCCGAGCCCGGCGAGCTGGCGGGCTGGTTCGCGGCCGAGGTGCTGGCGCCGCTGCTGGCCGCCAGCGGGCCGGGCGCCTTCGGCGACTGGTTCACCGACCGGAGGGCGCGCCGCCCGTCCGGCGCGGCGGCGCGCGCCACCTACCTGCACCCGCTGTACCACTACCCGAACTTCCGCGTCATCCTGGCGGAGCTGGCCTTGACCCGCGACGACCACCTGCTGGAGGTCGGCTGCGGGGGCGGGGCGTTCCTCAAGGCGGCGCTCCACAGCGGGTGCCGCGCGGCCGCGATCGACCACAGCGCGGAGATGGTCCGGCTGGCGAGCGACGCGAACCGCGACGCGATCGCGGCTGGCCGGCTCGAGGTCCGCGAGGCCGACGCCGCGTCGCTGCCCTTCCCCGACGCGACCTTCACCTGCGCCGCAATGACCGGCGTCCTCGGCTTTCTCCCCCATCCGGTGCGCGCGCTCGGCGAGATCAGGCGCGTGCTGCGGCTCGGCGGCCGGTTCGTCGGGCTGGGCGCGGATCCCGAGCTGAAGGGGACGCCGGCCGCGCCCGAGCCGATGGCCTCCCGGCTGCGTTTCTACGACAGCGCGCAGCTCGAGGCGCTCGGGCGGCAGGCGGGCTTCGCGGAGGTCCGAGTGGTGCGGCGCGACCTGCAGCCGTTCGCCCGCGAGGCCGGCGTCCCGGAGGCGCACCTGCCGCTCTTCGCCGCGGGCGAGGGCGGCGGCGCGCGGTTCCTCATCGCGCGCAAGGGCTGACGGGCTCCGGCGACCGGAGACGGCGCGAGGCGCGGTTGCCCGCGCGTGCTTCGGCGTCGCGGCTGCGGCGGGGAGCCTGCGCTACGGACCGGCGACGGCGACGGGCGTGATCACCAGCCTGGAGCGGCGCAGCGCTTCCTGGTTCCGCTCCACGACGGCCGCGTTGTTCGCCGCCCGCTCCGCCTGGCGCCGCTGGTTCTCCACCTCGTTCGCGGCTATCGAGCGCCGGTTGGCGTCCACCTCGGGAAGCAGGTCCTGGGGCCCGAGCTCGGGCAGCGTGTCCTCGAGCGGCGGATGGTCGAGCAGCAGGTCGAAGTAGACCGTGGCGCTGTCGGTCACGTTGATGAGGTTGCTGCGCGCGATCAGCGCCATCGCGTAGCGGCCGGGCGGGGCGGGGCTCTGTCCCGGCAGGCTGCCGTCCCAGGTGACCGCCCGCGCCCCTTCACCGGGCCCCTCGTACAGCACCAGCAGCGTGGCAGTGTCGGACCTCAGCTCGGCGTGGAGCGAGGCCGCGTGCGACGTCACGCACTGGAAGGCGAGCACCGCGCCGGAGTCGAGCGTGTCCGGCCGCAGCGGCCGCACCGCCACCTCGAACGTGCGGCTGCGCACCTCTTCGAACAGCGAGATCTGGGCGGGCGTGAAGCTCGAGGGATCGAGGCTCGCGCCCGGATCCTGGCCGATCGCGCCGCGGAAGTAGGTGAGGGCCGAGTCGCGGTTCGCCGCGCCCGGCTGCAGCGAGAAGATCGCGCCGACGTACTTGTAGGCCTGGGCGCGCTGGTCCGCGGTCACGTCGAGCGAGGCCGGGGGCGTGATGATCTGGCGCAGGATCGCCAGGGCGTTCTCGATGTCGACGTTCTCGTACAGGCTGACGGCGTGCTGCAGCATCTCGGCCGCCGAGGCCTGGGCCGGCAGGCGCGCCGCGGAGACGAGGAGAAGGACGGTCGCGAGCCCGATGGCGCGGATCCGCCTCATTGCCCTCCCGGAGCGGTCTGGAGCGACACCTGGCCGAGGCGCACCGTCGCGCCGGGATCCACCGTGATGAGCGTGTCCAGCGTCACGAAGCCCGGCGCGCTGATCCGCAGCTGGCGCTGGCCGGAGGTGACCTCGAAATCCACCAGGGCCCCGACGCCGACCGACTGGCCGTCGACGAAGATCTCCGCCGTGGGCGGAACGGTGCGCAGGCGGATGCGGCCGGTGGTCGGGGCCGCGGGGGCGGCCTCCGGCGCCGGCGCCGCGCCGGTCGACCGCAGCGCCATACGGCCCAGGTTCAGCGTGCCGCCGGGGCGGACCGTGACGAAGGTGTCGAGCTTCGCGTAGCCCGGGGCGCTGATCTGCAGGTGCCGGCGCCCGGCGGTCACCTCCGAGTCCACGAATCCTCCGCTGCCGCTCAGTTCGTCGTCCACGGTGATCTCGGCGGAGGACGGGACCGCGTAGAGCAGCAGCTGGCCCGTCTTGTCCGTCGCGAGCGTGGTGTCGAGCTGGGCGCCCGACGACGCGACCGGGAGCTTGTGCGCGGTGTCGGCGCGCGCGCCCTCCGGCGCGGCGGGAACGGCGGCCGCGGGCGGGCGCGGGGCGGGCGCCGCCGGCGCCGGGGCCGGGGCCCGCGCCGGGACCTGCGCGACCTTGGTCGGCGCGGGCCCGCGCGTCACCAGCCAGTACACGCCCCCGGCGACGGCCACGACGGCGATCCCGGCCGCCAGCAGCGGAAGCGCGCGCGACGGCCGCTTCGGGTACGGGATGGGCGGCGTCGACAGCACGCCGTGGTCGGTCCACGGCTGCGGCGTGACCCGCGGCGCCCGCGCTGCCGGTGCCGGCGGCGGCGGTGCCGGCGGCGCGCTCCACAGGCCCGGCGACTCCGCCAGGTCGGGCTCCGGCGTCGCGCTCCTGGCCGTCGCCCCCGACGTGCGCGACTGCCGCGCGGTGGGTCGCACGATCGAGGCGAACGGTCCGGTCTTCGCGGCCGGCGGCGCCTTCGCGGCGGGCTCGGCCGGCTCGGCCTCCGGCTCCTCTTCGACGTGCGGCGCGGGCCTGGTGGCCGCGGGCATCGGCGGCGCCGTCTTCGCCGCCGGCGGCGGGGCGTGCGGTGCCGTCCTCGCGGCCGCAGGGGCCTGCGCCGCGGGCGCGGGCGGGGCCGTTCTCGCGGGCGGTGCCGGAGGCTCGGCCTTCGCAGCCGGCGGGGAGGGAGCCGCTGTCGCGGCCGGCTGCAGCGGCGCGGCGGGCACGCGCGGCACGGCCCTGGTGACCGGAGCCGCCGGCGCCGGAGACACCGGCCTGGGGGCCGGCGGCGGCATGGTCGCGGTCGTCGCGGCGGCCGCGCTCGGCGCCTTGAACTGCGTGGTCCTGCCCGGAATCCCCACGCCGGCGCGCGGCGGCAGCGGGGCGACGCGGATCCGCGGCACCGGCTCGCCGCGGACCAGCTGCCCCAGGACCGCGTAGGCGTCGCGGCGGTCGGCGTCGGTGAACGGGATCGCCTTGATCGCCGAGAGCATGTCGGCGGCGCTCGCGTACCGCTGCCCCGGATCCCGCGCCAGCGCGGTCTGGACGACCCGCACCAGGGCCTCCGGGAGCCCCTCGCGCGAGGAGCGCACGTCGCGCACGGAGTTGGGGAGATCGGCGTCGGACGGCACCGATCCCGTGATCATCTGGAGGGCGACGACGCCGAGGGCGTACTGGTCGTTCGGCGGGCCGCCGGCCGCCGCGTCGCCGACGCGTCCCGCGCCGGCCGCGGCGCCGGTCACTTCCCGGATCGTGCGCGCGATGCCGAAATCCGACACCATCACGCGACCATCGCGGTCCACCAGGATGTTCCCGGCCTTGAGGTCGCCGTGGTTCGTGCCCTGCCCGTGCGCGTAGTCGAGCGCCGCGGTGGCCGCGCGGAGCACCAGGAGGATCGCCGGCAGCGGCAGGGCGCCCTGCGAGTCGAGGATGGCGTCGAGGGCCCGGCCCTCGACCAGCTTCATGGCGATGAAGTAGGGCGCGCCGGCGCGGAGGCCGACGCGGTAGACCGGCACGATGTTCGGGTGGTTGAGCGCCATCGAGGCGCGCGCCTCTTCCTTGAAGCGCGCGGCCGCCTGCGCCCCGCCGGCCGCGGTGGGCAGGACCTTGACCGCAACCGGGCGCGGCGGGTTGATCTCCGCCGCCCGGTAGACCACGGTCCTGACGCCCCGGCCGAGGACCCGCTCCACCTTGTAGACCGAGGCCAGGAAGCGCTGGACCTGGCCCAGCTCGGGGTCGTCGCTCTCCTGATGGGACGGCCTCGCGGCCGGCGCGCCTGGCGCGCCGGCCGCGGTCCGCGTGAAGGGCGCCGTGATCTCCGCTCCGCACTTCCCGCACATGCGGGCGCCCGCCTGCAGCTCAGCCCCGCACTTGGAGCAGGTGTTCATGGCACTAGAGTCTATGCTGATACCTCCCTGAGGCAAGATCGAGCCTGCCCCAGACGGCCTTTTCCGGCCCCGCTCAACCTCCCGCCGCCTCGCAGCGCGACGCGGGCATGGTGGCCGTCGGGGCCACCTTGGCGAAGTAAAGGCTCCGCACCGCCGGCACCGGGATCGGGCCGTACGACAGCGCCTGGTCGTGGAACCGGCACAGGTTGAACGTGCCGCCCTCCTTGGCCTCGGCCGCGCGGCGGAAGTCCCACCACTCGCGCACGCCGACCGGATAGGTGTTGAGCTGCACGTAGTCGAGCTGCGCCCGCTGCAGCTTGGCGGTCGCCTCCGGCCGCTCCTGGAACGCATCGCGCACCATCAGCGCGACCGCGCTGTCGCCGTTCATGCCCATCGTGTGCAGCCGCACGTCGATGATCACGTTGGCGTACATCCGGAGGTCGGCCTTCATGCCCACCAGTCGCGCCTTCACCGCGTCGCCGGCGTTCTCGCCGAGCGCCTCCATCATCTGCTCGGCGTAGACCGCCCATCCCTCGATGTAGGTGTTGGTGCCGTACACCGACCGCAGCAGCCGCCGCCACTCGGGTGTCACCCGGTTGGCGTAGTCGCCCTGCACGATGTGGCCCGGCATCGCCTCGTGGATGGTGAGCGAGAGCATCTTGTACCGGTTGTACTCGCGGAGCTTCGCCTCGGCCTGCGCCGCCGACCACTCCTTCGGCACCGGCGTCACCCAGTAGAAGGCGCTGAGGTTGGGCTGCAGCGCGGGCGCGAACACCGCGCCACCGACCCCGTAGCTGCCCCGCTCGAAGACCGGGGTCGGGATCACGCGCAGGTTCGAGAAGTCGGTCTGGGAGAGCACGTGGTGGTCCACGACGAACTTCTCGAGGTCGGCCACCGTGCGCTGGCCGACCTCGACCAGCGAATCGCGATTGGCGTGGTCCTGGGCGATGCGGGCGAGCACCCGGCCCACGATCGTGTTCAGCACCGTGGCGCTGTCGCCGGTGGGCCGCCTGCCCGGGAACCAGTTGGAGTACATCGGGTCGGCGAGCTGCAGCATCTCGTGCCGGATGGTCCGCATGCTGTCCTCGGCCGACTTCAGCATCTCCTCCGGCGTGACCGAGGCCTGCAGGTAGTACGTCCACTTCTGGTCGAACATCGACCGGCCCATCCGCCAGTCGAACGTCGCCTTCCGCGGCAGCGTGTCGCGCACGAAGGCCGCGAACCGGGCGATGGCGGCCAGCGCCGGTCCCTGGGCCGCCTGGTACCGCGCGTCCGACGGCGTGCCCTTCACGAACGCCGCGCCCGTGGTCCGGATCAGGTCCGCGACGCCGGCCATCTCCTCGAGCGCCACCTTGCGGTACACCTCGTTCGACGCGTTGAGGTTGCCGAGCGCCACGCCGATCCACGCCGGGATCTTCTCCACCCGGGTGGCGAGGTCGCGGGCGCGGGCCGCCGTGTCGGCGTACTCGAGGCTGATGTTCGCGAACAGCGCGCTGCCGAGGATCTCCGGGTACAGCTGCGGGCGGCGCTGGTAGAACCGCTCGCTGTCGAGGCCGAAGCTCGCGAACTTCATCGCGTTCGACAGCAGGTCGTAGTCGGCCTGGGTCTGCGGATCGAGCCGGTCGCGCCGGATCGCCGCGAGCCGCGTCCCGAAGTCGGCGTAGTACGCCCGCTGGTGGTCGAGCGCCGCCGGGGCGAAGTCGTCGAGCAGCGCGTCGAGCCGCAGGGTGTCCTTGGTCTTCGGATCCACGAACACGTGCAGTCCGACCTGGGTGGCGCTGGACGGCGAGAAGCTGAGGCTCGTGTAGACGAACTCGTCGGCCAGCGCGGGGAAGCGGGAGTCCCCGCGGCTGCAGGCCGCGGCGGCGGCCACGAGCAGGAGGGCGGAGACCGACAGGCTCTTGCGCAGCATACGTCCTCGAGTGAGGGACACCGGGCCGTGGCGCAGAATGCGTGCCGCCACGGCCCCGCCTCGCCGGCAATCCTGAAGGCTTCATTCGGCAAACGCCGTCCGGCGCCGGCGGCGCGCTTGACGCGCGACTGACGCGCCGCCGCCAGGTTGGGTACGGAGCCAGGTGGAGCCAGTCCGATGAAGCTCCTGCTCGTCAGCCCGACCTCGCCCCTGTGGCGCGCCAGCGCGCCGGGCGCATACCGGGGCCCGCGCGCCTTCCGCTTCTCGATGCTCTCCAGTCTCTGCGTGGCCGCGGCGATGCCGCCCGGCGTCGAGACCCGGATCGTGGACGAGGACGTCGAGCCGGTGGACTTCGACGCCGACGCGGACCTGGTGGGCGTCTCGTTCATGACCTGCAACGCGCCGCGGGCCTACGCGATCGCGGACGGGTTCCGCCGCCGGGGCAAGGTCGTCATCGCCGGGGGCTATCACCCGACCTTCCTGCCCGAGGAGGCCGCCCGGCACTTCGACGCGGTCTGCGTCGGCGAGGCGGAAGCCAGCGTGCCCGGGATGCTCGGCGACCTCGAGGCCGGCAGGCTCCGCGGCATCTACCGCGGCGAGCCCGGGAGCCTGGCGGGCCTGAAGGTCCCGGACCGGAGTCTCCTCCGCCGGGGCGCCTACATCGTGCCCGACGCGATCCAGGCCACCCGCGGCTGTCCGCTCCGGTGCACCTTCTGCTCGGTCGCCGCGTTCTGCCGCCACACGTTCCGCACCCGGCCGGTGGACGAGGTGATCGACGAGCTGACCCGCCTCGGGCGGCGCGTGATCTTCGTCGACGACAACATCGTCGGCGACCGCGGCTACGCGCTGGAGCTGTTCGCGCGCATGGCGCCGCTCCGCAAGCAGTGGTGCGGCCAGTCCAGCGTGCGCATCGCCGACGATCCCCGCCTGCTCGAGGCCGCCGCGCGGAGCGGATGCATCGCGCTGTTCCTCGGCCTCGAGTCGCTGAGCGAGGGCAATCTCGGCGCGTGGCACAAGACCACCTGCCGCGCGCACGACTACGCGCGGGCGATCACGAGCCTGCACTCGGCGGGCATCGGCGTGTACGCCGGCTTCGTGTTCGGCATGGACGACGACGACGCGACCACCTTCGAGCGCACGCTCGCCTTCCTCGAGTCGGCGCGCGTGGACGTGCTGCAGAGCACCATCCTCACGCCGTTCCCCGGCACGCCGCTGTTCGAGGAGATGGACCGGCAGGGCCGCATCCGGACCCGCGACTGGGCGTGGTACGACTTCGGGCACGTCGTGTTCGAGCCGCGGCACCTGAGCCCCGAGGCCCTGCTGGCCGGCGCCAGCTGGGTCGAGAGCCGGTTCAACTCCGGCACCGCGGCCTGGCGGCGCATCGTCCGCGCGTTCGGCTACATGCGCCCGTCGGCGGTCGTGGGCGCCATGATGCCCCTCAGCCTCGGCTACGTGGCCCGCTCGCGCGCGTACGGCGTCCGGGAGCAGGCGCGCCTGCACCGGCGCGTCGGGCCGCAGCCCGTACCCGCGTAGCCAGCGGGGCCCGCCCGGCGCCGGGATGCCGCCGCGCCGGACGGGCCACCCGACCCGCGGACCTCAGAACTGCCGCGTCTCGCCGGGCACCATCACCCGCAGCCGCCGGTCGCCCCGGAACGCCGCGCGCACGTCCGCCGCGGTCGCGAGGACCGGGAACGTGGCGTAGTGCATCGGGACGATGACCTTGGGCCGGAAGTACCGGCGCACGGCCAGCGCGGCCGCGCGCGGGTTCTCGGTGAACGGGCCGCCGCCCACGCACAGCAGGATGATGCCCGGGTGGTACATCGCCTGGATCAGCGCCATGTCGCCGAAGATCCAGGTGTCGCCCGTGTGGTACAGCGTGCGCCCGTCGGCGAACTCCAGCACGAAGCCCATCGGCCGCCCGTCCGGCACGCTGCCGTGCATCGCCGGCACGGCGTGGATCGTGACGTCGCCGATCTTCACCGTGCCGCCGACGTTCACGCCCACGACCTGCGAATCGGGCAGCCCGAGGGTCTGCGCCCAGTCGTAGGCGGCCACCAGCTTCGCGCCGCTCGCCGTGGCGATCGCCTTCGCGTCGGCCGAATGGTCGAAGTGGGAGTGGGTCACGAGGATCGCGGCCGGATGGTAGCGGGTCGTGTCCTTGAGCGAGTCGGGCGTGGACGGATTCTGCCGCAGGAACGGATCCAGCAGCAGCTGCGTGCCGCCCGGCGAGGTCACCAGGAACGCGGCGTGGCCGAGCCAGGTGACCGTGATCGGCTTCGGGGCGGCGTGGCGCCGCCTCGGCGCCTGGGCCGCGGACGGCGGGGCGACGGCGGCGGCGCCGAGCAGCGCCAGGACGAGTGCGGGCGCCGCGACGCGGAGACTGCGATGCATGCGTTGACTCTCCCTCTCTGAGGAGTGGAAGTTTCCCGAGCCACCGCTCGAGGATGCCGTGTCTGGATCCGATAAAGATGAACCGGCCGCGCGCGGCGAGGAACCCCGGACGTCCCGTACCACCACGCGCGCCGTCCTGATCGACCGTCTCGGACCGCCGGAGGCGCTGGTCGAGCGCGACGTGCCGCTCGCGGACCTCGGAACCGACGGCCTGCACATCGAGGTCCACGCCAGCGGCGTGAACTTCGCCGACCTGCTCCAGCGCACCGGGCTCTACGGCTCTTCGCCGCCGCGCCCGTACAGTCCCGGCTTCGAGGTCGCGGGCGAGGTGGTGCGCGTGGGCTCCGCGGTGAGGGACTGGCGGGCCGGCGACCGGGCGGTCGCCCTGCTCCGCCAGGGCGGCTACGCGCGCGACGTGATCGTTCCGGCCCGCCAGGCCTTCCGGTATCCCGACGCGCTGACCCCGGTGCAGGCCGCCGCGGTGCCGGTCGTCTTCCTCACGGCGTGGGTGTGCCTGTTCGAGGCGGCGAGGGCGCGCGAGGGCGAGACGGCGCTGGTCCTCGGCGCCGGAGGCGGCGTCGGGACCGCGGCGGTGCAGCTCGCCAGCCGGCACGGTCTCCGGGTCGTCGGGACGGCCGGCAGCCCGGCCAAGCGCGACTTCGTGCTGCGCGAGCTGGGCGCCGAGGCGTGCTTCGACTCGCGGGGCGACTGGGAAGCCGAGGTGCGGCGGCTGCGGCCGCAGGGCGTGCACGTCGCCCTGGACCCGGTGGGCGGCCGCGCGACGGCCGCGTGCCGGCGGCTCCTCTCGCCGCTCGGCCGGCTGGTGGTCTACGGGCTGAGCGAGGCGATGCCCGGCGCGCGGCGCCGCTGGCTCACGGCGGGACTGGCGTACCTCAGGACGCCGCGCTTCCACCCGCTGTCGCTGGTCGAGCGCAACCTCGGCGTGTTCGGCGTCCAGCTGCTCCACCTGTGGGACCAGGAGGCGCTGCTGAGGCCCGCGCTGGCGGAGATCTATGGCGCGATCGCCGCCGGCGAGCTGCGGCCGATCATCGACCGCACGTTCCCGCTCACCCGCGACGGCGCCGCGGCGGCGCACCGCCATCTCCACGAGCGCAGGAACCTCGGGAAGGTCGTGCTGGTGGCCTGACGGAACCCGGACCGCACCGCGGAATCCGCACCGTTCCGCTCCCACTTGCGCCCCGCGCTGGCGTTCTCACCTTCATTCGCCTGTCGGCCTCGTCGGGGTGAGCCGTGAGAGCTCCTTTCATTAGATACGTTCCCTGCCCGGTGATCCTGGGCCTCGTGCTGGCGCTGCTCGGCGCTTCCCTCGCCGTCGCGCGCGCCGCCGCCCAGGCCCCGCCGTTCGTCCTCGACTCCATCACCGCCGGGGCGGACCACGCCTGCGGCCTCACGCCGCAGCACGCGGCGTGGTGCTGGGGCAGCAACGCGGACGGCGAGCTGGGGAATCCGGCGGTGACCGAGCCGTGTGCCGGGGGCGACGCGTGCAGCGCGAAGCCGGTGAAGGTCGCGACCAGCGTGCCGTTCGCCTCGATCAGCGCGGGCCACGGCTTCACGTGCGCGCTCAGCACCTCGGGCGTCCCCTACTGCTGGGGCAGCAACGGCTACGGGCAGCTCGGCATCGGCTCGCAGACGTCGAGCAGCCGGCCGGCGAAGGTGGGCATCGAGGGCGTCGCGTTCCAGTCCATCAGCGCGGGCGACACGCACGCGTGCGCGGTCACGACCGGCGGCGTGGCGTACTGCTGGGGCAGCAACGCCGGCGGGAAGCTCGGCACCGGCGGCACGGGCGGCGGGCACACGGTGCCGGTGGCGGTCACGGGCCACCTGTTCCGCTCGATCAGCGCCGGCTACTTCCACACCTGCGCCATGACCCGGGAAGGCGCGGTTTACTGCTGGGGGCGGAACGAGCAGGGAGAGGTGGGGAACGCTCCGCGCGCCCAGAGCTCGCTGCCCGCGCGGGTGCCCGGCGCGGCCTTCCGGCTGGTGCACTCGGCGGCGCAGTTCGACTACACCTGCGGGGTCGACGCCAACGGGGCCCTGCTGTGCTGGGGCGCCGATTGCTTCGCACAGCTCGGCGCGGACTCGCTGCTCGAGCAGTGCGGCACGCCGCCGATGCCGTGCAGCACCAAGCCCGCCGCCGTGCACGCCACCGGCCCGTTCCGGACCGTGAGCGACGAGTTCTCCCACACCTGCGCGCTGAGCGCCGACGGCGCCGCGAGCTGCTGGGGCGACAACAACGCGGGCCAGCTCGGCAACGGCAACAGCGGCGACCGCAGCGCCGTGCCGGTGCCCGTCGCGGGGGCGCAGGTGTTCCGGGCCCTGGCCGTCGGAAAGGAGTTCACCTGCGCGATCACGGAGCAGGGCGCGCCGCTGTGCTGGGGCCTCAACTCCAAAGGGCAGCTGGGCAGCGGCGACGTGGCGGTGCACGCCACGCCGACGCCGGTCGCGCAGCCGTGAGTCGAGCTTGCGGGCGCAGGAGCGGAGCGTAGCTTAGCGCGAGTCCCAGGCTGGGCGGCGCCATGGACGGCATTGCCCTCCACCTCTTCGGCCCCCCCGAAGTGGCGCTCCCGCACGGTGAACCCGCGCGCGGCCTCGCCTCGCCCAAGTGCCTGGCGCTGGTCACCTATCTCGCCCTCGAGCCCGGACCCCATCCACGCGAAGAGCTGGCGGCCCTTCTCTGGGGCGACTTCCCGGAGAAGGCCGCGCGGGCCTCGCTGCGCCAGGCGCTGAGGCGCGTCCGCGCCTCCCTCGAGGACGGGCTGTGCCTGAGCCACAACCAGGTGGAGCTGAGGGGCCCGGTCGCGTCCGACGTGACGGCGTTCATCGAGGCGGCCCGCACCGACCCCGTCGAGGCGGCGCGGTACGACGTCGCGCACTTCCTGTCCGGGCTCACTCCGCCCCGCGCTCCCGCGTTCGACGAATGGGCGTCCGCCCGGCGGCGGCACCTGATGCGGCTGTTCCAGGAGGTCGCGGCGGAGCTGTTCCGCCGGGCGATGGCCGCGTCGCGCTGGCGGGAGGCCGCGAGGTGGGCGGACACCTGGCTCGAGTGCGAGCCGATGTCCGAGGAGGCGACCCGCGCGGCGATGGAGGCGTGGTACCTGGCCGGCGACCGGGGGGCGGCGCTCGCGCGCTTCGCCTCCTACCGCGACCGGCTGGCGGCCGACCTCGGGGCCGCGCCGAGCGCCCGGTTGCGCGAGCTGCTGGATCGCATCGAGTCGGAGACCGGCATGCGGGGCGTCCGGACCCCGCGGCGCGCGCCGGAGCCGGTCGCGCCCTCGTTCGATTGCGCGCTGATCGGGCGCGAGCAGCCGTGGCGGCAGCTGGTGCGCTCGTGGACCGCGGCGGCGGCCGGCCGCGGCGGCCTGGTCCTGATCGAGGGCGAGGCCGGGGTCGGCAAGACACGCCTCGCCGAGGACTTCCTGCGCTTCGCCGCCGCCGAGGGCGGAACGGTGCTGCGCGGGCGGGGCTACGACGCCAGGAGCGGGATCCCGTTCGGTCCCGTCGTGGAGGTGCTGCGCGGCGCGCTGGAGGCGCCCGGCGTCGCGACGACCGGCGCCGAGTGGCTGAGCGAGGTGACGCGCCTGGCTCCGGAGCTGCGGCGCCGCTTCCCGGCCGTGCCGGAGCCCGGCCCGGCGGCGCGTGCCACCGAGCGGTGGCGCCTGTTCGAGGGCGTGGCGCAGGTGCTGCTCGCCGTCGCCGAGGAGCGCCCGACCGCGCTGTTCGTGGACGACCTCCAGTGGTGCGACGCCGACACCTGCGCGCTGGTGCACTTCCTGGTGCGCCGCCTCGAGGCGAGTGCGGCCCTCGTCATCGGCGCGCTCGCCGTGGACGAGCTCGAGCGCGACTCGCCGGCGGCCCGGCTGTGCCGCGCGCTCCGCTCGCGCGCCCGCGCCACCGTCGTCGCGCTGCCCGCGCTCACCGAAGCGCAGGTGTGGCAGATGATCCGGGAGATGGGCCGCCTCAAGAGCGCCGCCGGAGCGCGGCGGTTCGCGAGCCGCGTGTTCGACGTGACCGACGGGAACCCGTTCCACATCGTCGAGCTGCTGAAGACGCTGTTCGCGCAGGGACTGCTCGCGGTGGACGAGGCGCGGGGCGAATGGACGGCAGCGCCGGCCGGCCCCTACGGCATGCATGAGTTTCCGCTGCCCACGACGGTGCAGGTCGCCATCGCCGAGCGCGTGGCGCGGCTGCCCTACGTGCTGCGCGACCTGCTGGCCGTCGTGGCGGTGGCCGGTGCGGGGTGCCCGGCTGAAGTCCTCTCGTCGGTGCTGGGCGTCTCGCGCCTCAGGGCCGCCGCCATCGCGGACGAGCTGGTCGAGCGGCGCCTGCTGGCGGTGGAGAAGGCCGTGTACCGGTGCGCGCACCCGATGATCGCCGCGGTGGTGCGGGGCGATCTCACGGCGTCGCGCTCGCGGGAGCTGCACCGCGCGCTGGCCTTCGCGCTCCAGGCGGCGGAGGCCGGGCCGGGCTCGCGCGAGGTGGCGGGCGAGGTGGCGCGGCACGCCGAGCGCGGCGGGGAGCCGGCGGTGGCGTTCCGCCACGCGCTGGTGGCGTCGGAGGCGGCGCTCGGCCGATTCGCCTACGAGGAGGCGCTGTCGTGGCTCGACCTCGCGGCCGGCACGAGCAGGGACGGCACGCAGACGGACGAAGTCAACCGCCGGACGGCGGATGTGCTGCGCCTGGCGGGCTGGTCGGAGCCGCCCAACCACCTGCGCCGGCCGGGGACGCCGGCGCGCGGGTTCGAGCAGAGCGATCTGGACCTGCAGGCGGAGGAAGGGCCGGGAGCGTAGCTCCTTCACACGGCAGCGCCCGGCACTTCGCCGGGCGCTGTGTTTCTGGCACCAACAGTCCCGTCCATGTCCGCCGGCCGCGACCTCAGCCCCCCGGCCGGACCGCTCCCCCGCACGTCCTGAGCGCGGCCCGCATCTCGCCCGCCGACTGCCACCGCTGGTCCGGGTTCTTGGCGAGCGACTTGGTCACGAGCTTCGCCAGCTCCGCGGGCACGTGCGGGCGGAAGCGGCGCACGTCGGGGATCGGGGCCCTCAGGTGCATGCCGAACACCACGCGGTCGTCCGCGTGCTCGTACGGGGGCGAGCCGGTGAGGCACTCGAAGATCACGCAGCCCACCGAGTACAGATCGCTGCGGTGGTCGATCTCGCCACCGGTGGCCTGCTCGGGGCTCATGTAGGCCGACGTGCCAAGCGTGAAGCCGGAGCGCGTGAGCCGCGCGCGGTCGGGCGCGGCCGTCGCCACGGCCTTGGCGATGCCGAAGTCCATCAGCACCGCCCCCGAGGGCGAGAGCTTGACGTTCTCCGGCTTGACGTCGCGGTGCACCACGCCGAGACCGTGGGCGTACTCGAGCGCCTCGAGCAGCTCGCACGTCTCGCGCAGCGTGTCCTCGACCGGCGCGCGCCGCACCCGCTCGAGGTACTCGCGGAGGGTCGGGCCCTCGACGTAGTCCATCACGTAGTAGACCAGCCAGTCGCGCTCGCCCCAGTCCAGCAGCCGGCAGATGCGGGGATGGTCGACGCGGGAGAGCAGGCCGATCTCCCGCAGGAAACGGTCGGCGGCGATCGAGACGACCAGCTCGGGATGGAGGACCTTCAGCGCCACCGCCTTGCCCGCGCCGTCGCGCGCCAAGAAGATCCGCGCCGCTCCGCCCCGGCCGATCTCCTTCTCGACACTATAGCGGTCGCCCAGCGCGCCCTGCACGAGGGCCAGCAGGTCGCGACGACTGCGCGCGACCGGCTGCGCCTGACTTCGCGGCACCTCAGCTGCATCGAGCGGCATGCTGCCCGCTCCTTCCCCGGCCGCCGTGAGCCCACGGCGCCACCGACGTCACCAGATTACCGAGGGCGCGTGAATGGCGTGTGAATGGGATGGAGCGCCGGATCTGCGGCCTGAAGCGCGTCAGCTCGGGTCGATGCGCCGGTGCCGTATGCCGCACGGGCGATTCCCGATTGAGAGGCTCCTATTTCGCACACGTCCTGCGTGGATAACCGTGTCTTCGACGCTGGCGGGAGCGGAAGGCAGACGCTACGATGGAGCGCGCCCTAGCCGAGTGGTGAAGCGATGGACGAGCGGGACACGCTTCGCCC
>DASPTN010000154.1:0-16568 GCA_035623395.1 Gemmatimonadales bacterium | reverse complement strand
GGGGACGCACGGTGGCGCCGGCCGCCGGGGTCAGCCCGCTCAACAGCTGGGTGAAGCCGAACCGGATCGTCCCGGTCGCCGCGGCGAGCTGCGTGCCCTGCGAGTAGTAGCCCGACACCTGAACCGTGAGGACGTCGCTCGCGGAATCGTAGAGCATGCTGGAGCGGTAGAGGCCCGCCTCGAACTGCGGATAGTCGAGGTGGTTCAGCACGGGCTGCTCGAAGGTGGACCAGCTGCGGCCGTCGTCGCTGCGCGCCAGGAACAGGTCGCCGGCGTAGCACTTGTCCACGGTGTTCGGGTAGGCGCTGTACAGCATCCACAGCGCTCCCGCGAACGCGCGCACCTGGAGGTGCCAGATGACGTAGCCGGCCTGCTCGATGTCCACCGTCTCCGGATCGCTGAAGCCGGTCGTGCCGTCGGTCGAGACGCTGGTCCGGACCTCCGAGGAGGTGGCGCCGCACGCGCCCCGCACGAACCACGCGCGCCACGCCTGCTGCAGGTAGACGAAGGACGGGGAGATCATCTCGCCGCCCGCCTCCGGGTGCGCCACCATGACCGTCTGCGGCGGGCTCCAGTTGCTGTCGCCCCGGCTCTGCATGTACAGGATGTACTCCGCGCTGTCGCCGATCTGGCGGAAGTAGAGCCGCACCGCGTGGCCCACCGAGTCGCACACGAAGTCGGGGTCGCTCAGCGTGGACCAGGCGGGCGCGGGCAGGCCGGTGTAGTAGCGGGTCTTGCCCACGGCCGAGGTCTGGGTCGCGGTGCCCGGCATGACCAGGGGGTTGGGCGTGCCGGGTTGCAGCACCCAGTGCCGCTGGTCGCTGGAGACGAAGACCGACGGATTCTCGTAGTTGCTCTTGAGGTACGGGTACGGCGTGACGGCGGTCCGGTACCGCCACCGGCTCCGGACGGGGCACGCGGTCAGCTCGCTCGGGTGGATGGCCTGACCCGAGCCGTCGTAGGTCGGGAGCGCGAGATCCGTCATCGCTGCGAGCGGCCAGGGGTCCGCCGGCCTGATCGTGACGGTGACGATGGCCGTCGTGCCCGGGTCCACGGTGCTCGCGGCGATGATGGTGTCGGTGCCGACGCTGTCGGCCTCGTAGCAGCCGTCCGCGTCCATCGATCCGTTGTGCAGGCCGTGGCGCGCGCGCCAGGTGACCGAGCGGTCGGTGCCGCCCGAGGCGGCCACGTGGGCGCTGAAGCAGTACGTCTGTCCCTGGGCGAGGTCGACCGCTGCGGTAGCGATCGTCACCGAGCTCACCGAAGCGCCGGGACCGGACGGCGCGTGCTCGCAGGCGAGCACCAGCGCCGGGACGGCGAGGCGCAGCATCCTCGCAGCGCCCCGGGGCATCGTCGTACGCCGCCAGCGGTCCCGCATGCTCCGTCTCCGGCGCGGCACGCTGCGGCTCTACTAAACACCGGCCGGCGGAGGATTCAAGGGCCCGACTCGATCGGGACCGCGGCAAGACGAAGGGGCCGCTCGCGCGGCCCCTCTGAATGTCGAGTCGGTCTCGAATGCCCGGGGCGGGACTCGAACCCGCACGGGGTCGCCCCCTGGGGATTTTAAGTCCCCTGCGTCTGCCATTTCGCCACCCGGGCCGAAAGCGGGAAACGGGACTCGAACCCGCGACCCCAACCTTGGCAAGGTTGTGCTCTACCAACTGAGCTATTCCCGCAATTCCGACTGGGAACCTAGGTTTCGCGCCGGCCGGACGTCAAGCTCATCGCGCCGCGAACATTGACAAATACCATCGTGATCCGTAGCCTCACCACCGTTCGTAACGCCTGCGTAACATCGTCGTTTTTCGTCGGTCCATCACGCCTGTCGGAGGGCACCATGCGGCGACACGCCGTAGCGTGTGCGGCCGTTCTCCTGGCCGCGGTCATCCTCGTGCCGAGCGCCGTGGCGCAGGGCTTCTCGGTATATGAGCACGACGCCTGCACCATGGCCAGGGGCACCACGGGTGTCGCGGCACCGTGCAGCGGCGGGAGCGCCGTGTTCTTCAATCCCGCGGGAATCCTGGGGAGCGCGACGACGTTCAACCTGGAAGGCAACCTCACGCTGATCGCGCCGACGGGGAACTACACCGACAGCGCCAGCCGCGTGAAGACCGACCTCGTGAACCACACGTTCCCGGTCCCGGCGGGCTACGCCACGTACCAGATCAGCCCGACGTTCGCGGCCGGCGTCGGCGTGTACGCGCCGTACGGCCTGACGACCGACTGGCCGACGACCTCGCCCGGCCGGTACCTGGCCTACAAGACGTCCATCGCGAGCATCTACGTGCAGCCGACGATCGCCTGGGCGCCGGTACCGCAGCTGCAGATCGGCGGCGGCCCGGTCTACGTGCATTCTTCGGCGCAGGTGCACCGGCGGATCGACGCCTCGACCACCGGCATCCCCGGCACGCCCCTGACGCTCGCCTCGCTCGGCGTGCCCACGGGGACCGACTTCGCCGACGCGGACTTCGACGTGAGCGGCAACGGCTGGGGCTTCCACGTCGGCGCGATCTTCAAGGCGACCGACAAGCTGAGCCTCGGCGTGCGCTACCTGAGCCAGGTGAAGATCAATTACACGGGCACGGCCAGCTTCACCCAGGTCCCGACCGGACTGACCCTGGCGGCGGGCAACCCGTTCGGCCTGCCGGGCGGCACGCCGCTCGACCTCGTGCTGGCCGCCGCGTTCGACCCCGACTCCGTGCTGGCCAGCCGCGGCGCGAGCACGTCCATCACGATGCCGTGGCAGGTGGTCGCCGGCGCCGCGTACAAGGTGATGGACAACCTGACCGTGCTGTTCGACTGGCAGCACACCAACTGGTCGTCGTTCAACACGCTCCAGCTCAGTGTCGCGGCCAACGCCGGGACCGGTGGTCAGCCGGAGACGATAGGCTCGCTCGAGAGCTACGGGAACACCGACGCCTTCCGCGTCGGGCTCGACTGGCAGGCGACGAAGACGCTGGCCGTCCGGCTGGGGGCCCTGCGGCACAACGGCGCCTCGCCCGACCAGTCGGTGACGCCGCTGCTGCCCGAGGGCAACCGGGTCGAGGGCACGGTCGGCGTGGGCGTCAAGCTGCTGCCGCAGCTCAGGCTCGACCTGGGGTACCAGTACCTCCAGCAGCAGGACCGGCGCGGCCGGTTGATCGACCCGCCGGCCGGAACGGCCCCGACCCCGGCGATGAACACCGGCATCTACAGCTTCAAGGCGAACCTCTTCAGCGCCAGCCTGGCGCTGGGGCTCTAACCCATGGAGCCGCGTCCCATGCGCATCCACCGATTCGCGCTCGCCGCGCTGGCCGTGCCGCTCGTGGCCGCGTGCAGCAGTCTCGTCGACAACCAGAAGATGGGCCCGCTGGGCACGCCGTCCGGCGGCGCGATGTTCGCCAACTACGTCGCCCTCGGCACCAGCATCAGCGCGGGCGTGCAGTCCGGCGGCATCAGCGACAGCACCCAGCGCCGGGCGTACCCGTACCTGCTGGCGCAGGCGATGGGCCTCTCGCCCAACGCCAACTGGTTCTATCCCGGCTTCACGGCTCCGGGCTGCCCGCCGCCGTACACCAATCCGCTGACCGGCGCCCGCGTGGACAGCGGAACGGCCACGACGTGCAATCTCATCAGCCCCCTGTCCGTGCCGGCGCGGCAGAACTACTACAACAACCTCGGCGTGCCCAGCATGCGCGTGGGCCAGGCGCTGCACATCTCCTCGCTGCTGGTGCCCGCCACCGACACGCTGCTGGCCGCGCAGTTCATCACCGGCAGCCGCAACCCGGTGGACATCCTCGACGAGGCGAAGCCGACCTTCGTGACGGTCGAGCTGGGCGCCAACGACGCGCTGCACGCCGCCACGTCGGGCGACACCACGGTCATGACGCCGCTCGCCCTGTTCCAGGCCCAGTACGACTCGCTGGCCGCCCGGCTCGTCGCGACCGGCGCGAAGGTGGCGCTCGCGAACATTCCCAACGTCGCCAACATCCCGTTCATCACGCGGGGCGTCGTCTTCTTCTGCCTGAAGACCGGAGCCTGCCCCGGTGTCCCGGCCACGGCGCCGTTCAACCTGGCGACGTTCACGGTGGATCTGAGCTGCGCGCCGTCCGCCTCGGGCGGCGTCGGCGACAAGATGGCGATCGGCCTGCCCGGCACGGCGACCATCGCCGGCACGCTCCAGGCGGGCGGAGCAGCCAGCCTCAACTGCGGCACCGGCGTCGCCACGACGACCACGCTGGCCGGGACCAACCCGACCGGCCCGGTCGTGACCGTCGCGGCGCTCGCGGCCATCTCGGCGCGCGTCACCGCGTTCAACGCCAAGATCGCTTCCGTGGCGACCGCGCACGGCTGGGCGCTCGCCAACCTCGACAGCGCCCTGACGATCCTGGTGGCGGCGGACTCCATCCCGCCGATCCCGAATCTCGCCACCCCGTCGAAGCTGTTCGGCAGCTTCGTCTCCCTCGACGGCTTCCATCCGGCGACCGCGGGGCAGAAGCTGATCGCCGACCTGTTCGTGGTGGCGATCGACTCGAAGTACGGGACCACGCTGACCCCGCCCTGAAGTCGCCACGCATGGTGCGCGATCGGGCGGCCGCCTCCGGGCGGCCGCCCGATTCGTTTGGCGGCGCGGGCCGCGCGCGCTGGACACCGCCGCCGGCGCCTAGCTAGACTTGACGCCGTACATGCCCCGCCCCGCCCTGCTCGCCGCCGCCCTGGGCATCGCCGCCGGCGCTCTCGTGGCCGGACCACTCGCAGCGCAGACCGAGTTCGCGGTGCCGCTGGCGCCGGGCGCGCTGCGGATCGACTTCACGCCGCTGTGGTCGAGCTGGGACCACCGCTGGCAGCCGGGCGCGCCCGGGCTCGTCCCGATCACCGCCGATTTCACGGCCGACTCGCTCGGCACCGCGAACCTGCCGTTCCTGTCGCATCTCCAGGACACCATCCGGACCGCGTCCGGCATCGGCGGCTTCCTGCTCAACCTCGGCCACCCGCTGGTCGCGCTCAACGCGAGCGTGCGCACCCTGCCGCTCGGCATCGAGCTCGGGATCAGCCGCCGCCTCGCCCTCGGCGTCACCGTGCCGCTGGTGCGGAGCCGGGTGGACGCGAGCTTCAACCTGGACACGGCGCTGGCGCGGCGGGGCAACGTGGGGTGGAATCCGGCCTTCATCACCCCGTCCAGGGACTCGGCGTTCCAGGCGCAGATGACCGCGGCGCTGGCCGCGCTGCAGGCGCTCGCGACCAGCGGCCCCGCCGCCCTGCGCGCGCAGGCGCAGGCGGCGATCGCGAGCCTCACGCCGTTCCTGGCGCTGAGCCGGCAGCCCCTGCTGCCCCGCGACAGCACCGTCGCGGCGGAGAGCATCCTGGTGCGGCTGGCGCAGGCCGACACCGCGTACGCGCAGCTGGCTGCGGCGTACCAGGCGCAGGGCGGCAGCCTGCCGGCGCTCGGCGCCGGCCTCGCGCTGCCCGACACCGCGCTGGTCCGGGACGACGTGGAGCGGTTGTACAGCGATCCCGCGCTCGGGGTGGCCGCCGACACGTTCGGCACCGTGGTCAAGACGGGAATCGGGGACGTCACCGCCCACCTCACCTACCAGCTGGCCCAGGGGTCGCGGTATCGCGGCCAGATCGTCCTCACGGCCCGCTTCCCGACCGGCCAGGCGCCGTCGGCCACCAGCTTCCTCGATCTCGGCACGGGCACCCACCAGCTCGGCTTCGAGGGCGCGCTCGCCAGCGACTTCATCCTCGGCGAGCACTTCCTGATCCACGCCGTCGGCCGGGCCGGAGGTGCCGCCGCCGATCAGATCCTGATGCGCGTGACGCCGCCCGAGTTCCCGATCGCGCCGATCAGCCAGCAGGCGATGATCCGGCGCACGCCCGCGCCGTACTACGCCGCGGACCTCGCGCCCACCTGGATGATGGACGACGCGTTCTCGGTGCGGGTGGACTACAGCTTCTTCTCGCAGGGGCCAACGAAGCACAGCTACGTGAACCCCGCCGATTCAGCCGCGGTGGGGCTGCCTGCCAGCGTGCTCGACCAGGACACCGGGATGCGGTGGATGCGGTTCGGCGCCGGCGTGACCTTCTCGACGGTCGAGCGTTACGCCAAGGGCCGGGCCTCGATCCCGTACAGCGTGACCGTCTCGTACGAGAACACCGTCTCCGGCGGCACCGGTCTCGTGCCGCAGGCGAGCGTGTTCCACATCGCGATGCGGGGGTACGTCAAGCTGTTCAGGTAGGGAGGATCAGCCGGCCCGCTTCAGCAGCTCCGTCGCGTGCTTCCTCGCCGTCTCCGGCGACGCGTCGCCCCCCAGCATCCTCGCGATCTCCTCCACCCGCTCCGCGCCCTCGACCACCCGCACGTCGGTCTGCGCCACGCCGCCCGCCGACGCCTTGGCCACCACCAGGTGCTGCGCCGCGGCCGCGGCGACCTGCGGCAGGTGCGTGATGACGATGACCTGGTGGTCGCCGGCGACGCCGCTCAGCGACTCCGCCACCCGCCCGGCCACGTGGCCGCCGACGCCCTGGTCCACCTCGTCGAACACCAGCGTGGGCACCGTGTCGTGGCGGGCCAGCTCGCCCTTCAGCGCCAGCATGATCCGCGACAGCTCGCCGCCCGAGGCGGCGCGCGCCAGCGTCCGCTCCTCCATGCCGGGATTGAGCTGCACCATGAACTCCACCGCCTCGGCGCCGGAGCGCGACGGCACGTCGAGCCGTCGCAGCTCGACGCGGAACTTCCCGTCCGGCATCCCCAGCGCGGCGAGCCGGGCCGTGACCGCCTTGCCGAGCCTGCGGGCCGCCGTGGACCGCTTGGCGGTGAGCGCCCGGCACCGCTCGAGCAGCGTGGAGCGGGCCTCCTCGATGCGCCGGGCCAGCGCGGCGAGGTCCGTGTCCGCCGTGTCGAGCAGCCCCAGCCCGCTCCGCGCCTCTTCGCCCGCCGCGATCACCCGCTCCATCCCCGGTCCGTACTTCTGGTCCAGCCGGAACAGCAGGTCGCGCCGGCGCTCGACCGACGCCAGGCGTGCCGGATCGAGGTCCACGCCCTCATGGTACGCGGCGACCGCCCGCGACAGCTCCCCGACGTTCAGGACCGCGGCGTCCAGCATCTCGCGCCAGCCTGCGGCCCCGCTGGCGTCGATGCGCTCCAGGGCGGCCACCAGGCGCGCCGCGTGGCCCAGGGCCGCGCCGGCCGCCCGGTCGTCGCCGTCCAGCAGCTGGGTCAGCTCGTCGGCGAGCCGGCCCAGCTCCTCGGCGTGGCCGAGGCGGCGCGACTCCGCCTCGAGCTGCTCGAGCTCGCCCGGCTTCGGCCTGGCGCGCTCGATCTCCTCCGCCACGTGCCGCAGGTAGTCGGCCCGCTTGCGGGCCTCCGCGCGGCGCTCCTCGAGCTGCCGCTGCTCCGCCACCTGGCCCTCCAGGTGCGCGTGCGCCTCGCGCACCGCCGCCGCCTCGGCCGCCGCCTCGGCGAAGGCGTCGAGGATGTCCCGCTGCGCGTCGGGCCGCAGCAGCGACTGGGTCTCGTGCTGGCCGTGCAGGTCCACCAGCCGCCGGCCCACCTCCGCCAGCACGCCGACCGTCACCGGGCTGCCGTTCACCCATGCCCGGCTGCGCCCCGACACCTGCACCTCCCGCTTGAGGACCAGCCGGCCGTCCTCCGCCTCGACGCCGTGCTCGCCGAGGGCCGCGGCGAGGTCCGCACGCCCCGCGACGTCGAACGCGCCCTCGACCGAGGCGCGCGGCGCGCCGGTGCGGACCATCTCCGCCGTCGCCCGCTCGCCGAGCAGCAGGGCCAGCGCGTCGACCAGCAGGGACTTGCCGGCGCCGGTCTCGCCGGTGAGCACGTTGAGGCGCGAGCCCAGCTCGAGCCGCGCGTCGGCGATGACGGCGACGTCCCGGACTCTCAGCTCGGTCAGCACGACGGGATGGCGGGGCGGCGAAGGCGGGTCATCGGAACGGGGCTGCGATCTCAGCCCTGCCGGTCGGAGAGGTCACCCCACTGCAGCTTCTCCCGCAGCCGGACGAAGAACGACTCGACGTCTGCCCGCGCGAGCAGCACCGGCCGCGTCGCGCGCACGACCGTGACCTCCTGCCGCGGCGCCAGCCGCGCGGCCACCTGGCCGTCGATGGAGACCATCAGCTCCTCCGGCGCCGGCACGGGATCGAGCACCCGGAGGGTCAGCGTGGCGCTCGCCGGCACCACCAGCGGCCGCACGGCGAGGGTGTGGGGACAGATCGCGGTGATCACGATGGCGTCGACGCCGGGCACCACGATCGGACCGCCGGCCGACATGGAATACGCCGTGGAGCCGGTCGGGGTGGCCACGATGATGCCGTCGGCCGTGTAGACGCCGACCTCCTGGCCGTCCACCGCGACGGAGATCCGGATCAGGCGGGCGATCCCGCCCTTGTGGATCACCACGTCGTTCACGGCGAGGCAGTCCTCGCCCGCGTCGCCGACGCGCGCCGAGAGCGCGAGCCGCGACTCGATCGTGTACTCGCCGCGCACCACGCGCCGCAGCGTGTCCAGCGCCGTCCCGGGACCGGCCGCGGCGAGGAACCCCACCCGGCCGAGGTTGATGCCGAGGATCGGGATGCCCTTGAGGCAGGCCAACCGCGCGCCGCGGAGCAGCGTGCCGTCACCGCCGAGGCTGATGAGCATGTCGAGCTTCGCGCCCTCGAGCCCGCCCGGCGGCTGGTCCGGGAGCGCCGCGGCCAGGGTCGGCTCCAGGAACAGGCGCGCCCCGAGCCTGGGAGCCTCGGCCGCCATCGCGGCGAGCATCTCGTCCATCGGCCGGTAGCGGCGGTTCCCGACGAGCCCGACGTTCATGACGGCAGGGCGGCCTCCTCGGCGTGGAGCGCCCGCACCCGCGCCGCGATCCCGTCCGCGGTGAGGCCCACCGACTCGAGCTGCCTGGCGCGCGGCGCGTGCTCGTACGTCCGGTCCGGCGCGCCGTGCGCCACCACGCGGATCTCGGGCGCCTCGTCCTGGACGATGCGGGCGAGGTAGGCGCCGAAGCCGTTCGTGACGGCGCCGTCCTCCACCGTCACCAGCAGACGATGGTCGCGCAGCAGGGTGCCGAGCGTCGCCCGGTCGACCGGCTTGAGGAACCGGCAGTTCACCACCGTGACGTCGAGCCCCTCGGTCGCGAGCCGGCCGGCCGCTTCGAGCGCCGGATTGCACATGGCGCCGACGGCGAGCACGGCGACGCCGTTCTTGCCGCGCCTCAGCAGCTCCCAGGTTCCGTACGGCACCGCGGCGACCTCGGCCGCGGGCGGCGGCTCGGCCGGCGCCTTGTCGCGCGGATAGCGGATGCTGAACGGTCCCTCGCTCCGCGCCAGCGCGCAGCGCAGCAGCCCGATCATCTCCGCGCCGTCCCGCGGCGCGGTGACGGTCATGCCCGGCACCGCCAGCATGTACGCGATGTCGTACAGGCCCATGTGGGTCTGCCCGTCGTCGCCCACCATCCCGGCGCGGTCGAGGCCGAAGATGACCGGCAGATTCTGGATCGCGACGTCGTGGATGATGTTGTCGTAGGCGCGCTGCAGGAACGTGGAGTAGATCGCCACCACCGGCCGCAGCCCCTGGGTCGCGAGTCCCGCCGCGAAGGTCGTGGCGTGGCCCTCCGCGATCCCGACGTCGAAGAACCGGTCCGGCCACTTCTTCTGGAAGGCGTTGGTCCCGGTCCCCGACGGCATCGCGGCCGTGATCGCCACCAGCTCGGGATGCTCTCCGGCCAGCTGCGTGATGGCGTCGCCGAAGACCTTGGTCCACTGCGGTGGACCGCCGCCCGCCACCTTCAGCTCGCCGGTGGTGGGATCGTACGGCGCGCGCGCGTGGAACTTCTCCAGATCGGGCGCCTCCAGGGGGAAGCCCTTCCCCTTCTGCGTCAGCACGTGCAGCAACCGCGGCCCCTTGAGCTGGCGGATCTTCTCAAGCGCCTCGACCAGCCCGCGCACGTCGTGGCCGTTCACCGGCCCGAAGTAGCGCAGCCCCATCTCCTGGAAGAGCACGCCCGGCAGCACCAAGTTCTTGAGACTCTCCTCCACGCGCCGCGCGAAATCCTGCACGCCGTGGCCGACCATTGCGTCCACCCGGTGGGTGAGCCGCTTCAGCTCCTCGCGCACCCGGTTGTACAGCGGGTTGGTGGCCACGTTGGAGAGATAGCGGCTCATCGCGCCGACGTTGGGTGCGATGGACATCCCGTTGTCGTTCAGGATGACGATGAGGTCGCGACCGGAGTGACCGGCGTTGTTCATCCCCTCGTAGGAGAGTCCGCAGGTCATCGCGCCGTCGCCGACGATGGCGACGACGTCGTGGTGCTCGCCCTTGAGGTCGCGCGCGACGGCCATGCCGAAGGCGGCCGACATCGCCGTGCCCGCGTGCCCCGCGCCGAACTGGTCGTGCGGGCTCTCGTCGCGCCGCAGGAAGCCGGACAGGCCGCCGGCCTGGCGGAGGGTCGGGAACCGGTCGTTGCGCCCGGTGAGGAGTTTCCAAGGGTAGGCCTGGTGCCCCACGTCCCAGACGACCTTGTCGCGCGGCGAATCGAACACGTAGGCGACGGCGGTGGCCAGCTCGACCACGCCGAGGCCGGCGCCGATGTGGCCGCCGGTGTTCGAGACCACGTCGATCAGGCGCTGGCGGATTTCCCCGCACAGCTCCGGCAGCCGCTCCCGCGGCAGCCGCTTGACGTCGTCGATGCCGGAGATGCCTTCGAGCAGTCCCATGCGCCCCTTGGTCTTGGTGAGGTCAGGAGCGGCGCGCGACCACGAAGCGGGCCAGCGCCGCGAGGAGGGGTGAAGATACTCGCGCGGCCTCCAGATGGGCCACGGCGCGCTCGGCGAGGCTGTTGGCCTCCCGCTCCGCGCCTTCCACGCCGAGCAGCATCGGGAAGGTCGGCTTGCCGAGCTTGGCGTCCTTGCCGGGCGTCTTGCCGAGCTGCTCCGAGGTCGCCGTCACGTCCAGGACGTCGTCGGCGATCTGGAACGCGAGCCCGACCTCCTCGCCGTAGGCGCGGTAGGCGGCCCGGGTCGCGGCCGGGGCACCGGCGGCCACGGCCCCGATCTCGACCGAAGCGGCGATGAGCGCCCCGGTCTTGCGCTCGTCGATGTCCGTCATGGCCTGCCGCGACGGCTCGCAGCCCGGCGCGACGAGGTCCAGCACCTGCCCGCCGATCATGCCCCCCGCCCCGGCCGCCCGGAACAGCAGCAGCTCCACCTCGCGCTGCGCCCCGGACGCCAGGTTCATCAGCCGGGCGCCCCTCGCCAGGGCCGCGGCCGCCACGGGGACCATCGCGAAGCCGGCCTCGGTGGCGCGTCGCACGTCGAAGGCGCGGTGCAGCGTGGGCCGGCCGCGCCTGAGGTCGTCGTTGTCCATGCAGGGGAGATCGTCGTGGACCAGCGAATAGGCGTGCACGATCTCGACCGCGGCGGCGAGGTCGGCGATCGCGGCGCTCCGGCCGCCGGCCGCCTCGTAGGCCGCCAGCACCAGGGCCGGCCGGAACCGTTTCCCGGACCCCAGGACCGCGTAGCGCACCGGCTCGGCGAGCGCGGCGGGCACGGCCGGGAGGACCTCGTCCAGCGCCCGCTCGAGCGCGCGATCCGTGGCCTCGCGGGCCCGCACCAGAAAGGCGTCGACCGACACGTGCTCCTCAGAACTGGCACTCGTGCCAGGGCGCGATCCAGCGGGCGGCGCGACGGAAGAGTCAGTCATCCGTCACCTGACGTCCGGCGCGGTGGCACTCGTAGCAGGGCGCGATCCAGCGGGCGGCGCGACGGAAGAGTCAGTCATCCGTCTGCTGACGTCCGCTGCGGTCGAGGGCGTCAAGCTTCAACCCTCCGTCGGCGGCCTCGCGGAGCTGCCGGAGCCGCAACTCCGCCTCGCCGAGGCGCTCGCGGGCGGTGCGCAGGCGCTCGACGCCCTCCTCGAACAGGGCCAGCGCCCGGTCGAGGTCGACGTCCTCGGTCTCCAGCGCCCGCACGATGGCGTCGAGGCGGCCGAGGTCCTCCTCGAGCGACGGGCGGCGGCTCTCGCTCACGATCCACGCTCCACGCGCGCGGCCACCTCGCCGTCGGTGACGCGCAGCCGGAACGCGCCGCCCGGCGCGAAGTCGGCCACGCGGCGCAGCACCCGGCCGCCGGCGTCGCGCGCGACGGCGTAGCCGCGCTCGAGCACCTTGAGCGGCGACAGCGCGTCGAGGGACGCCGCCATGCGGGACAGCGCGGCGCGGCGGGCCGCGAGCCGGGCATCGGCCGCCGTCCCCATCCGCGCCGCCTGGCGCCGCAGCCGCTCGCCGGTGGCGGCCAGCCGCCGGTCCGCGGCGGCGCCGAGGCGTGTCGCCGCATGGCTCCAACGCTCGTCGGCCAGCTCGAGGCGCCGCGACACGGCCGCCCCGAGGCCGGCGCCCACGGCCGCCAGCCGGCGGGCGACGTCGGCGCGATCGGGCACGGCCTTCTCCGCCGCGGCCGACGGCGTCGCGGCCCGCACGTCGGCCACGAGGTCGGTCAGCGTCACGTCCGTCTCGTGCCCGACGGCCGCGATGGTCGGAACCCGCGAGCCGGCGACGGCGCGTGCGACGCGCTCGTCGTTGAAGACCCACAGGTCCTCCTTCGAGCCCCCGCCCCGGGCCACGATCACGAGGTCCAGGTCGGGGAGGCGGTCGGCCAGCGCGAGCGCGCGCATCAGGTCGGTGGCCGCGCCCTCGCCCTGCACCCGCGCGCCGATCAGCACCAGCTCCAGGGCCGGCCAGCGCCGGCCGATCACGGCCACGATGTCGTGCCAGACCGCGCCCTCGGGGCTGGTGACGACCCCGATCGCCCGCGGGAACGTGGGGAGCGGCCGCTTCCGCTCCGGCGCGAGCAGGCCGTCCTTCTCCAGCGCCGCCCGGGCGCGCTCGAGCGCGATGGCGTAGAAGCCGCCCTCGGTCGTCGCCAGCAGCTGGCGGACGATCAGCTCGAGGTCGCCGCGCTTGCCGACCGACAGCTCGCCGCGCGCGTACACCTTGAGGCCGTCCTGCGGCAGCGCGGGCACCCGGCGGGCGTCGGAGCGGAACATCACGCACCGCAGGTGCGAGGCCGGGTCCTTGAGCGAGAAGTACCAGTGGCCGGAGGGCCAGACCTTGAAGTTCGAGATCTCGCCCTCGACCCACTGCGGCGCGAAGGCGTGCTGGATCACCCTGCGCGCGGCCTCGACCACCTCCGTGACGGTGGCCGGCCGCTCGCGCGGCGCGTCGTCGAGAGGGAGCGGGAGGGTCACGCCGCCTGGCGGGCCGCCTGCACCGTGTTGCGCATCAGCAGGGCGATGGTGAGCGGCCCCACGCCGCCCGGGACGGGCGTGATCTGGCTGGCGACCTCGACGGCTTCCTTGAAGTTGACGTCGCCCACCAGCCGGTAGCCCTTCTCGACCGTCGGATCCTCCACGCGGTTCACGCCCACGTCGATCACCACGGCGCCGGGCCGGATCATGTCGCCGCGGACGACCTCGGGCCGGCCCGCCGCGACCACCAGGATCTCGCCCTGGCGGGTGATGCTCGGAAGGTCGCGGGTCCCGGTGTGGGCCACCGTGACGGTGGCGTTCGCGCCCGCCGCCTTCTGCATGAGGATGTTGGCCACCGGGCGGCCGACGATCAGCGAGCGCCCCACGACGACCACGTGCTTGCCGTCCGGGTCGGCACCGCTGCGGATCAGCAGCTCCTGGACGCCGGCCGGCGTGCAGGGGCGGAACCCGGTGCGGTCGCCGATGACGAGCTTGCCGACGTTGACCGGGTGGAAGCCGTCGACGTCCTTCTCGGGCTTCATCCGCAGCAGCACCTTGCCCGCGTCCATGTGCTTCGGGAGGGGGAGCTGCACCAGGATCCCGTGCACCGACCGGTTCCGGTTCAGGCCGTCCAGCAGGCCGAGCAGCTCCTCCTCGGACGCGGTCGCCGGCAGCCGGATCGTGTCCGACTTCATGCCCAGCTCGTCGGCGGCCTTGCCCTTCATCCGGACATAGACTTGGCTGGCGGGGTCCTCGCCGACCAGCACGACGGTGAGGCCGGGGGTGATGCCCTTGGCGCGGAGGTCCTCGACCTCGGCCTTCAATTCGGATCGGATCTGCTTGCCGATCGCGGTGCCGTCGATGATGGTAGCAGTCAAGGAAGATCCTTTGTGGACGCAACTGTGAGAGGTGAGGGGTGAGGCGTGAGAGGTTCAAGTGAAAGGTGAGAGGCAAGGACGTGAGAAGTGAGACCCTCTCACGGCCTTTGCTTCTCACGTCTCACTTGAACGTCTCACTTCTCACCAGTTCTCACTTCTCACGCATCATCTACTTGGCAAAATCAACCGCGCGTGTTTCCCGGATGACCACCACCCTGATCTGTCCGGGATACTGGAGCTCGTTCTCGATCTTCCGCGCCATCTCCTCGGCCAGCGAGGAGGCGCGGCCGTCGTCGATCCGGTCCGGCGTCACCATCACGCGGATCTCGCGTCCCGCCTGGATCGCGTACACCTTCTCCACGCCGTCGAACCCCGACGCGATCTCCTCGAGCTTGGTCAGCCGCTTGACGTAGCTCTCGAACGCCTCGCGCCGCGCGCCCGGGCGCGAGCCCGACACCGCGTCCGCCGCCTGCACGATGACCGAGATCGGCGACTCGTGCGGCACGTCGTCGTGGTGGGCCGCGATGCAATTGATCACCACCGCGGGCTCGCCGTACTTGGTCGCCACCTCGACGCCCAGCTGCACGTGCGTGCCCTCGCTCTCGTGCGTCAGCACCTTGCCGATGTCGTGCAGCAGGGCGCCGCGCTTGGCGAGGGGGATGTCGAGCTTCAGCTCCGCCGCCATGATCCCGGCCAGCCAGGCCACTTCCTTCGAGTGCTTCAGCATGTTCTGGCCGTAGGAGGTCCGGAACCGCATCCGGCCCACCAGCTTGACGATCTCCGGGTGCAGGCCGTGGACGCCCACCTCGTACGCCGCCTGCTCGCCGGCCTCCTGGATCTGCCGGTCCACGTCCGCCTGGGCGTTCTTCACCACGTCCTCGATGCGGCCGGGATGGATGCGCCCGTCGGCGATCAGGCGTTCGAGCGACAGCCGCGCCACCTCGCGCCGCACCGGGTCGAAGCACGAGACGATGACCGTGTCCGGGGTGTCGTCGATCACGACGTCGACGCCGGTCGCGGTCTCGAACGCGCGGATGTTCCGTCCCTCGCGGCCGATGATCCGGCCCTTCATCTCGTCGTTCGGCAAGGCCACCGCCGCCACGGTGGTCTCGGCGGTGTGGTCGGCCGCGATGCGCTGGATCGCGAGGGCGACGATCTTCTTCGCCTCCTTCTCCGCCTCGCGCCTGGCCTGCTCCCGCGCGTTGCGGACCAGCGCCGCCGCGTCCGCCTTGGCCTCCTCCTCGATGCTGCGGACCAGCTCCTTCTTGGCGTCGGCGGCGGAGAGGCCCGCCACGCCCTCCAGGCGCCGCCGCCGCTCGGCCACCAGCCCCTGCGCCTCGGCCTCGTGGGCCGCGGCCCGTTTCTCGGCCGCGTCGACGTCCGCGTGCCGGGTCTCCAGCTCGCGGTCGCGCCGCTCGAGCACCTGCAGCTTCTTCTCGAGGATGTCCTCCCGCTCCTCGAGCCGGTGCTCGATGCGGTCGATCTCCTCGCGCCGGCGGCCGACCTCGGCCTCCCAGGCCTCGCGCGCCTTCGCCAGCTCTTCCTTGCCGGAGACGACCAGCGAGGTGCGGAACGCCTCGGCGTCGCGCCGCGCGTCCTCGAGAATGCGGTTGGCGAGGGCCTCGGCGGTGGCCTTGGCCCGGGCCGCGATCCGCCGTTCGACCCAGCGCCCGATGAAGAAGAAGGCGAGGCCCGCCGCCGTCCCCGTCGCACCGACCGCGACGAGGAGCGCGGCGAAACTGAAGTCCGTTGTCATATGACCACTCCGGCGGTCGCCCGCCTCGAGTGATGTCGAAGGTCAAGTCTCTTGGCGAGTTAAGTTACGACCGAACGGAGGCCCGGGACAAGCTCACCCGGCGACGCTCTGCCGCTTCTGCGGCGGGAGCAACCGCGCCAGCTCGCCCGAGAGCTGCCGGAGGCGCTGCGACAGCTCCTCCTGCTGCCGGCGGGACTGGAACAGCTCGTCGGTGATGGCGAGCGCGGCGAGGATCGCCGCCTTGTGGCTCTCGACGATGGTCCCCGACGCCAGCACCCGCCGGATGGCCGCGTCCACGTGCGACGCCACCTCGCGCGTGTACTCGGGGTCCAGCTCGGAGCGGACGGTGTACTCCTCGTCCACGATCATCACGCGCACCGCGTGCTTCTTCACCGCGCCACCCCGCGCCGGCGCCTCACGGTCTCGCCCCGGTCCGGCCCGTCACGACTTCGCCGTCTCGTGCCTGCCACCGGTCAATGCCTGCTGCTCGAGGAAGCCGAGCCGGCCCACCAGCGCAGTCAGCTGGGTGCGGGCCGAGCCGAGCCGCCGCTCCAGGCCGAGGTTCTCCTCCTCCAGCTCGCGCGCCCGCAGCCCCGCCGTGCCGCCGGTCTCCGCCCCGCGCCCGCCCTCGGCGAGGCGCGCCTCCGCCGTCAGCGCCCGGCGGCGCCACGCGCCCAGCTCGTCGGCGAGGTGGTGCAGCACCTCC
>DASPTN010000153.1:0-23257 GCA_035623395.1 Gemmatimonadales bacterium | reverse complement strand
GGTGTGAGGGTGTAGGGTGTCGCGATCGCCGCCTACACCCTACACCCCACACCCCACACCCTGCTTCTCAGCAGATCCTCGGCAGCTGCTCCCCGCTCAGCAGATCCAGCACCCGCTCGCCGCCGGCCCGCGTCTTCAGCGTGACCAGTCCCGGCGAGCCGGCGCCCACGGTGCCGATGCGGGCCGCCGCGGCGGTGTCGGGGCGCGCGCGGAGCAGCGCCAGGGCCGCCTCCGCGTCGCCGGGGGCGACGAAGGCGATGAACCGCCCCTCGCAGGCCACGTACAGCGGATCGAGACCGAGCACCTCGCAGGCGCCCGACACGTCCTCGCCCACCGGGACCGCGCTCTCGTGCACCGCGATCTCGCACCCGGCCTGCGTCGCGATCTCGTTCAGGACCGTCGCCACGCCGCCGCGCGTCGGATCGCGCAGGCAGTGCACGTCGAGGCCGGCCTCGAGCAGCGCCAGCGCCGGCGCGGCCACGCTGGCGCAATCGCTCAGGATCGGCGAGCTGAACCGGAGGCCGTCGCGCACCGCCATCACCGCGACGCCGTGCTGGCCCACCGGCCCGCTCACGATCACCGCGTCGCCGGGCCGCACCCGGCCGGGGGAGACGGGCTGCTTCGCGACCACCGCCCCCACGCCCGAGCTGGTGATGTAGACGCCGTCGCCCTTGCCCCGCTCGACCACCTTCGTGTCGCCGGCGACCACCGCGACGCCCGCGTCGCCCGCGGCCCGGCGGATCGACGCCACGACGCGCGCCAGGTCGTCCACCGCCAGCCCCTCCTCGAGGATGAACCCGAGGCTGAGGTACAGCGGCCGGGCCCCGCTCATCGCGAGGTCGTTGACCGTGCCGTTCACGGCCAGGGAGCCGACGTCGCCCCCGGGGAAGAACATCGGGTGCACCACGAAGCTGTCGGTCGTGAACGCCAGCCGCGACCCGGGCGAGGCGAGCACCGCCGCGTCGTGCAGCTCGGCGAGCGCGTCGTTGCTGAACGCCGGGACGAACAGGCGCTCCACCAGCTCGCGGGTCAGCCGCCCGCCACCGCCGTGCGCGAGCAGGATCCGTCCGCCCGGGGGCAGCGGCACGGGGCAGGAGAGCTCGCCGCCCATCTCAGGCCGCTCCCGCCCCTGCCGCGGCGCCGGCCGGATCGCGGCGCCGCCGGTACAGCCAGTAGGCGGCGCACGCGCCCTCGGAGGACACCATCGGCGCGCCGAGCGGGTGCTCGGGCGTGCAGCGCGTGCCGAACGCCGGGCACTCCCGCGGCCGGAGCCGCCCCTGCAGCACCAGGCCGGCGCGGCACTCCGGGTCCTCCCGCGCGGCCGGCGCGTCATCGGGGAACCGGCGCTCGGCGTCGAACTCCGCGTACCGCGCGTTCACGCCGAGGCCGCTGTGCGGGATCGGGCCGAGGCCGCGCCAGGTGCGGTCCGTGACCTCGAAGACCTCCTCGATGGCGCGCCGCGCCACCGGGTTCCCCTCCGGTCGCACCACCCGCGCGTACTGGATCTCCACTTCGTGCCGGCCCTCCTCGAGCTGCCGCACCGCCATCGCCACGCCCTGCAGCAGGTCGAGCGGCTCGAAGCCGGTCACCACCACCGGCACGCGGTGGCGCTCGACCAGCGGCCGGTACTCCGCCGTGCCCATCACCGTGCACACGTGCCCGGCCGCGAGGAACGCCTGGACCCGGCACTCCGGCTCGGCCAGGATCGCCTCGAGGGCCGGGGGCACGCGCACCTGGGCCACCAGCAGGCTGAAGTTCCGCAGCCGCTTCTGCGCGGCGAGCTTGACGGCCATCGCGTTGGCCGGCGCCGTGGTCTCGAACCCCACCGCGAAGAACACCACCTGGCGGTCCGGCTCGCGCTCGGCGATCGCGACGGCGTCGAGGGGCGAGTACACCACGCGCACGTCGCCGCCCTCGGCGCGGACGTGCAGCAGGTCGTCGCTGCTGCCCGGCACGCGGAGCATGTCGCCGAAGGAGGTGAACACGACCTCCGGGCGGCGCGCGATCCGGAACGCGCGATCGAGGATCCCCACCGGCGTGACGCACACCGGGCAGCCGGGCCCGTGCACCAGCGTCACGCCGGGCGGCAGCATCTCGTCGACGCCGTAGCGCACGATCGAGTGCGTCTGGCCGCCGCACACCTCCATCAGAGTCCAGGGACGGGTGACGATCGCCCGGAGGGTCTCGGCGTAGCGCTGCGCGGCCGACCCGTCGCGGTACTCGTCGAGGTACCTCACGGCACCTCCGACCGCTCGATCGCCTGCTGCTCGCCCTCCAGCTCGGCCAGCTCCTGCATCTCCTCGAGGTAGCGGAACGTCTCCTCGGCGTCCTCGGGCGCGATCCGGCTGAGCGCCAGGCCCACGTGCACGATCACGTAGTCGCCGACGACCGCCTCCGGCACGTACTCCAGGCACACCTCGCGGCTCGCGCCGCCGAACCGGACGGTGCCGTACCGGAGCCCGCCGGGACCGGCGTGCGTCTCGAGGATCTCGCCCGGGATGCCGAGGCACATGCGCTTACCCCTCGCCTTCCAGGAGGCGGTGCGCCGCGACCATCGCCTGGCCGATCGAGAGCCCGCCGTCGTTCGGCGGCACGCGGCAGTGCGTCACGGCCGTGAGCCGGCGGGCCCGCAGCTCGCGGGTCGCGAGCGAGAGCAGCGCGGCGTTCTGGAAGCAGCCGCCGGTCAGGACCACGCGGCTCACACCCATCCACTCGGCCGCAGCGCCGATCATCCGGGCCATCGTGGCGTGGAACCGGCCGGCGACAACCGGCGCCGCGGTGCCCCGCGCGAGATCGGCGAGGACGCCGTGGACCGCCGGGCGCCAGTCGAGGTCGACCAGCGGCTCGCCCGTCCCGCCCGGCGCCTCGCGCAGGACGAACGGGTAGGCGCCCGCCGACACCGGCGCGGCGATCTGCTCGAGCAGCATCGCCGCCTGCGCCTCGTAGCGCGACTCCTGCCGCAGCCCCAGCAGCGAGGCGACGGCGTCGAACAGCCGGCCCGCGCTCGAGGTGCGCACGGCGCCGCTCCGGGAGACCAGCAGGGACTCGATCACGTCGCGGCGCCCGCGCGCCTCCTCGACCGGCGGGAGGCCGAGGCTCCACAACTGCCCGCCCACCGTCTCGTGCAGCACGCCCAGCGCCGAGCGCCATGGCTGGCGCGCCGCCGCCTCCCCGCCGGGAAGCCGGAAGGGGAGCAGGCGCGCCACGCGCACGAAGCCGGTCGCCGTCGCGCGGAGGAATTCCCCGCCCCAGATCGTGCCGTCCGTGCCGAGCCCGGTCCCGTCCCAGGCGACGCCCAGCACCTCGCCCGCGAGGTCGTGCTCGGCCATCGCGGAGGCGACGTGCGCGTGGTGGTGCTGCACCCGGATCACCGGCAGCCCGCTGGCCTCCGCCAGGCGCGTCGTCGCGTAGTCCGGGTGGAGATCGCAGGCCACGGCCACCGGCTTCAGCCCGTACAGGCGCTCATAGTCCCGCACCGTGCGGCTCAGCGCGTCGAGCGACAGGCGGTGGTCGAGGTCGCCGATGTGCTGGCTCGCGACGATCTGGCCCCGCTGGCTCCAGGCGACGGTGCTCTTGAGGTGGCCGCCCAGCGCACGCACCGTGGGCAGATCGCCCGAGACGGCCACCGGCAGCGGGGCGAAGCCGCGCGCGCGCCGCATGACGAGCAGCTCGCCGTCCACCACGCGCGCCACCGAGTCGTCCACGTGGCGGGCGACCGGCCGGTCGTGATGCAGGAACGCGTCGGCGATCGAGCCCAGCCGGGCGCGGGCGTCGGCGGCGTCGACGGCCATCGGCTCCTCGGAGAAGTTCCCGCTGGTGCACACCACCGGGAAGCCGAGCCGCGCGAGGAGCAGATGGTGCAGCGGCGAGTACGGCAGCATCGCGCCCACCGAGCGGAGCCCCGGCGCCGTCTCCGGCGAGATCGCGCCGCGGTCGACGAGCGGCAGCAGCAGGATCGGCGCCGAGGGCGAGGTCAAGAGCTCGGCCTCGCGCTCGCCGACCCGCGCCGCCCGGCGCACTGCCTCGAGGCTCGGGAACATCACGGCGAACGGCTTCGCCTCCCGGCCCTTGCGCGCCCGCAGCCGCGCCACGGCGGCGCCGTCGCGCGCGTCCACGACCAGCTGGTAGCCGCCCAGGCCCTTGAGGGCGAGGATCCGGCCGGAGCACACCACCGCGGCCGCCGCCTCGAGGGGATACGTCGCGCCGGGCGGCGCGCCCTTCTCCTTGCCCTCGAACTCGAGTCGCGGGCCGCAGCGCGGGCACGCGACCGGCTGCGCGTGGAAGCGCCGGTCCCGCGGATCGTCGTACTCGGCGGCGCAGTCCGGGCACAGGGAGAACGAGCGCATCACCGTGAGCGGCCGGTCGTACGGCAGCCCCTCGATGATCGAGAGCCGCGGGCCGCACGCGGTGCAGTTGAGGAACGGGTAGCGGTAGCGGCGGTCGGCGGGGTCGTTCAGCTCCCGCAGGCAGTCCGGGCAGGTCGCGAGGTCGGGTAGCATCGCCACCACGGGCTCGGGGCCGGTCTCGCTGGCCAGGATCTCGAACCGCCCGGCCCCCACGGCCGGCACCCACTCGACGTCGACGCCCCGGACGACGGCCGCGGGCGGCGCCTCGCGCTCCAGCCGGCGGGCGAGCTCGGCGACCCGGTCCTCGGGACCCTCGACCCGGATCACCACGCCGTACGGCGTGTTGCGCACCGAGCCGGCGAGCCCGAGCGACTCGGCCAGCCGGAAGACGAACGGACGGAAACCGGTGCCCTGCACCGCGCCGGTGACGGCGATCCGCGCAGCGAAGGGCTGCGGGGCGAAGGGCGCCGCCACCGCCGTCACCGCGCCTGCAGCTCCGGCACGGCCTTCGTCGCCGCGCGCTTGGAGGCGATCCGCCACTCCAGCCAGGCCACCACGTCCTCGATGCCCGCGCCGGTCCGGCACGACGTGGACAGGATCGCGACGCCGGGATGCACGTCGTGCACGGCGGTCTCGGCGGTGCGCGGATCGAAGTCCGTGCGGTCGAGCAGGTCCACCTTGTTCATCACCACGAGGTCGGCGCGCCGGAACATCAGCGGGTACTTCTTCGGCTTGTCGTGTCCCTCGGTCACCGACAGCAGCATCACGGCGTCGTCCTCGCCGAGATCGAACTCGGCGGGGCACACCAGGTTGCCCACGTTCTCGATCACCACCACGTCGCAGCCGTCCTCGGCGAGGTGGTGCAGCACGTGGTGCACCATCCGCGCGTCGAGGTGGCACGCGGCGCCGGTGTTGATCTGGTGCACCGGGCAGCCGAGGCCTCCGAGACGGTCCTTGTCGGCGCTGCCCACGATGTCGCCCTCGACGACGCCCACGCGGTGCCGCTCCACCAGGGCCGGCAGCACGCGCTCCAGCAGCGAGGTCTTCCCCGATCCCGGCGCGCTCATCAGGTTCACGGCGTAGATCCCGTGCTCCGCCAGCAGCTGCCGGTTCTCCCGCGCCACGGCGTCGTTGGGCGCCAGCAGGCCGGCCTTGACGTCAATCTCGTGCATGCGCCACCTCGATCTCCTCCTCCAGCTCCAGCGTCCGCACCTCGAGCTCCCGGCCGCTCACGATCCGCGTGCGCTCCGACCCGCACACGCCGCAGCGGAACACCAGGTCCTCGACCGGGCTGGTCCGTCCGCAGGCGTCGCACGCCACGACCAGCGGCACCGTGTCGAACACCAGCTTCGCGCCGTTCAGGGGGGTCGCCGCCGAGAGGCACTGGAACGCGAAATCGAGGGCGTCGCTCGAGACGCCGGACAGCTCACCGACCCGCACGTGGATCGCCGCCACCCGCGCGCCCGGCGTCGCCGCCAGGCGCGCGGTCACCGCGTCGATCAGGTTCTGTGCGATGCCGGCTTCGTGCATGTCGGAACCCCGAGCACTTTCCACTGCATTAGCTGTGCCTCGACGCGCCGGACCAGCTCCGGCAGCGCTGCCTGAACGGCAGGGGTCAGATGTTCGCCGAACACACGGGTTTCCGTGGCCTCGACTGCGAAGAAGACCGTCTCGGCGGGCAGGGGGATGTCCAGCGTGCGGCCCAACGCCAGGGCCGTGCCGAGGCTCACGTCGTGGTAGGAGACCGCCCGGAGCGTCGGGATCGCCTCGTCGGGCGTGAGGCGGTAGATGGTGCCGGGAGGGCCCTTCCGCCACTCGATCGCGTCCACGATGACGGCGCGGTCGTAGCCGGCCAGCAGGTCCACGAAGCGCATTCCGCCCCAGGCGGACTGCACCACGTCCACCGCGCGGTTGCCGGCGAGCCGCTCGGCCAGGACTTCGGCCGCGCGCACGCCGACCGCGTCGTCCGTCAGGAGCGGGTTGCCCAGCCCGACGACGACGACGCGCTCGACCGATCCGCCACCAGTCACGTTCCTTCCCTCACCACACCCTACACCATCACCGTCCTCGCTTCAGTCCCGCCTCAGGACCTCGACGATGGTGCCATCCGGATCCCGCAGCGTCACCTCGAGCGGCATCTCGCCCAGCAGGCTGTGCGTCGCGCATCCCAGGCACGGGTCGTAGGCCCGGAACGCCATCTCGACCATGTTGAGCAGCCCGTCCGAGACCTGCTTGCCCGAGATCAGGCCCTTGGCCGCCTTCTCCACGCCCATCGCCATCCGGGCGGCGTTGCCCTGGGTCGCGACGATCAGGTTCGCCATCGTGATGACGCCCCGCTCGTCGGTCTTGTAGTGGTGGATGAGCGTGCCGCGCGGCGCCTCCACCACGCCCACGCCCTCCGACGGCTTCGCCGTGGGCAGGGTGCGGACGTTCGGGTCCACCAGCACCGGATCGTTCGCGATCTCCCGCATCCGCTCGGTCGCGTAGAGGATCTCGATGACGCGCGCCCAGTGGTTGCCGAGCGTGTGGTGCACCGGCTTGCCGCCGAGCGTCGCGTACATCTTCTCGTAGGCCTGCTGGGCGAGCGGCGTCGCCATCCCCGACGCGACGTTGAGCCGGGCCAGCGGCGCGACGGCGTAGATCCCGCTGTCCGCGCCCTCCGTGAAGCCCTTCCAGCCGACCGGCTTGAGGTAGCAGAACTTCATGTAGCTCCACGGCTCCACGTGCTCGGCGACGTAGTCGAGGTACTGCTGGATCGCGAAGCGCGCGACTTCCTTCCCTTCCGGCGAGACGACCTTGACCTTGCCGTCGTAGAAATTCGGCCGGTCCCGGTCGTCGACCAGGCCCAGGTAGTGGGTGCGGTGCGTGAACGTGTCGGAGGTGATGAGCTTCACGTACTCCGGGTTCTTGAGGACCACGTCCTCGAACACCTGGAGGGTGAACTGGGCGAACTTCACGGCGTCGTCGGCCAGCACCTGGAACTGCTTCTGCTCCTCCGGCTTGATCGCCTTCGCGACGCCGCCGGGCAGCCCGAGGACCGGGTGGATGACCTTGCCGCCCGCGATGGCGATCAGCTCGCGCAGCCGCCGCCGCATCGCGATCACGGTCTTGCCCGTCTCGGTGCCGACCTTGGCGATGACGCCGAGGATGTTCCGCTCGGCGGCGGGCGCCTGCGGCCCGACGACGAAGTCCGGCCCGCCGAGGAAGTAGAAGTGCAGCGCGTGGTCCTCGGCCATGAAGGCGTTGTAGACCAGCTCGCGGATCGCCTTCCCGGCGGGCGGCGGCTCGACCTTGTAGAGGTCGTCCAGGGCCTTGGTCGCGGCCATGTGGTGCGCGGTCGGGCAGACGCCGCAGATGCGGCTGGTGATCTGCGGCATGTCCTCGGCCAGGCGGCCCTTGGCGAACTGCTCGAAGCCCCTGAGCTCGGGCACCTGCATGAAGGCGCGGCTCACGTCGCCCCGCTCGTCGAGGAAGATCTCGATCCTCCCGTGGCCCTCGAGCCGGGTGATCGGGTCGATGCTGATCTTGCGCCCCGTCGGGGCGGTCTGAGTGGTCGGCGGCGTCATGGTCATCCCACCTTCGCTGTTGGGGCCGCGGCGGCCGCGACGGCGGCCGGCTTGCGCGCGACACAGTCCAGCACGGGCTGCGCGGACACCAGCTCCGTGCCGATCCCCAGCTTCTTGGGGCTGATCCCCATCGCCAGTCCCATCAGCTGGGTGAAGTAGAGCACCGGGATCTCGTAGGTCGTGCCGAACTCCCGGTTCACGTCCTTCTGGTACGCCTCGAGGTTCAGCTGGCAGAGCGGGCACGCGGTCGCGACCACGTCGGCCTTGGCCTGGGCCGCGCCGCGCAGCAGGTCCCGCACCATCGCGAGCGCGGCGTGGCGCTGGCCGATCATCAGCGAGGCGCCGCAGCAGCGGAGCCGGTACGGGAACGGCACCGCCTCGGCGCCGATGGCGCGGAGCAGGTCCTCGAAGTAGGTCGGGCCCGCCGGGTCGAACCCGTCCCCGCGGTCGGGGCGGACGAGCTGGCAGCCGTAGTAGGCCGCGACCTTCAGCCCCTTGAGGGGATGCGTGACCTTCTTCTTGATGGCCTCGAAGCCGACGTCGCGCACGAACACGTGAATCAGGTGGTGCACCTTGGTCGTGCCCGCGTAGTGCAGGTCGTCGGCCTCGAGCGCGTAGTTGAGATGCTCGGCGAGGTCGGCGTCGGCCCGGAGCTGCTCGTTGGCGTGATGGAGGTTCTTGAAGCAGGCGTTGCACGGCGCCACCACGTCGAGGCCGGTGCGCTCGGCGATGGCCAGATTCCGCGCGCACAGCGCGTTGGCGAGCAGCTCGTCCACGTTGGTGTAGGGCGTGGCACCGCAGCAGTTCCAGTCCTCGATCTCCTGGAACTCGATGCCGAGCTTCGCGCCGGTCTCCACCGTGGAGAGGTGGTAGCTGGCGGACACGGTCTCCGCCGAGCAGCCCGGGAAGTAGGCGTAGCGCTTCATTCGATGCCTTCCAGTGGAACGATCCGGCTGAGCATGCGGCGGAAGTTGTCGAGCCGCTTGATGCGGGACGGGACCAGGGGGATCCGTCCCTTGGCCAGCATCTTCATGCCGAACTGCATCTCGCGCAGCATCCCCTGCACGCCGCCCTCGAAGATGAACGCGGGCGCGTAGCCGGGCTCGTACGACTTGCCGTTGCGCATGATGGTCTTCACGAACCGCCGCGAGAACTCGGGCCCGACCATGTCGCTGCGGTAGCGGTTCTTCCAGATGGAATAGCGCTTGAGGACGTACATCAGCTCGGACGGCTTGATCTCCTTCGGGCACCGCTCCGAGCACGCGTAGCAGGACGCGCACATCCAGTAGGTGTTGCTGTTCAGGACCTCCTCGCGCATCCCGGCGTTGATCATGCCGATCAGCCGGCGCGGCGTGTGGTCCATGAAGTCCACCGCCGGGCACGCGGCCGAGCAGGTCGCGCACTGGATGCAGCAGTTCAGGCCGCGGGTGCCGGTCGCGTACATCTCGTTCGAGATCTCGTCGGCGAACGACAGCGTGCTGTACATGGGCGCTCCCCTCAGCCGACCGGCTGGCCGCGCGACTCGGCGGCCTTGAGCAGGGCCCCGACACGCTCGAGCAGCAGGTCGGGCTCGACCGGCTTCTCGATCAGCTCGTTGAGCGCGACGAAGCTCGGATGCACCGCCTGGCCCGGGAACATGAAGGCGATCTGCTCGCGGATGCCGGTGATGATGAGGATCGGCAGGTCCTTGAGCGCCGGGTCCTTGCGGATCTTGCGGGCCATCATCACGCCCTCCGCGCCCCGCCCCATCATGATGTCGAGCAGCAGCAGGTCGTGCGGCCGGGCCTTGAGCGCCGCGAACCCGTCCTTGGGATTGTGCGCGACCTCGGTCTCGTAGCCGGCGCCGTCCAGGATGGCCCGGATCCCGGAAACGAAGTCGGGATCGTCGTCAATGATCATCAGCTTCTTGCGCTCGCTCATCGGCGGCCTTCTTTCTGGGCTGCGGCCGCTGGCGCGGCGTCCCGGCCCAAGATGCCGGGGCCGCCCTCGCCGAGGGCCGGCAGCGTAATCTCGAACGTGCTCCCCGTGCCCGGGGTGCTGCGAACCGTCACGGACCCGCCGTGCGCCTCGACGATGCGGCGGCTCACCGGCAGTCCGAGACCCGAACCGCGCTCTCCCGCCGCCCCGGACTGGGCGGTGTAGAACGCCTCGAAGATGTGCGGCAGGTCCTCCGGGGCGATGCCGATGCCGCTGTCGGCGACGGCGATCCGCACGTCGTCGCCCTCGACGGTGACGGTCACCGACACGCGGCCGCCCTCGCGGGAGTACTTGACCGCGTTGCCCACGATGTTCACCAGCACCTCGGTCAGGGTCGCCTGGTCGCCCCACACCACCGGCGAGGGATCGGGGACCGCCGCGGCGAGCGTGACCGACTTGCGCGCGGCGTGGCCCGCCAGGCTCTCCACCGCCTTGTCCACCGGCACGCGCACCGGGACCGCAGCGAACCGCGCCTTGACGGCCTCGAGGTCCACCGAGCCGCGGCGCCAGGTGTCGATGAGCTGGAGGAGATCGCTCACCCGCGCCTTCACGCGCCCGAGTCTGGCGCGCTGGTCCTCGCTCGCGACCGCGGCCAGCTCCCGCTCCAGGACGAAGAGGTTCTGCTGGATGGCGGCGAGCGGCGCCTTGAACTCGTGGGCCACGATCGCGGCGAAGTGGTCGCGCAGCAGCTCCCGCTCCCGGCGCAGCGCCTGCGTCTCGAGCACCAGGGCCCGCTTCTCCGCCCCGCGCCGCACGATCAGCCGGAACTCCTCCGGCGTGAACGGCTTGGGGAGGAAGTCGTAGGCGCCGCGCTTCATCGCCTCCACGGCCGAGCTCACCGTGGCGTAGCCGGTGATGACGATCGGCACGATGGTGGGATCGGCGTCCCGGATCCGCTCCAGCACGTCGAGGCCGGAGAGCCCGGGCATCTTCAGATCCACCACCACCAGGTCGGGCCGGAACTCGCGCACCCGCTCCAGGCCCCGGGTGCCGTCGCCGGCCGTCGCCACGTCGTACGGCTCGCCGCGCAGGATCTCGGTGCACGAGTCCAGCACGATCTCCTCGTCGTCGATCAGCAGGAGACGCGTCGCCCCGGCCACGGCCTAGGCCTCCCCCGCCGCGCCGTTCACCGGCAGGCTCACGGTGAAGGTCGTGCCGCGGTCCGGCTGGCTCTCGACCGCGATCGTGCCGTGATGCTCCTTCACGATGCCGAAGCTGATCGCCAGCCCCAGGCCGGTGCCGTGGCCGACCGCCTTGGTGGTGAAGAACGGCTCGAAGACGCGATCCAGGTCCTCCTTGCGGATGCCGTGACCGGTGTCCGCGAACTCGACCTCGACCATCTTCGTGACCGCGTCGAGCCCGGTCCTCAGGGCCAGCCGGCCCCCCTCCGGCATCGCCTCCGCCGCGTTGATGATCAGGTTCATGAACACCTGCTGGATCAGCGACGGGTCGATCACCACGCTCGGCAGATCGCTCGCGAACCGCTTCTCGACCTGGATGTTCTGGAACAGGGCCTGGTCCTCGACCAGCGCGATGCACTGCTCCAGCAGCGCGTTGACGCTCACGGGCCGCTTGTGCGGCGTCTGGGGGCGGGCGAAGTCGAGCAGCCCGCGGATGATCTTCGTGGAGCGGTCCGCCTGGGTGACGATCTTCTCGATCCACGCCCGGCCGCCGTCGCCGTTGGCCCCGCGCTCCTTGAGGAGATGCGAGTAGGTGACGATGCCTTGGAGCGGGTTGTTGAGCTCGTGGGCCACGTCCGCGGCCAGCTGCCCGATCAGCGCCAGGCGCTCCGATTCCATGATCTTCCGCCGCGCGAACTCGTGCAGCCGCTCGTCGCGGGCGCGCAGCGCGGATCCCATGGCGTTGAAGCTCTCCGCCAGCTCGGCGAACTCGGTCACCGCCGGCATGGCGACGGTCGTGTCCAGCTCCCCGTGGGCGAGCCGGCGCGACGCGGCCACCAGGCTGCGCAGCGGCACCGACAGCCAGCGCGCGATGAGGTAGGAGAGCCCGATCGTCAGCACCGCCCCGCCGAGCGTGATCGCCAGGAACAGCAGCGTGGAGCGGTGCCGCAGGTCGAGGTACGGCGCCTCGAGCAGCCCCACGCCCAGCATGCCGACGGTCCGGCCGGCGAGGTCGCGGATGGGCTGGTAGGACGCGATGTACCACTCGTTGACGGCGAACGTCCCGGCGACGTACGGCCGGCCCTCGACCACCACCCGGCGGTACACGCCGCTGTCCACCTCCGTGCCGGTGGCGCGGGTCCCGTCGGCGTTGAGGATCGTGGTGGCGATGCGCACGCCGTACAGGAACACCGTCGCGGCGCCCACCGCCTTGCCCTGGTACTGCACGTCCTGGAACACGCCGTGTTTGAGGCGGTCGACCAGCCCGTAGCGATCGTTGAGCAGGATGCCGCCGTACACGACACCGAGCAGCCGGTGCGAGGCGTCCTCGACCGGGGCGGCGGCGGCGAGCATCAGGCCGGCCGTGTCCTCCGGCGGCCGCGCCGGCGCCGCGGCGGCGCTCGGGGACACGGCGACCGCGTGCGCCGCCAGCCCCGGGCTCTCCCGCGCCAGCTCGGCCGCGCCGACGACGATCGTGCCGGCCACGGGCTGGCGGCCCCGCATCGCCTCGCGCACCAGGGGGTCGTCCGCCCGGACGTCTCCGATCCGGGACGGGTTGGCCGGCCGCCAGATGACCCGGCCCCTGGCGTCGGTCACCGCCAGGACGTCGAGGCCCTCCTTGCGCTGCACGTCGGCGAGCACGTCGCCCGCCTGCGCCCGACCCGCACCCCCGAGGGCCTCCCTGAGAAACAGCCGGTCGGCGGTCAGGCGCACCACCTGTTTCACGCCTTGCAGCTCGTTGGCGTACATCTCGCCGGCCGCCATCAGCGACTCGGCCACGCGTCGCTGCGCCTCGCCGACGACCCGGCTCTCGATGAAGCGGATCCCGACATAGCCGAACATCGCGCTGATGATCACGATGATCACCAGGAACCCCGACATCAGCCGGCCGGCGATCGACTTCAGCACGGCGTCACCCCTCGTGCGCCGCGGCGCCCACGGCGATGTGCTTCCGCCGCAGCAGCGACGCCGGGAGACTGTAGCGGTACAGCGTGCCCACCGGGTCGGGGATCTCGCTCAGGATCCGCTCGATCTCGGCGCCGTCGTTGCTGGCGACGGTGGCGGCGATCGCCGACAGGGCCTTGGCGCCCTGGTCCTTCACCCGGCTGGTGGGACCGAAGCACCCGGTGCACGGCATGTTGCCCTTCACGCACACCGCCTCGCACCCGGCGCGGGTCGCCGGCCCGAGGCAGAGCACGCCCTGGGCGAGCAGGCACTCCTCCTCGTTCAGCACCACCTGCGACGGGCGCTTGAACGCGCTCAGCGCGAGCTTCTCGGGCTTGGTCTTCTGGCGCGGGCACTCGTCGCACAGCGCCACGTCGGGCGCGAGCACGGTGCCCTTGGGCGGCAGCTTCCCGGACAGCAGCGCCATCACGGCGTTGGCGATGAGCGCGGGGGTCGGCGCGCAGCCCGGCAGGTAGTAGTCCACGTCCGTCACCTGGTCGAGCGCGCGCACCGTGTCGTAGAGACCCGGCAGGCTCACCCGGTGCCCGTTCTCGGCGTAGCTGAGCTGCGGCACCGTGCCCTCGGGGTTCACCAGGCTGGGGCTCTCGCGGTAGGCGGTGGCCAGCATCGCCGCGCGGTCGGACAGGTTGGCGAGCCCGGGGACGCCGCCGAGGTGCGAGCACGACCCGAAGGCCACCAGCACCTGCGCCTTGCGCCGGAGCAGGTGCACCATCTCCTCCTGCTCGGTGCTGCGCACGGCGCCGTTGACGAACGCCGCGGCGAGCGAGCCGTCCGCCATCGCCTCCACGTCCTTGCGCTTGAAGTCGAGCGCCACCGGCCAGAACACGATGTCCACGGCGGCCACGACGTCCAGCACCTTCTCGGCGAGGTCCACCACCGCTTCCTCGCACCCGCCGCACGAGGCGCACCAGTAGAACGCGACCTTCGGCTTGTCCGTCATGGCACCGCCACCTCCTCCACGTCCTCGGCGAACCGCTCGGCCGGGACCTCCGTGTGCAGGGGCCCGAGCTTCCGGATGCTCTCCACCATGCTGTTCACCACCGTCTTGAGCGGCTCCGCTTCCGACGCCGAGATCCACTCGAGCCGGAACCGCTCGTCCTCGATGCCCAGCTCGTGGAGCACCCGGCGCAGCAGGTGGTAGCGCCGCAGCGTCTTGTAGTTGCCCGACTCGTAGTGGCAGTCGCCGGGATGGCACCCGCCGATGAGCACGCCGTCCGCGCCCTTGGCGAAGGCGTCGAGCACGAACTGCGGGTCGATCCGGCCGGAGCACATCACCCGCACCACCCGCACGTTGGGCGCGTACTTCATCCGCGTCGTGCCCGCGAGGTCGGCCGCGAGGTAGGTGCACCAGTTGCAGAAGAAGGCGACGATCCTCGGCTCGAACTGCGCCGGCGCCGCGGCCTTGTCCATGGTCGTCTCAGGCATACGCCAGCACCCCCTCGATCTCCTCGTAGATCTCGTCGTCTTCGAACAGGTTCTGCCGCGCCGAGCCCGACGGGCAGACCGACACGCAGGTGCCGCATCCCTTGCACAGCACCTCGTTCACGCGCGCCACGTTCTTCTCGGCGTCGAAGCCGATGGCGCTGTACGGGCACATCGCCACGCAGGTCTTGCAGCCGGAGCAGTCGTCCTCGACGATGTAGGCCGTGTTGGGCTCCAGCTCGATGTGCCCGGCGTTGATCAGCGACAGCGCCTCGCCGGCCGCCGCGCCCGCCTGCGCCACGGTGTCGGGAATGTCCTTCGGACCCTGGCAGGCGCCGGCGATCCAGATGCCGTCGGTGAAGGTGGACACCGGCGCGAGCTTGGGATGCCGCTCGGTGAACCAGCCGCCGGCCGCGCAGGTGATGTTGAACATCCGGCGCACGTCTTCCGCGTCGGCCCGCGGCTCCAGGCCCACGGCCAGCACCACCATGTCGACGGGCACCCGGCGCACCTTGCCGAGCAGCGTGTCCTCGGCCTGGAGCATCAGCCGGCCGTCGTTCTCCGGCGCGGGGTAGACGTCGGCCACCTTGCCCCGGATGAAGTGGGTCCCCTCCTCCGCCACCCGGTTGTAGAACTCCTCGAACGCCTTTCCCGGCGTCCGCATGTCGATGTAGAAGTTGTAGACCTCGGCGCCGGTCCGTTCCTTCAGCAGGTGGGCCAGCTTGAGGGAGTACATGCAGCACACGCGGGAGCAGTGCTTGTTGGTCTTCTCGTCCCGGCTCCCGATGCAGTGGATGATCCCCACGCTGCGCGGCTTCCGGCCGTCGCGCAGCACCACCTCGCCGTTGGTCGGCCCGGACGCGTTGAGCAGCCGCTCCACCTCGAGCGACGAGTACACGTTCGGGTAGGTGCCGTACCCGTAGTACGGCAGCCGCTTGGCGTCGAACACCTGGAAGCCCGTCGTCAGCAGGATCGTGCCGACCTCGATCTGCTCGATCGTCTCCTTCTGGTTGAAGTCGATCGCGTTCCGGTCGCCGCACGCCTCCACGCAGGTCTTCTTGCACTTGTGCGACTTGAACTCGATGCAGGCCTCGGGATCGATGGTCACGTACTGCGGGACCGCCTGCGGGAAGGAGAGGTAGATCGGCCGCCGCTTCGACATCCCGAGGTTGAACTCGTCGGGCCACTTCGGCGTCTGGTAGATGCAGGCGTCGATGCACTCCTGGCAGCCGATGCAGGCGTCCTCGATGATGTAACGCGGCTTGCGCCGGACCTTCACGTCGAAGTTCCCGACGTAGCCGCTCACCTCCTTCACCTCGCTGTACGCCCACAGGGTGATGTTCTTGTGGGCCTTCACCTGCGTCATCTTGGGCGTGAGGATGCAGGCGGCGCAGTCCAGGGTCGGGAACGTCTTGTCGAACATCGCCATGTGGCCGCCGATGGTCGGCTCCCGCTCCACGAGGTAGACGTGCCGCCCCGCGTCGGCGAGGGTCAGCGCGGCGTGGATGCCGGCGATCCCGCCGCCCACGACCAGCACCGAGTCCTTGACCGGCACGCGCCGCGTCTCCAGCGGCTTGTGGTGCCGCACCCGGCGCACCGCCGCCCGCACCAAAGCGTCGGCCTTCTCCGTCGCCGCCGCCTTGTCGGTGTGCACCCAGGAGGCGTGCTCCCGGATGTTCACCATCTGGAACTGGAACGGGTTGAGGCCGCCGCTCCACACCGCCCCGCGGAACGTCTTCTCGTGCAGGTGCGGCGAGCAGGACGCCACCACGATCCGGTCCAGCTGGTGGTCCTTGATGTCCTGCTTGATCAGCTCCTGCCCGGGATCGGAGCACATGTACTTGTACTCCCGGGACACCACGACCCCGGGCAGCTTCGCGGCGTGCTCCGCCACGGCGTGCACGTCGATCGTGCCCGCGATGTTGGTCCCGCAATGGCAGACGTAGACCCCGATCCTCACGCCCTGCCCGTCACCCTGTTCAGGCGTACGCATGTGCGTCGCTCCTCGCGACCATGGCGCCGGCCGACTCGACCAGCTGCACCAGGTCCTGGACCACAAGAGAACCCTCGAGCTGCGCGGTCTTCACCGCGTCCTGGAACATCACGAGATCCTTCGGACAGCTGACGACCAGCGTCCGCACCCCGCGGACGCCCGCCGCCTCCTTGACCCGCGACTCGGCGGGCCGCTCCCTGATGCCCGCCACGTCCTCCATCCAGATCCGGCCGCCGCCCGCGCCGCAGCACAGCGCCGCGTCGCGGTTGCGCGGCATCTCCCGCAGCTCGGCGCCGAGCGCCGCGAGCAGCCGGCGGGGCGCCTCGTAGACGTCGTGGTAGCGCCCCAGATAGCACGGGTCGTGGTACGTGACCGTGCCCCGGACCGGCGTCTCGAACACCAGCCGGCCCTCCGCCACCAGGCGGGCGAGCAGCTCGGTCGCGTGCACCACCTCCACCCCGGCCAGCGGCCCCGTGCCGTCGCCGTACTCGGCCTTGACCGCGTGGTAGGTGTGCGGGTCGGTCGTGACGATCGCGCGGAATTTCGCCTTCTCGAGCGCCTTGAGGTTCTTGTCCCGCAGGACGCCGAACAGCCCCTCCTCGCCCACCCGCCGCACGTCGTTGCCGGCGTTCTGCTCCGCGTCGTGGAGGATGCCGAAGTCGAGGCCGGCGCGGCGGAACACCCGCGCCGCCGCCCGCGTCACCTCCTGCACCCGTGGATCGAACGAGGCGTAGTCGCCGACCAGCCACAGCCAGTCCACCGGCTCCTTGCGCGCGTCCTTCACCGGGAAGTCGAGCCCCGCCGTCCACGCCGGACGGGTGCGGGGCGACTTGCCGAACGAGTTGCCGTAGCGCTGCAGGTTGACCAGCACGTCCTGGAGCCGCTGCTCCATCGCGCCCTGCGAGACGAGGTGGCGGCGCATCTCCACGACCAGCGGCACGTGCTCGTTGAACACCGGGCAGCGGGTCATGCAGGCGAGACAGGTGGTGCAGGCCCAGATCTCCTCCGGCCGCACGACGTCGCCCACGAACGACGGCGCGCCCGCGCCGCCCACGCCCGCCGCGGTGCCGGCCGGATCGCCGGCGGGAGTCGCCGCGGCCGGCACGGCCGCGTGCGCCGCCGCCTCGGTCACCAGCAGCTTCATCTTGTGGACCAGCTCCCGCGGCGACAGGGCGAAGCCCGCCCCGTGCGCGGGGCAGGCGCGCTCGCAGCGGCCGCACTCGGCGCAGGTGAGCCCGTTGAACAGCTGGCGCCAGGTGAAGTCCTCGAGCTTCGCGGCGCCCTCGGACTCGGCCGGCATCGCGCCGCGCTCGAGCGACGTGAAGAACACCCCGAACGGCGAGAAGATGAGGTGGCCGTGCTTCGAGTAGGGCAGATAGGCGAGGAACCCGAGCACGGTGGCCATGTGCGCCCACCACAGCGCGACGTACAGCGTCGCCCCGCCGGCGGCCGTGAGTCCGAGGCCCGCCAGCGCCCGGCCCACCGCGCGGCCCACCGGCAGGGCGACCCCCGACCCGGCCACGGCCTTCGCTCCCTCGGCGCCGAGGAAGGTCACGAGCACCAGGGTGATCAGCGCCAGGACGATGCTGGCGTCGCGGGTCCGCTCCAGCCCCGGCGGCGTCCACACGTAGCGGCGCAGCGCCGCGACGGCGAGGCCCGCCAGCGCGAGGGCGGCGAGGACCTCCATCGCCGCCGCCATCCACACCATCTCGTCCGCGTACGGCAGGGGCAGCGCCGGCACCAGCGCGCGCACCAGGTTCCAGAAGAAGCTGGTCGCGAAGAAGACGAACGCCCAGAAGATGGCGAGGTGCGCCACGCCGATGGCCCGCTCCTCGACGAGGCGCGGCTGCCCGAAGACGTTCGCGAGGGCGATGGCGAGGCGGCGCGGCGCCCGGTCCCAGCGCACCTCGGCGCGCGCCCGGCGCAGCACGCCGACGATGCGCGCCACCCGGCGCCCGAAGAGCGCGAAGGCCGCGGCGGCCAGGACCCACAGCGCCACCCACCCCGGCACGCCGACGTAGCGCGACAGCGCGGGATCCGGCATCGCCGTCACCCCTTTCGCGCCTTGACGGCGTCGGTGAGCGCCGGGAGCACCTCCAGCGCGTCCGCCACGATGCCGTAATGGGCCACGCCGAAGATCGGCGCGCCCGGATCGGTGTTCACCGCGATGATCAGCTCGGCGCCCTTCATGCCCTCCACGTGCTCGGGCGCGCCGCTGATACCGGCGGCGAAGTACAGCTTGGGCTTCACCGTCGCGCCGGACTTGCCGACCTGGCGCGTGAGCGGCAGCCAACCCTGGTCGATGACCGGCCGCGACGCCGACACGACGCCTCCCAGCGCCGCCGCCAGGTCCTCCGCCAGCGCGATGTTGTCCTGGGTCTGGATGCCGCGGCCCACCGAGACGAGCACCGCCTGCTGGGTGACGTCCACATCCCCCGGCGCGGGATCGAGGTACTCCTCGAACCGGACCCGGCCCTCCGCCGGCAGGTCGGCGGTGACCGCCTCGACCGCCGGGGATCCGCCCGTCGCCGCGGCGGGCCGCGAGCCCGGCAGCAGCCCGACCAACGCCGGCGCCGCCGCGACCGTCACCGTGGTCTCCAACTTGCCGCCGTAGAGCAGGCACCGCGCCTCGAGCTTGCCGTCCACGACGCGCGCGTCGCGGCAGAAGTTGAGCAGCGCCGCTCCGAGGCGCGCCGGCAGCAGACCGATCACGTCCGCCGAGACGTTCGACAGCGGCACCAGCACGACCGCCGGCTGGCGCGCCTTGATGAGGGCGGCCAGCGCGCGGCAGTACGCCTCCGGATTGGGCTCCGCCAGCGACGGGTGGTCCACGCTCAGCACCTTGTCCGCCGCGCCGAGGCCTGTCGCCAGCGCGGGGCCGCCCAGCAGCACCGCTTCCAGGGGGCTCCCGAAGCCGCTTGCGAGCTCCCGGCCGAGGGCGAGCGCCTCGAGCGTCAGGTCGGAGAGGCGTCCCCTCCAGTGCTCCGCCAGCACCCAGACGTTTCCGGTCATGGTCGGTGCCTCCTCACGCCAGTCCGCGCGCGGCGAGGATCTCCACCAGCTTCGCCGCCACCGCCCCGGGATCGCCTTCGAGCATCTCGGCTTTCCCCGCGGCTTCGGGCTTGGTCATCGCCGCCACCTCCACGAGCTGTGCGGCGCCCCCGTCGCCCGCCGGGATCTCCTCGAGCGTGCGCGCCTTCATCGCCGCCCGCACCTTCGCCACGGGCACGTAGCGCGGCGGCTTCTCGGCCGCCTGCACGCCCAGCACGGCCGGCAGGCACACCGTGTAGCGGCCGCGGGTGCCGCCCGCGAACTCCTTGAGCACCGAGGCCGTACCGCCCGCCCCCGCCGCCTCGACCGTGATGCCGGTGACGATGCCGAGGTACGGGACGCCGAGCCGCTCGGCGAGTGAGGGCGCCAGCACGCCGTCCAGATCGTCGATGGCCTGGCAACCCGCGAGCACCAGGTCCACCGGCATCAGGTTGGGGACCTTCGGCAGCACCGCCGCGAGGACCGCCGCGGCGGCCGCCGTCGGCGGCGCCGGCTCGACGCCGGTCACCTTCACGGCGCGGTCGGCGCCCTTCGCCAGCGCCGTGAACAGCACCTCGTCGACCTCGGGCGCCTCCAGCGCCACCACCGTCACCGTGGCGCCGGCGCGCTCCTTGAGCAGCAGCGCCTGCTCGAGCGCGTGGTCGTCGCGCTCGCTGACGATCGGCCGCACCGCGTCGAGGTCCAGCGACCGGCCGTCCGCGCCGATCTCCAGCTCCTCGACGATGTCCGGCACCATCTTCATGAGGACCAGGACGTTCATGCGGCCTCCGGGGCTCCCAGCGCCTCCGCGAGCAGCTCGGTCACGTCACGCACCACCATCCGCTTCTCGTAGCCGAGCACCTTGAGCGAGTCCTCGAACCGCGACACCTCGTAGGGGCACGAGACGGCGAGCACGTCCGCGCCGGTGGCGACGGCCTCCTTCACGCGCCGGTCGGCCAGCCGCTCCTGGCCCCGCGCCTTGAAGAAGGTGTCGAGCCACATCCCCCCGCCTCCGCCGCCGCAGCACGTCGCGTTGACGCGGTTGTGCACCATCTCCACCAGCTTCACGCCGGGAATCGCCTGCAGCAGCGCGCGGGGCTCGTCGTACATCCCGTTGTGCCGCCCCAGCGCGCACGAATCGTGGTAGGTGACCGTGACGCCCAGCTTGCGCCTGAGCAGCGGCTTGAGGCGATCCAGGCGGCGGGCGAAGAAGGCGGTCGTGTGCTCGACCGGCTGGTCGAACCCCAGCGCGCGGTACTCGTGCGTGAACGCGTCGTACGCGTGCGCCCCGGAGGTGACCAGGCGCGCGAACTCGTACTTGCCCAGGACCTTCAGGTTGGCGTCGGTGAGCGACTCGAACAGCCCGGTCTCGCCCGCCAGCCGCGCGCACTCCCCGGCGCACTTCTCCTCGTGGCCGAGGATCGCGAAATCCACCCCGATGGCGTCGAACAGCTTCGCCGTCGCCCGGCAGGTGTCCTGCCCGCGCGGGTGGTAGGCCGTGTAGCACTCGGTGAACCACAGCACGTCCACCGGGCGCGAGTCGGTCGCGAGCACGCGCACCGGGACGGGCGAGCCGGCCGTCCAGGCGGAGCGCTTGCGCGGCGACTCGCCCAGCGGATTGCCGTAGCGGTGCGTGTTCTGGAGCGCCTTCTGCAGCTCGGCCGGCACCTCGGGCAGCCTGCCGAACACCTGCTCCTTCACCAGGGGCAGCAGCACCTCGGTGAGCCGGAGGCCGCGCGGGCACTTCGCCATGCACGAGTAGCAGGTGACGCAGAAGAGCAGGCTGTCGCTGGCGAGCACCTCCTCCGCCAGCCCGGCGCGCAGCATCCCGATGATGCGGCGCGGCGGGTAGTCCATCGCCTCGCCGTACGGGCAGGTCCCCGCGCAGATGCCGCACTGGATGCAGCTCTGGAGCTCCCGTCCGCCGGGCGAGTCCAGCAGGTTGTCGAGGGTCAGCGTCGGGCCGGTAGCCGGAACGGGCATCGTCAGGGACATGGGTTCCGTCTCCTCCTGCCTCGAGGCGGACGGGCGGCGGGCGCCCTTCACGCACCGTCGAGGGCGGTCGTTCCAAAGCCGTGCAACCCGTTCGGGGAGCAAGGGATATGCCAGTAAGGCTGGTTGCGAGTTGCGGGTTGAGAGTTACGAGAACGGCCAAGACAAGCCGTTTCCAGCCCTAGAGAGCCAAACCGGACAATCCTGCGCGGCAAAAGGGCACAGACCGGCGACGCGGGTCGGGTGCTTTTGCTTTCGAACGAACGACCGCCCCGAAGTCGGGTTTCTGACGCCGGGGCGGACGGTTGCAGGGCCGGAAGACCGACTGGTTCTGTCGTCTATCGCGCCTTCGCCGCCGTGGCGAGCACCGGCGTCAGCAGCTGGTCGAGCGTCACGCCCTTGAGTGCGATCGAGTAGCTCACGCGGGTGGCCGGGATCGGGATCCGGATCAGGCGGGCGAGGTCGATCGGGGTGCCGATCGCGACGGCCTCGACGCCGCCCTCGGCGGCGCGCGCGATCGTGGCCTCGAGGTCCTTCACCTGCTTGTCCCCGTAGCCCAGGGCCGGCAGCGCGCGCTTGACGTGCTGGTACCTGCTCAGCGCCTCCGCGATCTCGCCCACCGCGAACGGCCGCGGATCCACCAGCTCCCGCGCGCCCGCGTCCCACGAGGCGAGCACCGCGGCGCCGAACGCCATGCCCCCGTGGGTGAGCGTCGGGCCGTCGTCGATCGCCAGCACCTTCCTGCCCTTCAGGACGGCCGGGTCGGCCGCCTTCACCGGGCACGCCGCGTCGACGATGCGCGCCTTCGGGTTGAGCTGCTTGACGTTCTCGCGGACCTTGGCGACCGCCTCCGCCGGGGCGGTATCCACCTTGTTGATCACGACGACGTCCGCCAGGCGGACGTTCGTCTCGCCCGGGTAGTAGCTGGTCTCGTGACCGGCCCGGTGCGGGTCGACCACCGTGCAATACAGGTCCGCCTGGATGAACGAGGTATCGTTGTTTCCGCCGTCCCACAGGATGACGTCCGCCTCCTGCTCGGCGGCGCGGAGGATGGCGGCGTAGTCGACGCCCGCGAACACCACCGAGCCGGTGGCGATGTGCGGCTCGTACTCCTCGCGCTCCTCGACGGTGACCTTGTGCTTCACCAGGTCGGCTTCGGAGGCGAACCGCTGCACCCGCTGCGCCTCGAGGTCGCCGTAGGGCATCGGGTGCCGGATCACCGCCACGCGCTGGCCGTGCTCGCGCAGCCACGGCACCACCGCGCGCGACAGCGGGCTCTTCCCCGCCCCGGTGCGCGACGCGCAGATCGCGACCACCGGCCTGGTCGAGCGCAGCACGTGGCGCGCGCCGAGCAGCACGAAGTCGGCGCCCGCGGCGTTGCAGCGCGCCGCCAGGTGCATCACGTCCACGTCCGCCAGGTCCGAGTAGGCGAGCACGCACTGGTCGGCCTTGAGCGACCGGACCAGCTCCTCGAGCTTCTGCTCGGGGTGGATCGGGATGCCCTTCGGGTGGCGCGGACCCGCCAGCGACGCCGGGAAGCTCCGCTCGGCGATGTGGGGGATCTGCTGGGCGGTGAAGGCGACGACGTCGGCTTCCGGGTCGTCGCGGAAGACGGTGAGGTAGTTGAAGAAGTCCCGTCCCGCGGCGCCGAGGATGATGATCCGCTTCACGCGTTGCCCCGCTTGTCGATCGGCACGTAGGCGCGCTCGGCGGCCCCGACGTAGACCTGCCTGGGCCGCGCGATCTTCTGCTCCTTGTCCAGCAGCATCTCCTGCCACTGGGCGATCCAGCCGGCGGTCCGGGCGATGGCGAACAGCACCGGGAACATCGCCACCGGGAAGCCCA
>DASPTN010000152.1:0-29372 GCA_035623395.1 Gemmatimonadales bacterium | reverse complement strand
CTCCGCCGAGCGCCACGACCGCGGCGTCCCGCCCGATGCCCGCCGCCACCATCCGGTCGCACAGGTCCGCCCACGTCTCGCGGACCTTGTTCCACTCTCCGGCGGGGAAGACGAACGACCGGGCGTGGAGTCCGGCGGACTCGAGCAGGCCGCCGATCCGCGCGCCGTACAGCGTGTCGACCCGGCTGTCGGAGACCACCGCGTACTGGTGGGCCGGACATCGCTCGGCGAGCAGCTCCGGCAGCCGGCTCCACACGCCGCACCCGAGCACGACCTCGTACGACGGACCCTGATCGGCGGTGAGCGGGATGCCGATGGTCACCACATGACGTCCGGCTGTCCGGCTCTGAGGTTGGCCAGGCGGGCGAGGACGAACAGCAGGTCGGAGAGACGGTTGAGGTAGGCGAGGATCTCCGGGGCGACCGGCTGCTCGTGCGCCAGCCGGACCGTGGAGCGCTCCGCCCGGCGGCAAACCGTGCGCGCGAGGTGGAGCGCGGCGGCCTTCGGCGCGCCGGCCGGCAGGACGAACTGCCTGAGCGGCGCGAGGTCGCGCTCCGCGTCGTCGATGGCCCGCTCGAGCGCGCGGATGCGCTCCGCCGTCACGCCGAGCTTGGCACGCTGCTCGGCGCGCAGCGCCGCGGGATCGCGGGAGGCCAGCGCACCGCCGATGGCGAACAGGTCGCGCTGCACCTCCGCCAGCAGGGGGTCGGCGAGGTCCGCGGGCGGGGTGGCGCGCGCGGAGCCGATGGCCGCGTTGGCCTCGTCCACGTCGCCGTAGGCGGCGACCCTCACGTCGTCCTTGGGCACGCGGCTGCCGCCCGCGAGCGACGTCTCGCCCGCGTCTCCGGTCTTGGTGTAGATCTTCACGCGGGCAAGCTACGGCGGCCGGAGCGCTCTCGCCAGCCATCGGCGGGCCGTGGCAGCGGACAAGTGGTTTCCGCGCAAGCGGTTGACATCATGTCGCAGGTGTACGAAAGTACGACAGTTCGCGCGCGCCGGCCCAGTCACGCGGTTCACTCGCCGCCCAGCCCAGGTTCTCAACCTCACACATGCTTCGGGTGCGGCAGCCTGTCCTCGATCTCCTCCTCGGACCTGCGCCGGCAGCGTGAGGGCGTGGCTCGTGATCGCCGTCGCGGTGCTGGGCGTCCGCGACCTCGCGGCGCAGGCAGGACAGGCTCCCGAGCGCACGGTCACGTCGGTGAGCTTTCGCGGGAACCACGCGATCGACGCCCTGACCCTCGGAGCGGCGATCGCGACCAGCGCCTCGAGCTGGACGTACCGGGTGCCACTCCTCAAGCACCTGGGGCTCGGACAACGGCGGTTGTTCGACGAGCTGGAGTTCCGGCGGGACGTGGTGCGCCTCCAGATCCTGTACCGCCTCCACGGTTTCTTCGAGGCGCGGGTGGACACCTCGGTGGCTCGCACCGCGGGCACGGTGGACGTGGTGTTCCGGATCGACGAGGGACCGCCGGTGCTGGTGGATTCGATCGTGGTGCGGGGCGTGGATAGCGTCCTCGACGCGCGGCGGCTGAGGGGGCGAATGCCGCTGTCGGAGGGGAAGCCGTTCGACCGGGTGGAGTTCGACGCCTCGGCGGACACGGTCGCCACGGCGCTCGGGAACCGCGGCTATCCGTTCGCCTCCGTGTTCCGCAACTACACGGTGGACCGGGCGGCCCGGACGGCGGCCGCCGACTACGAAGCGGTGCCCGGTCCCCGCGCGCGCATCGGCGACATCGTGGTCGGCGGCAACCAGGCGGTGAGCGCGAAGATCGTCGGGCGCTCCCTGGCGGTGCGCGACGGCGACTGGTTCAGCCAGGACGCCCTGTACGACTCCCAGCGCAGCCTCTACCAGACCGACCTGTTCCGGTACGTGAGCGTCGGGATCGCCGAGGACTCGACCGTGGCGGGCGCCGACTCGCTGGTGCGGATCCGGGTGCAGGTGAACGAGGGGCCGCGCTCGCGGGTGCGGGCCGGCGCCGGTTACGGGACGATCGACTGCTTCCGCGCGCAGACCACGTTCTCGACGGCCAACTTCCTGGGGAACGGGCTGCGGCTCGACCTGGCGGGAAAGGTGTCCAAGCTCGGGGTGGGCTCGCCGACCGACTGGGGGCTGAGCAACTCGATCTGCTCGGCGCTGTCGGGCGACCCGTTCTCGGAGCGGATCAACTACCTCGCGTCGGCGACGTTCACCCAGCCGGCGGTGTTCGGCCGGCGCAGCACGCTCACCCAGACCGACTTCGCCGAGCGCCGGTCGGAATACAAGGCGTTCGAGCGGAACGGCGTCGGCAGCTCGCTCGCGGCGTCGTTCGGGCTGGGGCGCTTTTCCCTGCTGACCCTGTCGTACCGGCTGACCTACGGCAGCACGACGGCCGACACCGCCGTGTACTGCGTGTACTTCGACCGCTGCGAGCAGCAGGCGATCGACGTGCTCAAGGAGCGGCACCGCCAGGCGGCGCTGTCCCTCTCGCTCACGCGCAACACGGCGAATTCGCCGATCGAGCCGACCGCCGGCTCGGTGGTGTCGGTCGAGCTGTCGCACGCCTCGCCGCTGGTCGGCTCGGAGCGGCTGATCTCGTACAACAAGGCGGTGGCCGAAGGCTCCTGGTACTGGCAGCTCGAGCGCGGCTGGGTCGTGGCGCTGCGGCTGCGCGGCGGGGTCATCCGGCCGGGCGTGGCGTTCGTGGTGGACACCTCCATCCGCTTCGTGCCGCCGGAGGAGCGGTTCTACGCGGGGGGGCCGGCGTCGGTCCGCGGATTCGGGCGCAACGAGATGGGACCGCTCGTGTACGTGGCGGACACGGTGCTGGTGGACTCCGCCACCGGCGCGAACGAGCCGGTCAACCTCAGAATCTCGCCGGTCGGCAGCTACGCGATCGGTCTGGCGAACTTCGAGCTGCGCATGCCCTCGCCCGTCTGGGGGAGCCGGCTGCGGCTGGCCGCGTTCGTGGACGCGGGCGAGCTGTGGGACCAGACGGCGGCCGGCCTCATCCCGTCGGGCCTCAAGGTGACGCCGGGCGTGGGCCTGAGGGTGGGGACGCCGCTCGGCCCGGTGCGGCTCGACGTCGCGTACAACGACTATCCGCGCCAGCGAGGTCCGCTCTACGAGGTCATCCGCACCAGCAGCGGCGCGCCGCAGGAGCTGCGGCTGGTGCAGTCGGACTATCCCGGTCCGCCGCGCGGCACCGCGTTCTTCCAGCGCCTGCAGTTCCAGTTCAGCGTGGGAGAGGCGTACTAGTGGCGCGGCGGGCGCTGCTCCTCGCGGGAGCGCTGGTGGCGGGCGTGGTCGTGCTCGCCTTCGCCGCGGCGGCGCTGGTGCTGGCGTCGGGACCGGGACACGCGGTGGCACGCCGCCTCGCCGTCGCCGCGCTCGAGGGCGTGGTGGACGGCCGCGTGCGGGTGGGCTCGCTCGGCGGACCGCTGTGGCGCGAGGTCGACGCGCGCGACGTGGAGCTCGCCACGCCGGACGGCCGCCCGGTGATCCGCGTGGCGCACCTCACGGCCCGCTACGCGCTCGCCGACCTGGTGCGGCGTCGCTTCGTCCTGTCGCGCGTCGTGATCGACGGCCCCGCCGTGACGCTCGAGGAAGGCGCCGACGGGCACCTCAACCTCGAGCACCTGTTCAGGCTGCTCGGTCCGCACCAGGGACCGCCGGGCCGCCGGCCGGTGGTGGACCTGCGGGACGTGAGGCTGACGCACGGCGTCCTCGTGCTGCGGGAGCGCGGCGACGGCGGGGCGCCGCGGATCCGCCAGTTCACCGGGATCCGGATGGACCTCGCCCGGCTGCGCGCCTCGAACCCTGACACGGCCGGCGTCGCGATCGACCTCCGGCACCTTGCCGTCACGATCTCCGACCCGGCCGCCGTGGTGCGCGATGCCGCGGGGCGCGCCACGGTCGAGGGCGACTCGGTGCGGTTCGCGCTCCCCCACCTCGCGCTCCCGGGCACGGTGGGCGCCGCCAACGGCGTGGTGCGCTGGGGCCGGGGTGTGGGGCCGGGCCGCGCCCGGCTCGATCTGGCCGCCAACCTGCGCCGCGCGAGCTTCGCGGACTTCCGCTGGGCCGCCGCGGGTCTGCCGGCCTCGGGCGGCGGGCGGGTGCGCGTCCGCGCCCGGCTGCTCGAGCACGGGAGCGAGTGGAGCTTCGCGGACGCCGATCTGCGGTCGGGGCGGAGCGCGCTGCGCGGCTCCGTGGAGCTGGCGGCGCCGCCGGACGGCCCGGTGCGGATCGGCAAGCTCAGCATGGACGCGAAGCCGCTCGACCTGGCGGTGCTCGAGCCGCTGGTCGGCAGGCTGCCGGTCGGCGGCGCCGTGAGCGGACACCTCACCGCGTCCGGGCCGCTCACGGGGCTCGCGGTGGGCGCGGACCTGGCGTTCACGGACGAGCGGGTGCCGGGACACCCGGTGAACCGGCTGACGGGCTCGGGCGTGGTGACGCTGGGGGGACGCGACGGCTTCACGTTCCATCACTTCGCCGTGAGCGGGGCGAGCCTGTCGATGGAAACCATCGAGCGGCTCGCGCCGTCGGTCGGACTGCACGGCGAGCTCGGGATGGCCGGCGACCTCGACGGCCCGTGGAGAGCCGCGACGTTCGACGGGTCGCTGTCGCACGATGACGGCGAGGGCGATCCGTCGCGGCTGCGCGGCACGATCCGGCTCGGCCTAGCGGACACGCTGCGGGTCGATGCCGACGTCGTGGCCGATTCGGTGTCGCTCGACGACGTCGCGCGGTCGTACCGCAGCGTCGCCCTGGCGGGCATGGTGTCGGGCCGGGTGCGGCTTGCCGGGCCCGTGACCGGGCTGGCCTACGAGGCCGATCTGTCCGGTCCCGGCGGCGCCGTGCGGGCGAGCGGCGAAATCGCGGCCCGCGACTCCGCCGTGCACCTGCGCGGTTCGGGCTCGTTCTCGGGAATCGACCTGGCGCGCCGGGTGCCGGGGGGACCGCCGTCGCGGCTGGACGGCACGTGGCGCGCGGACGTGGTGCTGCCCACGGCGAGCGACACGGCGCCGACGACGGGCACCCTCGCGCTGCTGCTCGACAGCAGCGAGGTCGCGGGGATCGCGCTGGATCGCGCAGGCGCGAGCCTCACGCTGACGCGCGACGCCGTCGCCGTCGATACCGCCTACGCCGATCAGCGGGAGGTCGGTCTCGTGGCGACGGGCTCGCTCGGCCGGCCGGGGCGGCCGGCGGGCCGGCTCCGCTTCGCCTTCCGCGCCGACACGCTCGAGAAGGTCTGGCCGCTGGTCTCGTGGGCGCGGAAGGCCGCCGGAGACACGACCCCGTTCGGGCTCGGCGGCGCGGGACGGGTCAGCGGGCAGGTGGTCGGCACGACCGCGGCGTGGACCGCGCAGGGCGACGTGTCCGTGGACAGCGTCGCGCTCGGGCCGATCGCCGCCATGGCCGCGCACGCGGCAGGCTCGCTCGAGCGGTCCGCGCGCGGCTGGGTGTTCGGCCTGCGGGCGAGCGCCGAGACGCTCGCCGTCGACGGCATGCGGTACCAGCAGGTCGCGGTCGGCGCGTCCGGGCCCCTGGATTCGCTGCGGCTGCACGCCGCCGCGGCGTTCGGTCTCGGGTCGTCGGTCGAGACCGACCTGGCGCTGGGGCTGGACTCGACCGGATGGACCGCGCGCGTCACCGCCGGGCGGCTGGCGCTGCCGCAGCGGGTGTGGCAGCTGGCGCGGCCTGCCTCGATCGTCTCGTCGGCGGACGCCGTCGCCGTCGACTCGCTCGAGCTGCGCGCCGAGAGCGGCGGCCTGGTCCGGATCACGGGTCGCGTGCCGCGCGCGCAGCCCGGGGACCTGTCGCTCGAGGCCGACAGCGTGCCGTTGTGGGACCTGTACGCGCTCGCCGAGCTGGACACGACGGGCATCGGCGGGTTGCTGGACGCGCGGGTCCGCGTGGTCGGCCCCGCGGGGAGCCCGCGCATCGAGGCGGCGGCCGGCGTCACCGACGGCCGGTTCGGCGACTTCCACGCGCCCCGGCTCGAGGGCTCCGCGAGCTACGCCGACCGGCGGCTCGTCTTCAGCGGCGGGCTGGGCAACGGCGGCGGGCGCGTGGTGAACGCCTCGGGGTCGCTGCCGCTCGACCTGGCGCTCGAGGCGGTGGCGCGGCGCCAGCTGCCGGACTCGCTGCGGATCCGGGTGCGCGCCGATTCCGTCGACCTCGCGATCCTCGACGCGCTCACGCCGCTGGTGCGCGGCGTCAGCGGCCGGCTGGTCGCGGACGTCTCGGTGGAGGGCACCTGGGAGCGGCCCGACCTGACGGGCAGCGCCCGCATCGTCGACGGAGCGGTCGGCATTCCGGCCCTCGGCGCACGCTACAGCGGCATCGAGGCCAGGCTGTCGCTTTCCGGCGACCGGCTCCGGGTGGAGGATGCGCGGCTCCGCGGCGGCGCGGGCACGCTGGCCATCGGCGGGGACGTGCGGTTCGAGGCGCTCACCCACCCGATGCTGGATCTCACGCTGAAGGCGCGCTCGTTCAGCGCGTTCAGCCAGCGCGACTTCGCCGGCCTGACGGTCACCGGCGAGCTCCGGCTGGCCGGACCCGCGGTCGGCGCGACCCTGACCGGCGGCGTGGTAGTGGACGCGGGGTTCCTCGCCTTCGCGGACCTGGTGGAGAAGCGGATCGTCAACCTCGACGACCCGGAGTTCCGGGCGGTGGTGGACTCGAGCCTGGCCCAGGCGACCGGCCTCGGTCCGAGCGTGCAGAACGTGCTGCTCGACAGCCTGCGGATCCGCGATCTCACCGTGGCGATGGGACCGGACGTGTGGCTGCGGTCGCACGAGGCGAACATCCAGCTCGCCGGGAGCTTCACCGTGGCCAAGGACGTCGAGGCGGGGGCGAGCCGGTACCGGCTCGACGGCACGCTGCGCGCCGTCCGGGGCACCTACCGGCTGGTGGTGGGACCGACGGCCAAGGAATTCCGGGTCACGCGCGGCACCGTGCGGTTCTTCGGGACGCCGGACCTCAACCCGGTGCTCGACATCGCGGCCGAGCACACGGTGCGGTCGGTGAGCGGCGGGGACCTGGTAGTGCGCGCCGTCATCGGCGGCACCCTGCTGGTGCCCAAGCTCTCGCTGGAGAGCGACGAGCGGCCGCCGCTCTCGGAGACCGAGATCGTCTCCTACCTGCTGTTCGGCCGGCCCTCCTTCGACCTGGCCTCCGGGGGCGGGGGCGGGGGCGGGGGCGGCACAGCGACGAGCACGAGTGAGCAGGCCATCTTCCAGGGCGCCATGGCGGGCCTGGCGGGAGCCCTCTCCGGCGAGCTGGAGCAGACGCTGGTCACCAACCTCGGCATCCCGGTCGACTACATTGCCATCCGGCCTGGCGGCGGAACGGTAGGGGACATCTTCAGCAGCACGCGGGTCGAGGCGGGCACGCAGCTGGGTGAGCGCACCTTCCTCACGCTGAACGCCGGCCTGTGCCAGGTGGCGCGGGGGCTGTCGTCGCAGGCGCTCGGCGCCAGCGTGGAACATCGCCTGACCGGACGCTTCACCATGGAGGCGAGCATCGAGCCGACCGTCGAAGAGTGCCGTCCGGTGGGCTTCCAGATCCGGCCGCCGGCACCGTACCAGATCGGGTTCGACCTGTTCTGGCAGTGGGGCACGCCGTGACCGACGCGCTGATCGTCACCAATCCGGCGGCGGCGCGGGCCGGCGGCCGGGGCCTGGCGGAGGCGCGGCGGCGGCTGGAGGCGCGCGGCTTCCGCATCGTGGTGGAATCCACGGGTGCGACGGGCGACGGCGAGCGGCTGGCGCGCGCGGCCGCGGCCGCCGGCACCCACGTGGTGATCGCGCACGGGGGCGACGGCACGGTGATGGACGTGGCCGCCGGACTCGTGGGCACGGGACTGCCCCTGGGCCTGCTGCCCGGCGGCACCGGCAACGTGCTCGCGGGCAACCTCGGCATCAGCCGCTCGCACGTGGCCGCGGCCGAGACGATCGCGGCGGGGACGACGCGCACGATCGACCTGGGCCGGCTCACCACCGCGGCGGGGTCGCGCTACTTCGCCGTCAACTGCGCCGCGGGCTTCGCCGCCGACCTGATGGCGGAAACCGAGCAGCACCACAAGCGGCGCTTCGGCGTCGCCGCGTACGTGGCGCGCGCGATGGTGATGGCCACGCACCTGGTGCGGGCGGCGACGCGGGTCGAGGTCGACGGCGTGGTGTACGAGGGGCACGCCGCCACGGTGCTGGTCGCCAACTGCGGGCACATCGTGCCGCGGCTGCTGCCCCTGGCCGGCGACATCGCCCCGGACGACGGGGTGCTCGACGTGGCCATGCTCGACGCCGGGTCCTACGCGTCCGCGCTGCGGCTGGTGTGGCGGATGCTCCAGCGCCGGCCCGACGCGGACGCCGGCATCACCTTCTACCGCGGCCGCCGGGTGCAGCTGAGCTGCGAGCCCGTCCTCCCGGTCGAAGCCGACGGCGAGGCGCTCGGATCGACGCCGATGCTGGTGGAGCTGCTGCCGCGCTCGCTGACCATCTTCGCCCCGCTGCCGCGGTCGCTCGCCCGGACCGGCGATGGCCGCTAACTTCGCGCCATGACCTCCCCGCTCGCCGGCCGGCGCGTGCTCGTGGTGGACGACGAGCGCGCCATCGCCGCCGCGGTGGTGCGGCGGCTCGAGCAGGACGGCGCCGTGTGCGTCGCGGCCTATTCGGGCACCGAGGGCGCGGCCCGGCTGTCCGGGGACGCGTTCGACCTGGTGGTCACCGACATCGAGATGCCGGGCAAGTCCGGGCTCGACCTGCTCGCGGACGTCCGGGTGCTCCGCGAGCCTCCCAGCGTCATCGTGATGGCCGCCGCGAGCGACGGCGCCGCGGTGGTCGAGGCGCTCGGCCGCGGCGCCGACGGCTACGTGCTCAAGCCCTTCCAGCCCGAGCAGCTGGCCCACGAGGTCTCCGTCGCGGCCGAGCTGCGTGCGTTCCGCGCGGCGGCGGCCGCGGGCGCGGCGGCCGCGGGGCCGGTCCTCACGGTGCTCGGCGAGGTGGTCAGCGCCTACGAGCGGGCCGACCCCTTCCGCGCCGGCTTTTCCGCGCGCACCGGCCGGCTGGCGGCCGCGTTCGGCGAGGAGCTCGGCCTGGACCGCGAGCGCCTGCTGCTGGCCGCGCGGGTGCACGACGTGGGCATGCTCGCCGTGCCCCAGGCGGAGCTGCACTCCGGCGCGACGATGGACCGCGCCGCCCAGCACCTGATCCGCGTGCATCCCACCCTCGGCGCGCGGTGGATCGAGCGCCTCGGCGCCGACCGCGCGGTGGTGGCGGCGGTCGCGGCGCACCAGGAGCGGTTCGACGGCAACGGCTACCCGGGCGGCCTGGCGGGCGACGACATCCCGGCCCTGGCGCGCGCGCTGGGCACCGCGGCCGCGGTCTCCGCGATGTGCGCGCCCCGACCGTGGCGGGCGCGTCGCGAGCCCGCGGCGGTGCTCGACGAGCTCCGCGCCGGGCGTGAAACGCAGTTCGGCGCCGCCGAGGCCGACGCGGCCGTCGCCGTGCTGCGGCGCTCGCCGGCCCTGCTGGCCTGAGGTCGCATGTCCGACTCCATCATGGTCGTGGACGACGATGCCGACGTGCTCCGCGCCGTGGGCGACTACTTCGAGCGGCTCGGCTACGAGGTGTTCCGCGAGTCGACGGGCGAGGCGGCCGTCGAGGCGTTCCCGCGCCAGCGGCCCGACGTCGTGGTCCTCGACCTCCGGCTGCCGGGGATGGACGGGCTCCAGGTGCTCGAGGAGCTGCGCCGGGACGACGCCTCGGTGCTGCTGCTGACGGGCCACGGCGACATCGCCACCGCGGTGCGCGCGATGCAGCTGGGCGCGGAGCATTTCCTCACCAAGCCGGTCGACATGCCGATCCTCGCGGCTGCGGCGGCGCGCGCGGTCGAGAAGGTGCGCCTGCGCCGCCACAACGCCCTGCTGGTGTCGCGGCTCGCGCCGGCCGGCGGCGACGACGTGCTCGGCGTGTCCAAGCCGATGCGTGACCTCGCCCGGCAGCTGGTGCTGCTCGCGGAATCGGATCGCACCACCGTGCTGATCACCGGCGAGAGCGGCAGCGGCAAGGGCTGGGTCGCACGGCTGCTGCACCGCCTCTCCGGACGGCGGGAGGCGCCGTTCGTGGACGTGAACTGCGCGGGCCTGTCGGCGACGTTCCTCGACTCGGAGCTGTTCGGCCACGAGAAGGGGGCGTTCACCGACGCCAAGGACCGCAAGCAGGGACTGTTCGAGATCGCCGACCACGGCACGCTGTTCCTCGACGAGATCGCCGAGCTGGCGCCGGAGCTGCAGCCGAAGGTGCTCAAGGCGATCGAGGAGAAGAGCTTCCGGCGGCTGGGCGGGACGCGGGAGATCCAGGTGGACGTGCGGCTGATCGCGGCCACCAATCACGACATCTCGGACGCGGTGCGGCGGGGCCGGTTCCGCGAGGACCTGTACTACCGGCTGAACGTCATCCCGCTGCACCTGCCGCCGCTGCGGGAGCGGGCGCGCGAGGACCGGCTGGCGCTGCTGCGCCGCCTGTTCGCGGAGCTGCGCGCCGAGCTGCCGGACAGCCCCGCGGACTTCACGACCGAGGTGCTGGAGCGCCTGCTCGACTACGCGTGGCCGGGCAACATCCGGGAGATGCGGAACGTGCTGGAGCGGGCGCTGATCCTGGCCCGCGGGGCGGAGCGGCTGGGGGCGGAGCACCTCCCGGCCGAAGTGGGGCGGCGCCAGGCGCCGGCCCCGGCGCGCGAGGCGGCCTCGCTCGCGGAGGTGGAGCGCCGCCACATCGAGCGGACCCTGCGCCGCCACGGGGGCAACCGCACCCGCGCCGCGGAGGAGCTCGGCATCTCGCGCGCCACGCTCATCAACAAGATCAAGGTGTACGCGCTCGACGTCTGAGGCGCCTGGAGGGAGTCATGCCGGAAGTCGACATGATGGTCTGCCGGTCCTGCGGGAACCAGGAGCGCGCCTCCGAGGGAGCGCCGTGCGACGACTGCGGGACCTTCGTGTGCCTGATCTGCGGATTCCGCGGCATCACGCTGTGCAAGGCGTGCCGCGGCAAGCGCGGCATGCCGGAGCCCGCGAACCTCCCGCCGCCGACCTCCGCCCGGCCGACCTAGCCCGGCCCGGCCACCTCGAGCACGAGGGCGGCGAACACCTTCGGGTCGAGCATCAGCCCGACCAGCGATCGCAGGTTCGCGATCGCCTCGCGCGGCTCGAGGGCGGTCCGGTCCGGGCCCCGCACCGACAGCTCGTCGTACACGCTCGCCGCCGCCACGATGCGGGCTCCGAGCGGAATCTCCTCTCCCCGCCGCCCCTCGGGCACGCCCTTCCCGTCGTAGCGCTCGTGCTGGTAGCGGACGATCTCGGCGACGCCCTTGAGGTGCGCCAGCGGCTGCAGCAGCCGCATCGCGAGATCCGGGTCGTCCTGCGGCGCGGCGATCTCGTCGCTCGGCGGCACGCTGAGCTCGAGGCCCGGCTCCCGCAGCGCGAGCTTGCCGACGTCGTGCACCCGCCCCGCCGCGCGCACGGCCTCGATTTCGTCGTCGGGCAGGCCGAGGCGGACGGCGATGCGGCCGCTGAGGTCGGCCACCCGCTGCGAGTGGCCGCGCAGCGCCGGGTCCTTGCCCTCGAGCGCGTCGACCAGCGCGGCCAGGACGTGGACCGACAGCCGGCTCAGCTGGCGCGACTGCGACACCAGCTCCTTGGTGCGCGCGGCGACCTCGTGGGCCAGCCACTCCTCGAGGCCCCGCCGCTCGAGCTCGAGGTCGCGCTTGCGCAGCGCGGACTGGAGGGCGTGCTGCAGCTCCTCGAGGTCCACCGGCTTGATGAGGTAGTCGGCCGCGCCGAGCTTGAGACAGGAGATCGCCGCGCGCGGCTCGTCCACGCCGGTGAGCATGATGACCGCGAGGTCGGGGTCGCCGGCGAGCGCCTTCGGCAACAGCTCGATGCCCGACATCCCCGACATCCGGATGTCGCACAGCATGGCCGACAGGCGCTGGGTCGCGAGCAGCTCGAGCGCCTGCTCGGCGTTGTCGGCCTGGAGCACCTGGTGGCCGAGCCGCTCGAGGAACGCGCCGATGGCGGACCGCAGGGACGGGTCGTCCTCGACGATCAGCACGCGCGTCCTGCTTCCCGAGGCCGTCACGCCGCGAAGCTAGGGCCGGCCGGCCGGGGCGGCAAGCGGCTGCGGGCGCCGCTGCCCGGCCCGGCCGCGCCGCCGTCCGGCGCTTGACGCTGGCTCTCGCCGCGGGCTAGCGTTCGCCCGCGAGCGCCATGACTCCTTCCATCACCGACGTTCCGGGCCTGCTCGTCGGCCACGCGACCGACGCGCCGGGCGCCACCGGCTGCACGGTCGTACTGGCTTCCCCCGACGGGATGCCGTGCACGGCGTTCGTGCGCGGGCGCGCCACCGGCTCGCGCGAGCTCGACGCCTGCCGGCCGGAGGCGCTGGCCGGCCGCGTGGACGCGATCGTCCTCACCGGGGGCTCGGCGTACGGCCTCGCGGCGGCCGACGGCGTGATGCGGTGGCTGGAGGCTCGCGGCCGGGGCTTCAAGGTCGGGGGCGGCGTGGTTCCGATCGTGCCGGCGGCGGTGGTCTTCGACCTGCTGCCGCTGGGCCGGTTCGACGCGCGTCCGACGGCGGAGACGGGCGTCGCGTGCTGCGAGGCCGCGGGCGCGGTCGTGGCCGAGGGCTCGGTCGGCGCCGGCACCGGCGCCACGGTGGGCAAGGCGCTCGGCCTCGAGTGGGCGATGAAGGGGGGCGTCGGCTCGTGGTCGGTGCGCGCAGGCGACGTGGTGGTCGGCGCGCTCGCCGTGGTGAACGCGTTCGGCGACGTGCTCGACGGCTCCGGCCGCGTGCTGGCGGGCGCCCGGCGCGCGGGCGGCGGCTTCGCCGGATCGGCGGAGCACCTGGCCGGCGGCGGAGTGCCCGGCGGCGCGCTGCGCGCGGCCCATCACACCACCCTGGTGGTCGTGGCGACCAACGTCGCCCTCGACCGGGTGGCCCTGGGCGGGGTGGCCCGCGCCGGCGGCGACGCCCTCGCGCGCCGCGTGGTGCCGTCGGGCACCGCCCTGGACGGCGACGTCGTCTTCGCCTGCTCGGCGGGAGCGGTCACGGCACCCGCGGTCCAGATCGAGCAGCTGGCGCGGGCGGCGACGGAGACGGCCGTGGAGCGCGCCGTGCGGGCGGCGCGCGGACGGGACGGCGTCCCGGGACTCGCGGACGCAGGGACGCGGAGCTGAGCCGAAGGATGGAGTGAGGGCCGGGCCGCGGGCCGCGCGCGGATGGCGCCGGCTACTTCATGGCCCCCGTGTCGCCGGACTCGTCGCCCTCCCGCCTGAACTTCGCGAGCACCACGCCGATCCGATCCTGCACGTCCCGCGCCCGCTTGATGCGGGGTGGGTCGTTCACGATGATCGAGAACGCGAGCTCCTCGCCGCCGGCCGCGGTCACGTAGCCGGTCAGCGCCGAGGCGTCGTTCAGCGTGCCCGTCTTGGCGCGCAGCTTCCCTTCGGCCGCCGTGCCTTCCATCCGCCGCCGCAGTCCCTCGCCCGCCACCGGAAGCGAGCCCCAGAACTGGTCGCCTTCGGGCACGCGGCGCTCGTAGGCCAGCAGCTGGACCAGCGAGCGGGGCGTGGCCTCGTCGAGCAGCGAGAGGCCGGAGCCGTCGCTGACCTGCACGCTCGACGGCGCGATGCCGACCTCGTCGGTCAGGAAGCGCGCCACGGCGTTGGCGCCGCTCGCGAAGGTGCCGGCGCCGCCCACCGACCGGCCGACCGACCGGAACACCAGCTCCGCCGAGAGATTGTCGCTGCGGTGGTTGATCATCGTCACCAGCGCCCCGAGCGTCGGCGAGACGCTCAGCGCGATGGTGCCGTCGAACGGCTCGCCGGCGGGGTCGCGGGTCCAGGCCAGCAGCGTCCGGGCGCGATCCGGCGCCTCGTCGGTCACGCTGCGGGTGGTGCCCTGCACGGTGACGCCGCGCGCCGCGAGCAGCTGGCGCAGCAGGCCCGCGGCGAACACCGCCGGCTGGCGCACCACGATCTCGGTGGTCCAGGAGCGCCGCCGCAGGGAGATCGTGCCGCTCAGGGTCACCACGCCGCCCGAGGGGCCGCGCTGCACGTCGATCCTCGTGCGGCTGCGGGAGCGGCCGGTGCGCACGGTGCAGCTGAACGTGTAGTAGTCGCTGGGCGGGTCGACGGTGAACGTCGCCGGCGCGCCCGGCCCGTCGCCCGGCTCGACGACGACGCGGATCCGGTTGGCGGCGGCGCCCAGCGCGGAGGGCGGCGCCGCGAACGGCTCGTCGAGGTTGTCGGCAGACCAGCCGGGCCCCGCCAGCTCGGCGCCGAGGAACGACGCGTCGCCCACGATGTCGCCGCGCACGCGGCGGATGCCGGCGCGCACCACGCTGTCGGCGAACGGCGCCAGGTCGGCGGTGTCGAGCCCGAACGTCGGGTCGCCGGTGCCGTACAGGATCAGGTTGCCGTAGAGGGCGCTGTCCTGGACCGGACCGTCGCCGAACAGCACCGTGACGAACCGGAACCCGGGACCCAGGTAGTGCAGCGCGGCGGCCGTGGTGAACAGCTTCGCGTTGGAGGCGGGCAGGAAGCGCCGGTCGGCGTGGTAGGAGAACAGCGTGTCGCCGCGCGTGAGGCTCACGACCAGCGCGCCCCAGGTGGCGTGCCGCCACAGGCGGCCCCCGAACAGCGGCGCGATCGCCGGCGCGAGGACGCCGCGGGGACCTTCCTGCGGGCGGGCGGCCGCGGGGAGCGCGCACGCCACCGCGAGACACAGCGCGACGAGCCGGGTCTGCACGCCGCACCTTAAGCGGGCGGGGTGCCCGCGGTCAACGGACGCGCGGCGCCGCGCCGCGCTCAGGCCTCCGAGGGTCGGCCCCGGGCCCTGCCCACCACCACCGTGATGTTGTCCGTGCCGCCGCGCTCGAGCGCGAGGTCGAGCAGCGACCGGGCGAGCTGCTCCGACGACTCCATCGCGCGCAGCTGCGCCGCGATCTCCGGGTCGGCGACGTGGGTCGTCAGCCCGTCGCTGCACAGCAGCAGCACGCAGCCCCGCTCCCGGATGTTCAGGCGGGTCACCACCGGACTCGCCTCGTCGCCGCCGATCGAGCTCGCCAGCACGCGGCTGAACGGCGAGGTCGCCGCCCGCTCCGGTTTCAGCACGCCGCTGTCCACCAGATCCTGGGCCACCGTCTGGTCGCGCGTGACCTGGCGCAGTTCGCCGTCCCAGTAGTAGTAGCAGCGGCTGTCGCCCACCTGCACGACGTACGCCCAGGGCCACACGGCTATCGCGAGCGTCAGCGTGGTCGCCATCGCGCGAGCGGGGGCCCCGCTGTCGGAGGGCGCGGCGTCCCGGGCCTCGCCGCGGACGGCGGCGTGCGCCTCGAGAGCCGCGGCCCGCAGCGCGGCCTGGAGGTCCGTCTCGTCCGCGGAACCGGCGGCCTGGTAGGACCTGAGCGTGGAGGCGACGTACGCCGTGACCTTCTCCGCCGCGAGCTGGCTCGCCCGGCCGCCCGCCACGCCGCCGCCGACGCCGTCCGCCACCAGCATGATCGTCGCCAGCCGCTCGCCGCGCAGCGGGAGCTTGTCGGGCCCGGGCAGGCTGGTGCCGTGCACGACGACCTGGTGGTGGACCGTGGCCAGCAGGAAGTGGTCCTGGTTTTCCTTGCGCACCTTGCCGCGGTGGGTGAGCCCGAACAGGTCGAGCTCGTGGTCACGGGGCCGCTCGCCTGGTGCGGGCGCGACCGAGACGGTCAGCAGGTCAGCGACAGCCATGGGCCCCCCAACGGCCGGAGCGGGGCGCGCCGGTCACCGGCGCACCGAACGACGACCCGTCGCTTGCGGGAACGATCTGAACATAGACCACGGCCGCGTGCCGTCGCCAGGGCGGCCCGGGCCGGTCACGGCCGCGGCGCCGCCGGGGCCATGCACCGGAAGCCGGTCGCCGCGAAGGCCGCGGGGGCGGCGACCGCGGGCTGGTAGCCGCGATAGGTCGCGTCGGCGATGGAGTCGGGCGTGTTGAAGCCGCCGCCGCGGATCACGTAGGTGTCCGCGCTGCGCGGCGGCCGCGATCCGCCGGGATACGCCTTCATCGGCGACGCCGTCCACTCCCAGGCGTTCCCGATCAGGTCGCTCACGCCCTGCGGCGAATCGCCGAGCGGGAAGCTGCCCGCGGGCGCCACGCGGCCGCGCCTCGTCGACTGGACGTTGGCGGCCCCGGAGACCCAGGCGTCGCCCCAGGGGAACCGGTGCGCCTGGGCGCCGCGGGCCGCGGCTTCCCACTCCTCCTCCGTCGGCAGCCGCGCGCCCGGCCCGTGCTTGAGGCCGCAGTAGTACATGGCCTGCGACCACATGACGCCGGTGACCGGCAGGAGGGAATCGCGCGAGGCGGTGTCCGCGGCGATGCCCAGCACCGCCTGGCCGCCGGACGCGGTCAGGAAGCGCTGGTACTCGCCGACCGTCACCTCCGTCCGGTCGAGATAGAACGGCGCGAGCGTGACCGGGTGGGCGGGCTGCGACCACCTGGGGCCGTCGTTGCGGCCGATGGTGTAGGTGCCGCCCGGGATCAGGACCATGCCGGCCGGGACGGACGGTGCCGCGGGCGGCCGCGGGCGTCGGGTGGCGCGGCCGCGCCACTGCCACAGCCCGGCGACCGCGAGGAGCGCCAGGAGCGCTCCGCCCACCAGCAGCATCCGTCCCGTCGCCCGTCGGCCCGCCCTGGCCACCTCGGCCGTGGTGTGGCCGCCCGAGATGGGCGTGCTGCCCCCGAGGGCGCGGACGATCTCGCCGCCGGTCGCGAACCGGGCGGCGGGATCCTGCTGCAGGCAGCGGTCGATGACGTCGGCGAGCGCGGGCGGCGCGTCCGGGCGCGCCCGCTGCACGGGCTCCGCCGGCGTCGCGACGCGCTTCATCAGCACCTCGGTCGGCGTGGTGCCGCTGAACGGCGGGCGGCCCGCCAGCATCTCGTAGCCCACCACGCCGAGCGCGTAGAGGTCGGCGCGGTGGTCGACCTTGTCGCCGACCACCTGCTCCGGGCTCATGTAGGTGGGCGTGCCGACCACCATGCCGGACGCCGTCAGCGAGGAGTTCTCCGCGGTGCGCGCGATGCCGAAGTCGGTCACCAGCGCGCGCCCGCTGTCGCGCTCGAGCAGCACGTTGTGCGGCTTGATGTCGCGGTGGATCACGCCGCGGCGGTGGGCGAGGTCGAGCGCGCTGGCCACCTCGCGGAGGATGCGAGCCGCGTCCTCGACGTCGATCCGCTTCTCCCGGTCGATGCGGTCCGCGAGGCTCTCGCCGTCCACGTACGCCATCGCGAGATAGAAGATGTCGTTCGCGTTCCCGATGAAGTGCAGCGGCACGATGTTGGGATGGGAGAGCTGCGCGATCGTCTCGGCCTCGCGCCGGAACCGCTCCTGCGCCGTCGCGGAGAGCAGCAGGTCGGGGGAGAGAACCTTGACCGCCAGCGGCCGCTTGAGCGTGAGGTCGCGGACCAGGTAGACGGCGGCGAAGCCCCCCTGGCCGATCGGCCGCTCGACCGCGTACCCCGCCCCCAGGGCCGCCTGGAGGCGGGCGGCGAGGTCGTCGGGGCGCGCCGTCATCGCGCTCAAGTTTGCAGCCGAAAGGGGCCAGAAAGCAAAAGGCCCGGGACGGGCCCGGGCCTCTTGCCTCGCGCCGGTCGGCGCGATGCGCTACTGGCAGTTGGTCACGTGATGGGTGACCAGGTTCAGGTTGCAGGTCTTGCCGTCGATCTTCAGCACCACGTTGCCCTCGTTGTCGGGTGGGAAGTCCACTTCCACCCTCTTGGTCACGTCGGTCGTGTCGGACCGCGTGGCGCTCGTGAACGTGGCGTGCAACGAGACGGCGCGCACGATCTTGCCCGAGATCGGCCACGGGTTGCTGCTGCGCGGCAGGTCGTAGGTGACCGCGTCGATCGAGTCGCTGCCCGCCTCATCGTAGGTGCGGGTGACGTTGGGGCCGGCGAAGGACGTGGTGTCGGTCCCCGTGGAGACGCCGTCGTGGGTGCGCGACGTCTCGGTGGTGCCGGTGTAGTTCCGGAACAGCGTGTCGTAGGCGACCCGCTTCACGGCGCCGAGGAACACCGCGCCGTTGGCGGCGGTGTCGTGCCGGGCCCAGGAGAACGACACGAACAGCGCGGCCTTCCGCACGGCGGACGTGCCGCAGGCCGTCGAGGTGCCCGTGGAATCGTAGCAGGTGCGCACGCGGGTGTAGCTGACGCTGTCGGTCGCGGGCGCGAGGTCGATCGGAGCCGCCAGGCCCGCGAAGCCCTCGTCGGTGGACACGACCTGGACGTCGGCGGCGATGGCGTCGCCCGAGCTGCTGGCGACGTCGGTCGTCAGGGTGGTCTGGTCGATGAGCGACGCCGACGGCGACGTGCTCTCACTGCACGCCCCCAGCGCGAGCAGGCCGGCGGCGGCGGCCAGGTGTACGACGGTGCGGCTCTTCATAGTCGCATCCTCCAGTTGATTGCGAAGGGGGCGCCACCGGGGGCGGCGGAGAGGCTCTGTTGGCTGGTCAGACGGCGGCACGGCGAACCTGTTAACGGGGCCGTGTCCCCCGTGATGCAGGTCACACGTTCTGGTGCTCGGTGCGCGCGATGATCTCGTCCTGGAGCGCCCGGCCGAGGTCGCAGAAGTAGTCGCTGTAGCCGGCGACCCGCACGATCAGATCGCGGTGCTCGTCGGGGTGCGCCTGCGCAGCGCGCAGCGTGTCGGCGTCCACCACGTTGAACTGCACGTGGTGGCCGCCGAGCCGGAAGTACGTCCGGATCAGCGCGGCGAGGCCGCGGCGGCCCGTCTCGTCGGCCAGCAGGGCCGGCGTGAACTTCTGGTTGAGCAGCGTGCCGCCGGTCCGCACCTGGTCCATCTTGGCGACCGAGCGCAGCACGGCGGTCGGCCCGCAGCGGTCGGCGCCCTGCACCGGCGAGACGCCCTCGCTCACCGGCGTTCCGGCGCGCCGCCCGTCCGGGGTCGCACCGAGGACCGAGCCGAAGTACACGTGGACGGTCGTCGGCAGCAGGTTGATGTGGTACGTGCCCCCCTTGGTGCTCGGCCGGCCGTCGACGGCCGCGAAGTAGGCCTCGAACACCCGGACCATCAGCTCGTCGGCCGCGTCGTCGTCGTTGCCGTAGCGCGGCGTGCGATGAAGCAGCAGCTGCCGCAGCCGCTCCTGGCCGGTGAAGTCCGCGGCCAAGGCGGCGAGCAGCTGCTCCATGGAGACCGCGCCAGTCTCGAAAACGTGACGGCGGAGGGCGCTCAGCGCGTCGGTGACCGTCCCGAGGCCCACCCCCTGGATGTAGGTCGTGTTGTACCGCGCGCCGCCGTCGTGATAGTCCCTGGCCCTCGCGACGCAGTCGTCGATCAGCAGCGACAGGAAGGGCGCGGGCATCCGCTCGGCGAACAGCCGCTCGACCCGGTCGTTGCCACGCGCCTTGACGTCCACCACGTGCCTGAGCTGCGCGGTGAAGGCGGCGAACAGGTCGTCGAACGACGCGAAGCCGCGCGGATCGCCGGTCGCCGGCCCGACCCGGCGGCCGGTGCGCGGGTCCGCGCCGTCGTGCAGCGCCAGCTCGAGCACCTTGGGGAGGCTGAGGTAGCCGGTGAGGTTGTAGTTCTCCTTGCCGAACGCGCCCACCTCCACGCACCCGCTCGAGCCGCCGTCGCGCGCGTCCGCGACGCTCTTGCCGTGCCGCAGCAGCTCGCGGACGATGAGGTCGTGGTTGAACACCGACGGCTGGCCGAAGCCGGTGGCGATGATGCGCGCGGCCCGGTCGAGGAACGCGTCCGGACTCCGCTCCGTCACCTGGATCGAGGCGCTGGGCTGGAGCAGCCGCATCTCCTCGACCACGTCGAGCAGCAGCATCGTCAGCTCCGACACGCCGTCGCCGCCGTCGGAGCGGGTGCCGCCCAGGTTGACCTGCGCGAAGTCGGTGTAGGTGCCGCTCTCGGCGGCGGTGACCCCGACCTTCGGCGGGGCCGGCTGGTTGTTGAACTTGATCCACAGGCACTGGAGCAGCTCTTCCGCGTCCGCGCGGGTGAGCGAGCCGTCGGCCAGGCCCCGGCGGTAGAAGGGCAGCAGGTGCTGGTCGAGCCGCCCCGGGCTGAACGCGTCCCAGGTGTTGAGCTCGATCGTGACGCCGAGGTGCACGAACCAGTAGGCCTGGATCGCCTCGCGGAAGTCGCGCGGCGCGTGCGCGGGCACCCGGGCGCACACGGCGGCGATGCGCTCCAGCTCCGCGCGGCGCCGCGGGTCGTACTCGACCGCCGCCAGCTCCCGCGCGCGCTCGGCGTGGCGCTCGGCGAACCGGATCAGCGCGCCGGCCGAGGTCCGCATCGCCTCGAGCTCGATGCGCCGCGCCTCCGCCTCCTCGCCGCGCCACGGGGAAGCCGCCAGCGCCGCGTCGACGTCGGCCTGGAAGTCGCGCAGCCCCCGCCGGTAGATCTTGTCGTCGAGCACCGTGTGGCCGGGCGCGCGCTGCTCCATGAACTCGGTGAACACGCCGGCGTCGTAGGCGGCCTTCCACTCGTCCGTCATCGCCGCGAACAGGTGGTCGCGGATCGAGCGGCCGCGCCAGAACGGAATGATCTCGCGCTCGTACAGCGCCCGGGTTTCCGCGGTGACGGCGAACGGGATCTTCTCGCGCGTGTCGAGGAGGTCGAGGTCGGCGAGGGAGTGGCAGCACAGTTCCGGATAGGTCGGCGTCGCCTTGGGCGCCGGGCCCTTCTCGCCGACGATCAGCTCGCCCGGGCCGATCCAGATGCTCTGGTGCTCCATCAGGTGGCGGAACGCCTGCGCGCGGGCGAGCGGCGCCGGCTCCGCGGTCGGCCGGCCGCGGAAGAAGGCGGTCACCAGCCGCGCCCGCTCCGGCGAGATGGTCGGGCGGGCCTCGAGGCTGTGACGCCTCAGGCAGGCGACGCGCTCGGTGATCATGGGGCCACGGCGCCGACCGGCACGCCGCCCGCGGCGAAGAACGCGGCGATGTCGTCCATCCGTCCGCGTGGCGGGGCTCCGGTATGCGGCAGCCGGTAGGCTCGGTCGAGCCGCTCGTACTTGTGCACGCCGATGTTATGGTAAGGCAAAAGCTCCAGCCGCACGAGGTGCGGCAGGCCGGCGGCCACCGCGCGGACGGCCGCGAGGTTGTCCGCGTCGTCGGTGATGCCGGGGACGACCGGGAGCCGGAGCACGATGCGGTGCCCGGCCTCCGAGAGCCGGCGCAGGTTGGCGAGAATGCGGCGGTTGCTCACCCCGGTGTAACGGCGGTGCCGCTCGTCGTCCACCAGCTTGAGGTCGTAGAGGAACAGGTCCACGTCACCCCGCAGGCGCTCGAAGCTTTCCCACGAAGCGTGGCCGCAGGTGTCCAGCGCGGTGCGCAACCCGCGCTGCCGGGCGGCCGCGAGCAGGTCGGCGGCGAACCGCGGCTGCAGCATGGGCTCGCCGCCGGACAGCGTCAGGCCGCCGTCGGACTGGTCGTAGAAGGCGCGGTCCCGCTCGACCACGGCGAGCACCTCCGCGACGCTCATCGCGCGTCCGGCCACCTCGCGAGCGTCGGCCCAGCACGTGCCGGTACAGGTGCCGCACGCACGGCAGCGGGAACGGTCGGTGACCGGCGCGCCGTCCACCCAGGCGACGGCGCCGTGCGGGCAGGCCTCGACGCAGGCGCCGCACCGGATGCACCGGCCGTCGTGCACGATGGTCTCGGGGCCCGGGGCCTGGCTCTCCGGGTTGTGGCACCACCAGCACGACAGGGCGCACCCCTTGAGAAACACGGTGGTCCGGACGCCCGGGCCGTCGTGTATCGAGTAGCGTCGGATGTCGAAGACGATGCCGGTGCTCAGGAGACCTCCAGCAACCCCCCTCGCTGAGCCTCGCAAACCTCGGGCCGCGCCGCCGGTGGCGCCGTTCAGCCGCGGATTGGCCGGGTGTGGGCGTGCGATTAGGTTCGGTCCCTATGCCCGCCCGCCCGCCGCAAGCCGCTCCGGCCCCGGCTCCCGCCGCCGCGGCGACCCGGCCGGCCGGACTCACCGGCACCGACGGCCTGCTCGCCCTGATGACCCTCATCTGGGGCGTCAACTACATCGTCATCAAGGCCGAGTTCGGGGTCTTCACGCCGCTGTCGTTCAACGCCGTCCGATTCCTGCTGGCCGCCGTATCGGTCGGGCTCGTCGCCTGGGGCGCGGGGGCGCGGCGGCCCGCCCCGCGCGAGCTGCTCCGGCTCAGCGTGCTCGGGGTCCTCGGCAACACGGTCTACCAGCTGTGCTACATCGAGGGCATGGCGAGGACCCGGGCGGGGAACGCGGCGCTCATCATGGCCGCCGTGCCGGTGCTCACCGCCGTCAGCAGCCACCTGCTGGGCCACGACCGGCTGCGGTGGCGGGACGTCGCCGGACTCGCCCTCTCCACGGCCGGCATCGCCACCCTGGTGTGGGGCAGCGGAGCCGACGTGAGCCTGCGGGGCACGGCGGCCGGCGACCTGCTGATGCTGCTCGCCGCGGTGTTCTGGACGGCCTACACCGTCCTGGCCAAGCCGCTGGTCGACTCGCTCGGGCCGACGGTGACGACCGCGTGGACCATGGGGCTCGGGGCGATCCCGCTGCTGCTGGTGTGCACGCCGGCCGCCGCGGCGCAGCCGTGGGGAGCCGTCACGCCCGCCGCGTGGCTCGGCGCCGTGTTCTCGTCCCTGGGCTCGCTGGTGCTGGCTTACCTCATCTGGTACCGGGGCGTCGAGCGGCTCGGCGTGACGCGCACGGCCTTCTACTCCAACTTCTCTCCCGTCGTGACCCTGCTCGCGGCTTGGCCCATCCTCGGCGAGACCCCCACCCTGTGGCAGATCGTCGGCGCCGGAGGCATCTTCGGGTCCTTGGCCCTGGTCCGATCGTGAAAGCCGTGCTGTTCGACCTCGACGGAACCCTGCTCTGGACCGACGGAGCGGGACGGCGCGCCATCCACCGCGCGCTGCGCGAGGTGCTCGCCATCGAGCACCCGGCGTCGTCGTTCCGGTTCGACGGACGCACCGATCCCGAGATCGTGGAGCTGCTGGCCGCCGCGGCCGGCCGGGACCACGGGCCCGAAGTGGTCGCCGGCGTGCTGCGGGCGTACGTCGGGCTGCTCGACGAGGAGTTGAGCCGCCCGGGCCAGCGCACCGCCGTGTACCCCGGCGTTCCCGAGCTCCTGGCCGCGCTGGAGCGGCGTGCCGACTGCGTGCTCGGGCTCCTCACCGGCAACGTGGTGGAGGGCGCGCGCCTCAAGCTGAAATCCGCCGGGATCGACATCGCGCGATTCCGGGTGGGGGCGTTCGGCTCCGATCACGGCGAGCGCAGCGCGCTGCCCGCGATCGCGCAGCGGCGGGCCCGCGAGCTGCTGGGCCTGGAGATCGCCGGGCGCGACGTCGTGATCATGGGCGACACGCCGGCCGACGTCACCTGCGGCCGCGGCATCGGCGCGCGCGCCATCGCGGTGGCCACCGGGTCCTACTCCGTGCCCGACCTCATCGCGGCGGGAGCGTACACCGCGTTCACGGATTTCTCCGACACCGCGGCGGTGGTGGCATCGGCGTTCGCACCGTGAGCGCGCGCGAGATCGAGCTCAAGGCGCTGGTGGAGCGCCCGTCCGAGGTGGTCGCGCGGATCGAGGCGCGCGGTGCCGTCTGCACCTTCCGCGGCCGGATGTCCGACCGCCGCTACGACCTGCCCTCCCGCGCGCTCGAGTCGCGCGACGAGGTGCTCCGCGTCCGTACCTTCGCGGCGTCGGGCGGCAGCGCCGCGCGGCCCGCCGAGATCGCGTGGAAGGGTCCGACCCGCCAGATGGGCGGCTACAAGGAGCGCGAGGAGCTGGAGTTCGCCGTCGCCGACGCCGCGCCGGTCGAGGCCGTCCTCTCGCGGCTCGGCCTCGACGTGGTCGACGCCATCGATCGCTGCGTCGAGTACTACGCGCTGGACGAGGCGTCGCTGCGCCTCGAGTGGTATCCGCGCATGGACGTGCTCGTCGAGGTCGAGGGCGCTCCGGCGGCGATCGAGGCCGCGGTCGCGGCCACCGGGATGCCGCGGTCGGCGTTCACGGCCGACCGGCTGATCGACTTCGGCGCGCGCTACCAGCGCCGGACCGGGACCGCGCCGGCACTCAACCTGAGCGCGCTCGGCCCGGCGAAGCCGCAGTGGCCCGCGTGGGCGCCGTGAGCCGCGGCCCCGCCGGCCCCGCACCCCGACGAGCGGAGGGAGGGTCGTGGGCGTCCTGGGCGTAGGGATCGACATCGTGCCGGCGTCGCGGGTGGAAGCGATGATCTCGCGCTACGGCGAGCGCGTGATGCGCCGGCTCTTCACCCCCGCCGAGCGGGAGCGCGCGGCCGAGTACGCGCAGGCGTCGCTGCACCTCGCGGCCCGCATCGCCGCCAAGGAGGCCGCGTACAAGGCGCTCTCGGGTGATTTCGGGGCTGGCGGCATCGGCTGGCAGGATCTCGAGGTGCGCCGCTCCCCCGAAGGCCGGCCCGACCTCGTCTTCCACGGGGCGGCGCTGCGCCGCATGGAGGCGCTGGGTGCCACGCGCTGTCACCTCTCGCTCACCCACGCCGGAGGCGTCGCGGCCGCAGTCGTCGTCCTGGAGTAGAGTCGAGTCGAGTTGCAGGAGCCGGGTGGCCAGACTACGTTGCGGCATCCCTAGCCTGAGATTGAGTCTCACTTGTTGAGCCGAGCCGCCGCCGTCCTGTTGCTCGCATCGCTCAGTCGGCATCTCCCCGCAGCGACCACCACGACGTCCCCCCAGGAGCGCGAGGCTGCCCGGCGCATCGTCGCGACCGCGCACCTCGCGGCGGAGGAGTACGCGCTCGCGTGGCAGGGCGGGGTGATGACCCGGCGCGAGGAGGCGGACGAGGCCAGGTTGTTCATCGGCGAAGCCCGCCGCTCCCTCGGCGCGCTGGCTCCCGACGCGGCACGCGATGCCGCGCTCGAGCTGGCCGCCATCGCGCGGTTGGTGGATGGGTCGGGGCCGGCGGACTCGGTCGCGGCGCACGCGGCCGCGCTGGAGCGCAGGCTCTCGGCCGTGGCCGGATCCGCGCTCGACGAGCGGCCGTCGCGGGCTCCGTCGTTCTCGGCGGGAGAGCGGAGCTACGCGGCGCGCTGCGCGCAGTGCCACGGCGCGGGCGGCAAGGGCGACGGACCTGCCGCCGCGGGTCTCTCGCCGCCCCCGGCCGACCTGGTGTCGCCGGCGCCAGCCGGGCCGGCCTCTCCCCTCGACTACTTCCGCCGCCTCACCTACGGCGTGCCCGGAACCGCGATGCCGGCCTTCGGTCCGACGCTGTCGCGCGAAGAGCGCTGGGACCTGATCGCCTACGTCATCAGTCTCTCGGACACGCTGGCCCGACGCTCCGCAGGCGGCGCCGACGCCGTCAGCTTCGGGACGGTGCGCGCGACGCTGGGCGGCGCCATGGACCTGGCGCGCCGGGGCGAGGCCAGGGAGGCCGCCGACCGGGTGCTCGACGCCTATCTCGAGTTCGAGAGCGTCGAGGGCCGGGTCCGGATCGCGGACGCGGGACTGGCGTCGCGCGCGGAGACCCGGTTCGCGGCGCTGCGCGAGGCGGCGCAGGCGGGCGAGCCGCAGCTCGAAGGGCGCTACGGCGAGCTCGCCGCGACCGTGGACTCGGCCGAGGCCGCGCTGGGCCGCGGAGCGACGAGCTGGGGATTCCTGGCCGAGAGCTTCCTCCTCATCGTGCGGGAAGGGTTCGAGGCGATCCTGATCGTCGCCGCCATCATGGCCGTCGTCCTGAGGAGCGGGACCGTCGGCCAGCGCAACAGCGTGCGGTGGGGCGTCGCGCTCGCGATCCTGGCGAGCCTTGCCACGGCGGCGCTGCTCGAGTGGCTGCTCGAGGGGCGGGCCGCGCAGCGCGAGGCGCTCGAAGGGCTGGTGATGCTCGTCGCCTCGGCCGTGCTGTTCTACGTCTCGTACTGGCTGATCTCGAAGGTCGAGGTCGCCGTGTGGCAGCGCTTCCTGCGCGAGAAGGTCGAGCGCGCCGCCGCGAGCGGCAGGGGCCTGGCCCTCGCCGCCGTCGCGTTCCTCGCCGTCTACCGGGAAGGGTTCGAGACGGTGCTGTTCTACAAGGCGCTCTACGTGAGCGGCGGCGCCGGCGGCGCGGCGCCGATCACGCTGGGCTTCGCGCTCGGCGCCGTGACCCTCGTCGCCGCCTACGTCGGCATCGAGAAATTCGGCATCCGCATCCCGCTGCGGCCGTTCTTCGCCGTGACCGGCGCGACCCTGCTGCTCATGTCGTTCGTGTTCGCGGGCACCGGCGTGAAGGAGCTGCAGGAGGGCGGATACGTTCCGTCGACCCTCGTGCGCGGCGCGCCGCGCCGCGCCTTCTTCGGCGTCTATCCCACCCTGCAGACGCTGGCGGTCCAGGGGCTCATCGTCGCGGCCGTGATCGCGGCCGGAGTCTGGTGGCTGGCGCATCGCCGCGAGGGCGCGGCGGTCGCAGCGACTGAGCCCGCCAGGGCCGAAGCGGCCGCGGCCCACGGCGACTCCCGGAAAGCACGATAGCCTGCCATTCGGCAGGCTACCGTGGATGCCGGGGCGACGCCCCCCTCAGGAACTCCATCGCCACCGGAAGTACTTCCGTCCCCGATAAGAGCACGGGTCGTGCCTCCGGTTCCGATTTGTCGTAACAGATTGATCTTCAGGTACTTAGCGACAAACCGCCTGAGCCTTGAACGTGCCGGCGACCGGCATCTGGCCGTCAATAAACTTGACAGCTGTCAAGAGATTGGACGGTTCGCTGGCTCCGGTGCGCCGGCCGGCGCGGCGAGGCGTCGCATCATCAGCGCACCGGCGACGATCAGCCCGGCGCTGAGGATCTGCGCGACCGTGATGGCACCGAGGATCCGATCGTCCTTGGCGCGGAAGAACTCGACGACGAACCGCTCGGCGGCCGTGAGCAGGAGGTAGGCGCCGAACAGCCACCCGGCGGCGTGGCGGTGGTCCCTCCGGCGCCACAGCAGCCAGAACACGACCAGGCTGAGAGCGATCTCGTACAGCTGCGTGGGATGCACGGTGAGGACGTCTCCCGGGTGCGCGCCCGCGGGAATCGTCGCGTGGAACTGCTGGCTCATGACGGCGGCGGTGGACGGCGGCGACCCCTGGGGGAACGCGACCGCCCAGGGCAGGCGCGAGGGCAGGCCGTAGTCGTCGTTGACCATGAAGCAGCCGACGCGGCCGAGGAGGTAGCCGACGACGAGGGACGGCGAGATGAGGTCGAGCAGCGTGCGGACCGGCAGCTTCTTCAGCCACATGTAGGCCAGCACGGCGAGGGTGCCGCCGGCGAGACCGCCGTACCAGACCAGGCCGCCGCGCGAGAAGACCGCGCTGAGCCGCCCGACCGCGATCGCGAAATAGACCTTGGAGCCGATGAGGCCGCCGGCCACCGCTATGACCACGGTGTCCCAGGCGATGGCGGGATCGAGGGACCGGCGCCGGAGCTCGCGGGAGTAGATCCAGCCGGCGACCAGGAAGCCCACCATCATCATGATGCCGTAGCCGGTGACGGTGAAGCGTCCGAGATGGATGAGCAGCGGGTAGATGGTCATGCGCGCACCAGGCCGGGAAAGGGGAGCCTGGCCGCCGCGTCGACGGGGCGGCCGGCTTCGGTAGCGCGGAACAGTCCTGCGCGGGCGATCATCGCGGCGTTGTCGGTCGAGAGGCGTGGCGACGGCGCGTGCAGCGTGGCGCCCCGCGCGGCGAGGGCGGCCGACATCGCCTCCTTGAGCGCGCGGTTGCACGCGACGCCGCCGCCCAGGACGACCCGGCCGCGGCCGCAGGCCTCGACGGCCCGCAGGGTCTTCGCCACCAGCACGTCGATGACGGCGTCCTGGAAGCCGCGGGCCAGGTGGGGGCGGTCGGCCACCGGGTCGCGGGAGGATTTCACCGCGTGGATGACCGCCGTCTTCAGGCCGCTCATCGACAGGTCGAAGTAGTCGTCGTCGCCGGGCTGCTGCCTCGCGTGCAGCATGGGGCGCGGGAAGCGGAAGCGGGCCGGGTCGCCGCCGCGGGCCGCCTTCTCGACGGCGGGCCCGCCCGGGTAGCCGAGCTCGAGCAGCGCTCCGACCTTGTCGAACGCCTCGCCCACGGCGTCGTCCCGCGTCTCCCCCAGCAGCCGGTAGTCGCCCCACGCGGGCACGTCGAGCAGCAGCGAGTGGCCGCCCGACACGATGAGCGCGGTGAACGGCGGCACGGCGGCCGGGTCGTCGAGCGAGGTGCCGAACAGGTGGGCTTCGAGGTGGTGCACGCCGACCAGCGGCTTCGCGGCGGCGAGGCTGAGGCCCTTCGCGTAGCTGACGCCGACCAGCAGCGCGCCGATGAGGCCCGGACCCTCGGTGACGGCGATGAGGTCCAGGTCGGGCAGGGCCGCCCCGGCCTCCTGGAGCGCGCGGTCGACCACCGGCCCAATGGCCACGAGGTGGGCGCGCGAGGCCAGCTCGGGCACGACCCCGCGGTACACCGCGTGCACGTCCTGGGAGAGGATCACGCACGAGGCGACGCGGGCCGCGCCGTCGCCGCCGGCGACGACGGCGGCCGAGGTCTCGTCGCACGACGTCTCGATGCCGAGGACCTTCACGTCTTCTTGGTCTTGCCGGAGAGCGTGACGGCGAGCGGAACGATGCGCAGCACCGCGTGGCCGGTCGTGTCGAGCGGCACCGTGCGCTCGAACACGCCGGCCACGCGCTTGAGCTCGAGCGCCTCGGTGGCGATGGAGTCCAGTGCGCCGAGCACGGAGAGCGCGCCGCTGACGCGCACGGCGGCGGGCTCGGCCGTCACGGGGCCCTCGAGCGCGTAGCCCGACTCCGGCTCCACGACCGCGCGCACCGCGACCGGGACGACGCGCTGCGCGCGCCGGTCGAGGACGACCTCGACCTCGCGGGGCAGCACTTCCTGCACCGTGACCTTCGCGTTGCGGGGCAGCTCGACGTCGCCGGGCGAGATCGCGAGGCGGTGGTGGCTGCCGGCGGCCGAGTCGGGGATGGTGGCGCGGATCACCAGGGCGCTGGCCCCGAGTTTCAGGAACTCGCCGCGGGGGCCGGCGATCAGCGCCTGGACGGGCGGCAGCGGCTGGGCGAGGGCCGTGGTGGGCGCGAGGGTCAGCTCGATCTGGACGTCCTCGAGGTGGGTGGCCGGCTCCTCGAGGGCGACGACGACCCACAGAATCACCGAGAGGGCGAGCGCCGCCAGCTTGAGCGGCCAGTGGCGGACGATCGCCTCCCGGACCGACACCTCAGCCCTGCTGCGCCAGCAGGCGGCGCACGAGGTCCTTGTTCACGGTGGCGTCCCAGTCGGTGGCGCCGATGACCTTCTTCTCGATCCGCCCTTCGCGGTTGATGACGAAGCTCTCGG
>DASPTN010000151.1:0-7686 GCA_035623395.1 Gemmatimonadales bacterium | reverse complement strand
TACAAGCAGCGCATGGTCGAGCTGAACGCCGGCGTGGACTGGCATCCGCCGGAGATCGGCACTGGCCGCTTCGGCGAGTGGCTGGAGAACAACGTGGACTGGGCGCTGTCGCGCGACCGCTTCTGGGGCACGCCGCTGCCGGTGTGGGTGTGCGACCGGGACGGCGCGCACCGCGAGGTGATCGGGTCGTTCGGCGAGCTGTCGGACCGGTGGGGCCGGGCGCTGCCGGCGGACTTCGACCCGCACAAGCCCGGGATCGACGCGTTCACCTGGGGCTGCGGCGCGTGCGACGGCACGATGCGCCGCGTCCCCGAGGTGATCGACGCCTGGTTCGACTCGGGCGCGATGCCGGTGGCGCAGTGGCACTACCCGTTCGAGCACCAGCGGGAGTTCCGCGAGCAGTTCCCGGCCGACCTGATCGCCGAGGGCGTGGACCAGACGCGCGGGTGGTTCTACTCGCTGCTGGCCATCTCCGCGGGCGTGTTCCGGGAGGCCGCGTACCGCAACGTGGTCGTGAACGAGCTGGTGCTCGACGCGGCGGGCCAGAAGATGTCGAAGAGCCGCGGCAACGTCGTCGAGCCGATGGCGGTGATCTCGAAGCACGGCGCCGACGCGGTCCGCCTGTTCCTCCTGGCGGCGAGCCAGGTGTGGCTCCCCAAGCGGTTCGACGAGTCGGCGATCCCCGACGTCGCGGGCGCCGCGCTCGACAAGCTGCGGCACAGCTACAACCTGTTCCCGCTCTACGCCGAGGACTGGCGCCCGTCGGCGGCCGATCCGGCGCGCTCCGCGCGGCCGCTGGTGGACCGGTGGCTGCTGGGCCGGCTGGCCCGCACGGTGCGCGAGGTGGAGACGGCGTGGGGCGCCTACGACGTGACGGCCGGGACGCGCGCGATCCTGGCGTTCGTGGTGGACGACCTGTCCAACTGGTGGGTGCGGCTCAACCGCGCCCGCTTCTGGGTGCCCGGCGGGAAGGCGGACCCGGCCGCGCTGGCGACGCTGCACGAGGCGCTGGTGGTGACCGCGCGGCTGCTGGCGCCTGCGGCGCCGTTCCTGGCCGACGTGCTGCACCGCGCGCTGATGGGCGGCTCGGTGCACCTGGCGCCGTTCCCGGTGCCGGCGCCGGGCGTCGACGACCCGGAGCTCGAGCGCGCGATGGACGCGGTGCGCCGCCTGGCGTCGCTCGCGCGGCGCGCGCGCGAGGACGTCGGCATCCGGGTGCGCCAGCCGCTGGCGCGGATGCTGGCGGCGGTCCCGGCGGGCGTGAACCGGGCCACCTTCGACGCGCTGGTGCCCCTACTGCGGTCGGAGGTCAATGTCAAGCTGGTCGAGCTGGTGACCCGCGGAACGGACCTTGTCACGCTGGAAGCACGCCCTAGCTTTCGTGCGCTCGGAAAGCGGTTCGGCAAGGCGACGCCGGCGGCGGCGGCGGCGATTCGCGGCCTACCCGCGGACGCGGTGGCCCGGTTCGAGGCGGGCGAGCCGGTGACGGTCGAGGTGGACGGCGAGCGGCACGTGCTCGCGCCCGACGACCTGGTGGTGCACCGGCAGGCGCGCGGCGACGTGGTGGTCCGGGCCGACGGCGGCGTGGTGGCCGCGCTCGATCCCGCGCTCACCGACGAGCTGCGGCAGGAGGGGCTGGCCCGCGAAGTGGTGAGCCGCGTGCAGCGGCTGCGGCGCGACGCCGGCTACCGGGTCACCGACCGGATCGAGTTGTGGGTGAGCGGCGACGCGCCCGTGGAGCAGGCGACCCGGCGGCACGCCGAGTACATTGCGGGGGAGACGCTGGCGCGCGCGCTGAACGTCGGGCAGGAGGCGCCGGCGGCCGACCTCGTCCAGGAGCTGGACGTGGACGGCCACAGGGCGCGGCTGGCGGCGCGCCGCACCGGCTGAGCTCGAGGAGGCAGGGAGAGGGCATCATGAACAAGAAACAGTTCGCGCACTTCGAGAAGCGTCTGCTGGAGGAGCGCGCCCGGGCGATGAAGGAAATCGGGCACTACGACGAGAGCTTCAACGCCACGTTGCAGGCGGCGGACGGCGACCTGTCCTCCTATTCGTTCCACATGGCCGACCAGGGGACCGACGCGATGGAGCGCGAGAAGGCGTTCCTGATGGCCTCGAAGGAAGGCCGGTTCCTGTGGCACCTCAACCAGGCGCTGCGGCGCCTGTACGAGACGCCGGACAAGTACGGCAAGTGCGAGAGCTGCGGCGACGAGATCGCCTTCGACCGCCTCGACGCGCTCCCCCACGCCCGGCTGTGCATCCGCTGCAAGGAGAAGGAGGAGAATGGCAAGCGGCACTGAGCGGCGCCGCTTCGGCCTCACCGTCGCCGTGCTCGTGGCGCTGGACCTCGTCACCAAGCTGATCGCGGTCCGCTCCCTCCCGCCGTACCTCGGCGTGCGCCTCGTCGGCGACGCCTTCCAGCTCCGCCTGGTCTACAACTCGGGGGCCGCGTTCGGCCTCAACCTCGGCGACCACTCGCGCTGGATCTTCATGGCGCTGTCGGTCGCCGCGATCGCGGTGCTCCTGTCGATGCTCCGCACCACGCGGCCGGGCGACTGGCTGCGGCTGTACGCGCTGGCGGCGATCTGCGCCGGCGCGCTCGGCAACCTGATCGACCGCGTCCGCTCGGCGCGCGGGGTCGTGGACTTCCTCGACGTGGGCGTCGGCGCGCTGCGCTGGCCGACCTTCAACGTCGCCGACATGGCGGTCACCTGCGGTGCGGTGGCCCTCGCCCTGTCGCTGTGGGGCGAAGGCAGGAGGGGCGCCGCGCCCGCGGCCGAGCCGGGCACCTCTCCGCCCCCCGGCGTCTAGCGGCCCGTGCCGCTGCCCCCGGCGACGCGCTTCTCCGTCGCGGTACGCCGCGCCGAGCGCCTCGACCGGTTCCTCGCCGACCAGCTTCGCCTCTCCAGGACCGTCGCCGCCCGCCTGATCGCGGACGGGGCCGTGCTGCTCGACGACCGGCCCGCCCGAGCGTCGGCCGAGCCCGAGCGCGGGACGGTCGTCTCGGTCGCGTTCCCCGAGCGCGCCCCGCGCCAGCTCGCGCCCGCCGACATCCCGCTCGCCGTCGTCTACGAGGACGAGGAGCTGGCCGTGATCGACAAGCCGGCCGGCCTGGTCGTGCACCCGGCCCCCGGCCACTGGGACGACACGCTGGTGAACGCGCTGGTGGCCCGCGGCGTGAGGCTCGGCGGGGGCGCGGCGGGCCGCCTCGGCATCGTGCACCGCCTCGACAAGGACACGTCGGGCCTGCTGGTCGTCGCCAAGACGGAGCGCGCCCACCAGCGGCTCGGCGCCGCGCTCGCGGCGCGCCGCATCGAGCGGCGCTACGCGGCCCTGGTGTGGGGACACCTCGGGGCCCAGGCGCGGCGCATCGAGGCGCCGCTCGCGCGCCATCCCGGCGACCGCAAGCGGATGGCGGTCTCGGCGTCGGGCCGGCACGCCCTCACGCGGGTGCGGTGCGTGGCGCGCGGCGTGGCGGCCGACCTGGCGGCGGCGGGGCTCGAGACCGGGCGCACCCACCAGATCCGGGTCCACCTCGCGTCGATCGGCCACCCGGTGGTAGGTGACGGCGTGTACGGCGGCGCCGAGCAGCGGCGCGGCGACGCCACGGCGCGCGACGCCGCCGAGCTCGCGCGGGCCGCGCCGCGCCAGGCGCTGCACGCCGCGTGGCTCCGGCTGGCCCATCCGGCCACCGGCGCGCCCCTGGACCTGCGCTCGGAGTGGCCCGCCGACCTCGTGCCGGCGCTCGCCGTCGCGCTCGGTGAGGCGAAATTGCTTGCTGTCCCTAAACCCTTGGACTATCTTGGCTTCTTCGCCTTCGGTGCGTGGGATGACCGCCCGTAAGCTGCTCCTGTTCCGGTCCGGAGGGCAGGTGTTCGCGGTCGAAGCCGGCGCGGTTCTGGAGATCCTGCCCGACAGGCCGCCGACGCGCATCCCGGGCGCTCCGGCAGCGGTGCGTGGCCTCGTCAACGTCCGGGGCACCCTGGTGACCGTGGTGGACGCCGGCCGCGCCATCGGCGTGGGGTCCGCCCTGCAGTCGGCGGGCGGGAGCCTGGTGCTCGTCGAGCGGCACTCCCGCCCCGTGGGACTCGCGGTGGACGAGGTCCTCGACCTCGTGACGGTGGCCGACACCGCCCTGCAGGACCGCGCGTCCCTGCCCGGCGTCCGCCCGGACCTGGTGCGAGCCGTGGGTGCGGCTGGCGGCCAGACCTTCGTAGAACTCGCGACCGACGTGTTGCTGGAGCCCTTGCTGCCGTAGGAGGTGGGTGTGGGCCACAGAGTCCTCGTCTGCGACGATGCGATCTTCATGCGGACGATGATATCCGACATCCTGTCCGGGGCCGGCTACGAGGTGGTCGGCGAGGCCGAAACCGGACTGCAGGCCATCGAGCGCTACCGCGAGCTCAATCCCGATCTCGTGACCATGGACATCGTGATGCCGGACATGGGAGGGATCGACGCCGTCCGCGAGATCGTCAAGCAGGATCCGAACGCCAAGATCCTGATGTGCAGCGCGATGGGCCAGCAGGCGCTGGTCGTCGAGGCCATCCAGGCGGGCGCCAAGGACTTCGTGGTCAAGCCGTTCCAGCCGTCGCGGGTCCTCGAGGCGGTCCAGCGGGTGCTGGGATAGGATGGACGTCAGCCGCTACGCGGACCTCTTCCTCAGCGAGAGCCGCGAGCACCTCACCGCCTTCAACCACTTGCTGCTCGAGTGGGAGCGCGACCCGGCCGCGCGCGAGCCGGTCGACGGCGTGTTCCGCGCCGCGCACTCGCTGAAGGGCATGGCGGCGACGATGGGCTACGCGGCGGTCGCCGACCTGGCCCATCGCACCGAGAGCCTGCTCGACGTGGTGCGGCGGGGACGGACGCCGGTGACGCCGGCCCAGCTCGACCTGCTGTTCCGCGCCGCCGACGCGCTCGAGCGCGCGGTCGCGGCCGCGGTCGGCGGCCGCGACGACCCCGCGCCGCTGGCGGGGCTCGCCGCGGACCTGGACGCCGAGGTGGCCCGCGCGGCGCCGGCCGGCGCGCCGGCGCCGCGGCCCCCGCAGCCGGCGGCGGCGGGCCCCGGGCACGGCCGCGCGGTGCGCGTGACGCTGCACCCCGACGCGGCCCTCAAGGGCGCGCGCGCCCTGCTGGTGCTGGCGCGCGCGGGGACGCTGGGGACGGTGCAGGGCGTCCAGCCGCCGGCCGGCGCGATGGAGGCCGAGGACTTCGACGGCCACTTCGCTTTCCGGCTCGACAGCCCGGCCTCCGCGCCCGAGATCGAGGCGGCGCTGCGCGCGGCGGGCGAGGTGGAGACGGCGGAGGTCGTCGAGGAGACGGTCGAGTCGGCCGCCGAGGCGGGGCGGGCCCGCCATATCCGGGTGGACCTGCGCCGGCTCGACCAGCTGATGAACCTCATCGGCGAGCTGGTGATCGCCCGCGGCCGCCTGGACGCGCTGTCGCGGCGGTTCGCGGAGCCGGACCTCGCCGACGTGGCCGGGGACGTGGGGCGCCTGTCGGCGTCGCTGCAGAGCGAGATCCTGCAGGCGCGGATGGTCCCGGTCTGGCAGGTGTTCGACCGCTTCCCGCGGATGGTCCGCGACCTCGCCCGCCAGATGGGCAAGCAGGTCGCGTTCCGCGTCGAGGGCAAGGACATCGAGCTGGACCGCGCGATCCTGGACGAGATCGCCGATCCGCTGGTGCACCTGCTCCGCAACGCGGTCGACCACGGCATCGAGCCGCCCGCCGAGCGCCAGGCGGCGGGCAAGCCGCCGCTGGGCCAGCTGGTGCTGGCGGCCGAGCGCGAGCGCGCGTCGGTGGTGGTGCGGGTGACGGACGACGGGCGGGGCATCGACCGCGCCCGCGTGCTGCGCCGCGCGCGCGAGCTGGGGCTGGTGGCGGACGAGGTCGAGCAGCTGAGCGACGACGACACGCTCGCGCACCTCATCGCGCTGGCGGGCTTCAGCACCGCCGAGCACGTGACCGACGTCTCGGGCCGCGGCGTGGGCATCGACGCCGTGGTCACGACGGTGCGGGCCCTGGGCGGCGCGCTGGAGGTGAAGTCCCAGGACGGGCGGGGGACGGCGTTCACCATCCGGCTCCCGACCACGCTCGCCATCGTGCGCGCACTGCTGGCCCGGGTGGGCACCGAGACCTACGCGCTGCCCCTCACCCACGTGGCGGAGATGGTCGAGTCGCGCCGCGGCGAGGTCCAGCTGCTCCAGGGCAAGGAGGTCCTGGTGCTGCGCGGGCAGATGGTGCCGCTGGTGCGCCTGTGGGAGCGGCTCGGCGTGCCGCACTCGGGCCCGCGGCCGGCGCGGCAGCCGGTGATCGTGCTGGCCATGGGCGAGCGGCGCTCCGGCGTGGTGGTGGACGCGCTGGTGGGGCAGGAGGAGATCGTGGTCCGGCCTTTCGACCTCCCGCGCGGGGCCGTGCCCGTGTTCAGCGGCGCCACCATCCTCGGTGATGGGGCGCCGGCGCTGATCCTGGATGCCGGCGGGCTGATCTAACGGGGAGCGCGATGGAAGACATTCGAGATCTCAAGGCCCTGCAGCTCGACGCGCTGCGCGAGGTGGAGAACATCGGCGCGGGCCACGCGGCCACCGCGCTGTCGCAGATGACCAACCGGCGCATCATGATCACCGTCCCGCAGATCACGGTGACCCGGCTGGAGGACGTCGCCGGCGTGCTCGGCGAGCCGCCGCAGGTGGTCGCCGCGATCCTGCTGCACATGATGGGCGACCTCACCGGCCGCACGCTGCTCGTCTTCCCCGAGGCGGCGGCCCGCCGGCTGTGCGACCTGCTGCTGCGGCGCGCGAGCGGCACCACCACCGAGTTCGGGGCGCTGGAGCAGTCGAGCCTCAAGGAGGCGGGGAACATCCTGTGCGGGGCCTTCATGAGCGCGCTGTCGTCGTTCATGGGGATGATGCTGCTGCCGTCGGTGCCGAGCCTCCTGGTGGACCTCTCGTCGGCGGTGATCACGTCCGCCTACCTCGACTTCGGCAGCGAGCGGGACTACGTGCTGTGCCTGGAGACCCAGTTCCAGTTCGAGGCGGAGGCGGACGCGCTGCGGGGGCACTTCCTCCTGGTGCCGGACCTCGCCTCGCTGCGCGCGATCCTGCAGGCGGTGCGGCTCACCTGACCGCGGGAGCGGCGATGGCGGGAACCGTGACCTCGGATCGCGACCTCGCCGTGCTCCGATCGTTCGTGCGCCGGATCGACGCCTCCGACGCCGGCGCGCACAACAACCTCGGCGTCCTGTACTTCCGCAGGGGCCTGTTCCCCGAGGCGGTGGGCTGCTTCGCCCACGCCCTCGAGCTCGACGCCAAGATGACCGTGGCGCAGCGCAACCTCGAGATCGCGTGCCGGCGCAGCGGGTTCTACGACCGCCGCATCACGGAGCTGCGGGACCGCCTGCGCCGCCACCCGGAGGACCGCGACGCGCGCTGGGAGGTGGCGCGCGCCTGCGCCGCGGTGGGCCAGTACGAGGAGGCCCACGCCGAGCTGACCACGCTGCTGGCGCACAATCCGCGCGACCTCGGCTCGCTGACCCAGCTCGGGCTGCTCGAGCAGCGGCTCGGCAACCTCGAGGCGGCCCTGGAGTGGTTCGACCGCGCGCGCGAGGCCGACCCGGAGTCGTCGGTGATCGAGTACCACCGGGGCGAGGTGCTCTACAACCGCGGCCAGAACGAGGCCGCCCTCGGC
>DASPTN010000150.1:0-4055 GCA_035623395.1 Gemmatimonadales bacterium | reverse complement strand
GGCGCCGCGGCCGCGAGCAGCAGCAGGCCGCCCAGCACCGCCCCCGCCCCCGCCCGCGCCGCCATCGCTCTCCGACTCGACGAATCCGTCATGGTCAGAACCTCACTCCCACGCCCACGGTCAGCGACAGCCCCGACAGGTCCACCTCGTTCGGCCCGACGAAGTCCGCGCCGAGCTGCGACCGGGCCCAGGTGTACTGCGCGCGCGCCGTCAGCAGGTAGCGCGGGCCGAGGGCCACGTCCAGCCCGGCGAAGGCGTCGAGCGACCCGGTCCACGCCTCCGACGCGAGCGCGTCGTTCACGACCGCGCTGTCGGAGAAGTCGATGAAGTCGCCGTACTGCTGGAAACGATACCACATCAGCCCGCCGCCCGCGCCGACGAACGGCGCGAACCGGGCGGGCACCCACGCGAAGCGCCCGATGGACTGCCCGGGCGCGGTGAGATACCACTTGAGGTTCACGGTGAGCGGGACCCGCTCCAGGCTCGTGGTCTGACGGATGGGCAGGCTGTCCGAGCCGATCCAGTGCCGGTACTCCGAGCCGGCCTTGGAGCCCGCCCAGCCCGCGCTGAAGACCAGCTCCGCCCGCGGCGCCACGCGCACCGCGAGGTCGGCGCCGATCGCGAACGCGCCGAAACTGTTCTTGGTCAGCGTGAAGGTGTCGGTCACGAACTGGAAGATGGGGCTGTTGGCCAGCGCGCGGTCGTAACCGCTCCACACCCGGAAGCTGCCTCCCGGACTGCGGAACAGGAAACCGTCGCCGCTTCCCTGCGCCCGTGCAATGGGCGCCGCCACCAACGACGCGGCCACGAGCAGGCAGCCGCGGTACGCCGCGCGCCGACAGAGCGTCGACCCGTCCATCGTAGTTCCTCCCGCCATCCGGTACCCCGAGCCGCAAACTATGTTGCGGCGCCCGCGCCGCCAGGCGCAGGCGAAGCGCTCAATGCCGAACGGGAGTGTGATGATTGAGACGGACTACCGGGATCGCGCGGCGGACTGCGCGAGACGCGGGCGGCCGGGCTCCGAGGAGCCGAAAGACGCTACGCGACGAGCGGGCTCAGGCTCCTGGTCACGTTGTGCGAGCGCTCGGCGATCACGCTGGCGACGGGCGCGCCGTCGCCGTCCACGCCGTTCTGCCACTGCATGGGGATGAGGTTCTCCAGGCCGTCGCCGCCGCGCAGGTTCAGGCGCACGATCGTCCAGCCGAACTCAGATTGGCGGTTGCCGTAGTGGGCGCCCGCGATCCAGGCGCCGCACGCGTCCTTGCGGAAGCGTCCCGGGTTCTCGCCGTACACGCGCTTCCCCTTCTCCCACACCCGGCTGATCGTCTCCTGGGACCAGCTCATCGGCCACCTCTCCCCTGCCGCCCGCGGCGCGGGCCCTCGATCCGGCGCTAGGTCGCCGGCGGCATCGTGCGGGCCTGGCGGTTGAGCTGCGCCCGCAGCCAGAACCACGCCTCGACCTCGGTCATGAAGGCGCAGGCGCGCCACCCGCGCATCTCGGCCAGCGTGCACAGCACCCGGGTCCCGCCGAACTGCGCGCCCGCCCTCGCCACCGCCGCCAGCGGCGGCACCGCGTCGTTGAACCGGGTGCGCAGGCTCTCGACCAGCGCACCGGCCTCCTCCGCGCTCGGCGCGAACCCCTGGGAGCGGAAATCCACCAGCAGCGCGCCGACGCTCTCCTCCTCGCCGGCCGGGACCGCGCGGCCCATCTCGGCGACCCAGTCGCCGACGGATGCCAGGTGGTCTCCGCCCAGGACGACGACGCGAGCGCCGCGCCTCGTCCGGACCTCGTGCGTCACGCCAGCACCACCACGCCCCGCGCTCCCGCCTCGCCAGCGGGCGTGCGGCGGCATCCGGGAACCATTGAGTCAGTATGCGGGACGTTCGCGGCGGGCAAAAGTCTATAACATCTTATAGTCCGGCCGTCCGGGCTCCGGGCCGGGATGTGTCCGTGAAATGCCCGAACCGGCGTGCTCCGGAGGGCCGGGCCGACTATGGGATCCCGTAGTCTTTCGCGCCGTCGGGCGAAGGTCTCAGACTAGTGGATCCCTCAACCTCAGGAGACCAGCCGTGGCCCTGCCAGCGCGCAATCACCGCATCACCCTCGAGGAAGCGGCCGCCCACACCCGGCGCCACCGGGAGGCCAAGGTCCACGCGATCGGGTCCGGGGCGTTCCACAAGGACCAGGTGCAGGAGCTGCTGAACCAGAAGGGCTGCGTCGGGCTGCGGGTGCACCTCGGCCGCAACGCGGACGGGAGTCCCACCGTGGTCCTCACCGGGATCGACCAGGCGGACAGCGACCTCGTCAAAGACGTGATCCTGGAGCAGTGGCTGCCCTGCCCGCCGTTCTGCGGCGCGCAGAACGCGCTGAACAGCTGACCATGCGGGAGCCCGCCGTGCTGTACCTCGCCATCGTGGCCGAGGCGATCCCGCTGCTCGCGGCGGCGGCGGCGCGGCGGGGCGTGGCCGGCGGGCGCGGCTGGGTGCTGGCGTGGTGCGCCGTGCTCACGGCGGGCAACGTCACGCAGTGGTGGCTGGGCGTGCATACGGTCAACAACCTGTGGGTTTCGTACGTAGTGAACCCGGTCGGCGGCGCCCTGGTGCTGTGGGCGCTGTCGTGCTGGCTGACGCGGGAGCTGCCGCGGCTCACGATGCGGCTGATGGTCGTGCCGTTCCTCGTCGTGTGGGCGGTGCTCGCCCTCGCGTTCGACCGCACCTCGACGTTCAGCCGTGCGGCGGAGCCGCTGGCCAACCTCGTCTGCCTGGGCGCCGCCGCCTACACGCTGGTCGCGCGCAGCCGCACCTCGAGCGCCGACCTGCTGCGGCAGGACTGGTTCTGGATCAGCGCCGGCATGGTGCTGTACTTCGGCACGCTGAGCACGAGGAGCCCGCTGAGCGCATTGCTGGTGAGCAGCGATCCGGCGCTGATGCTGCGCGCCTACGAGGTGGCCGCGACGCTGTGCATCGCGGCGCTCCTGGCCATCACCCGCGGGGTGACGTGTCCGACCAGCAGCTGACGGTCTGGTCGCTGTTTCTCGCGGCCGTGCTGAGCGTCGCCATCGTCGTGGCGGCGCTGGTGCTGGCGCTGGTGATCTCCCAGCGGCGCCGGCTGGCGCTCGAGCGCGCCCACGGCCGCCGGATGCTCGCCGCGCAGGAGGAGGAGCGGTCGCGCGTCGCGCGCGAGCTGCACGACGACGCGCTGCAGCGCCTGGCGGTGATCCGCCACGAGCTGGACCAGCTGGCCGTGCTCGCCGGGCCCGAGGCGGTGCACCGCATCGGCGGCGTGTCGGGCGAGCTGGAGGACCTCGGGACGGTGCTGCGCACCGCCGCGCACCAGCTGCACCCGTCCGTCGTCGAGAAAGCCGGCCTGGTCCGCGCGCTCGGCGCGCTGGCCGACGAGTTCGCTCGCACGGCGGGCCTCGAGGTCGGGCTCGCGCTCCCGCCGGCCGACATCACCGTGCCGCCGGTGGTGGGCGTGGCCGCGTACCGCATCGCCCAGGAGGCCCTGCGCAACGTCGTGCGTCACGCGGGAGTCAGGCACGCCGACCTGTCGCTGGAGCTCGCCGACGGGACGCTGACGCTCCGCATCGCCGATGCCGGCAAGGGCTTCGACGCGGGGCAGTCCCGGTCCGAGGACGGCCTCGGCCTGATCGCGATGCGGCAGCGTGCCGTCGCGATCGGCGGCGAGCTGGCCGTGGCCGCGGCGCCGGCGGGCGGCACCGTCGTGACGGCCACGCTGCCCAACCGGGCCGCTCCGTGACGGGCGCGCGGCCGCGGCTGGTGATCGCCGACGACCATCGCGTGGTCGTCCAGGGACTGCAGCAGCTCCTGGGCGGCAGGTTCGACATCGTCGGCGTCGCCTACGCCGGCGACGAGCTGCTGAGGCTCCTCGAGGGCACCGCGGCCGACGGGCTGCTGCTCGACCTGTCGCTGCCCGGCCGGAACGGCCTCGACATCCTGCCGGACATCCGGGCGCTGCAGCCCGATCTCAAGGTCCTCGTGCTCACCATGCACGCCGACCGGGTCCTGGCCGAGGCGTCGATCGCGGCGGGCGC
>DASPTN010000149.1:0-7155 GCA_035623395.1 Gemmatimonadales bacterium | reverse complement strand
CGTAGGCGCGGAACCGCATCCGCTCGACGATGGCGCCCGAGATGAGCGCGGGGGTGATGATGGCGAACATGCCCTGGAACAGCGCGTGCGCCTGGTGGGGGATGGTGCCCGCGTAGGCCGGCGCCGGCGCGACGCCGACGCCCCTGAGGAACGCCCAGCCGAGCCCGCCGAGCCAGCCGCTGCCGGGAGCGAACGCGAGGGAGTAGCCGGCCAGCACCCACTGCACGCCCACCACGCCGAGCGCGACCACGCTCATCATCATCGTGTTGAGCGAGTTCTTGGGACGCACCAGTCCACCGTAGAAGAACGCGAGGCCCACGGTCATCAGCAGGACCAGTGCGCTGGACGTCAACACCCAGGCGGTGTCGCCGGCGGAGAGCGCCGCCGCCGCGGCGCCCGCCGCCGCCGACTGTGAGATCATGCGACCGCTTTCTCCCCCGCCAGGGCCACTTCGTTGTTCAGCAGGGCGGCGCGCTGCACTTCGTCGGCGTTCACCGCCGTCAGCGCGTCGTTGTTCTCCTCGCCGGTGCGGATCCGGATCACCCGCTCGATCGCCTGGACGAAGATCTTCCCGTCCCCGACCTCGCCGGTGCGCGCCGACGAGAGGATGGCGTCGATGGTCGGCTGGACGAACGGCTCCGACACGACCATCTCGATGCGCACCTTCTCGTGGAACTCCATCGCGAAGGTGGTGCCGCGGTACTGGCTCAGCACCGCCAGCTCGCCGCCGTGGCCGACCACGCGGCTCAGGGTGATGCCGGTGACCCCGGCACGGTAGAGCGCCGCCTTCACTTCGGGGAGGCGCTCGGGACGCACGATCGTGGTGATGAGTTTCATGCGGGCACGGTAGCCGAAACCGTGCAATCTGTCAAGATTCTCGATGACAAAATGCAGTAATCAGTCGAGTAATTGCGTGATCCTCGTCACGATCATGCAAGACGCACTAACATATGCACACGAGGTGCACAACTTTGTGGATTCGTGCCCCGGGGCCGGCGGCAACGACTCCGCCCGCCCTCCGCTCACTCGCCGCCCGGGTACACGCGCGTCGGCACCGTCGGCGCCCTCGGCGCCCGCGACACCGGGAACTCGCGCACCCCGCTCGAGCCGTAGATCAGCCCGGAGTACGTTCCGAACTCGCTGCCGAGCAGGCGGTCGAGCATGCCCCACCGGGCGACGCCCCAGCCCTCGGGCTCCAGCAGCGCGAACGCCAGCCGGCCCAGCGGCTGCGCGCACGGAACGAACAGCGTTCCGGCCGGCACGGTGCGGGGGACGCGCAGGTAATGCCCCGCCACCGCGAGCAGGTGATGGCCCTGGAACTCCCGCGGCTGCCAGGTCAGCTGGTCGACGGCGAGGACCTCGACCGTGTCGGCCCAGTCGGCCGCGAGGCGCTCCACCCTGATGCCGTGGAGCCGCAGCAGCCGCGCCACGTCGACCGCGCCGGGCGGCAGGAAATAGCCCGCCGGCATCGGCCGGCTGACGGAGTCCACGAACCGGTCGCGGACCGGAATGCTCACCGTGCGGTACTGCCCGGTGGGCGCGAGCCGCGGCCGGCCGCGCGGCGTCGTGTCGCCGGTGGCCTGCATGACCTCGAGCACCACCGGCTCCGTGTCGCGCGCGACCATGGCGTACTGGACGGCGAGGTCGGGGCGCGGCAGCGCTCCCGCTCCCTCCAGCGTGGTCTGCCGGTCGGCCTCGCGCTCGAGGCGCCGGATCTCGTCGGCGTGCGCGGCCGCGTAGGCGAGGATCTCGACCAGGAAGTCGTGCGTCACCTGGACCCGGGTCTTGAAGTCGGCGTGCGCGTACGCCTCCGACAGGATCGCCATCCGGCCCCGCAGCCCCACGTAGTTGGTGCCGTACCAGCCGAGCGGGGCGTAGGTGTCCCAGCTCTTCGGGTCGACCGGGTCGTCGACGTCGCCGTAGACGAAGATCGGCTCGTGGTAGCGCTCGGCCAGCGTCCGCTGGATCGCCGGCAGCATCTGGTCGCGGACGTAGCGGGTCGGGCCCGCGGGGCCGATCGGCTCCAGCGGCGGCGCGTAGGTCAGCAGGTAGCCGTGGCGCGTGCCGTCGGTCGTGTGCAGGTCCACCATCAGCGCCGGGTCCCACGTGGCGTAGATGCGCGCCAGCGACGCGCGCGTCTCCGGCGCCTCGGCCTTGAGGTAGTCGCGGTTGAGGTCGAGGTTGAGCCCGTCCGCGCGCTGGCCCACGACCAGCGGCCCGTTCTGCTCGCCGCGGTTGACGGCCACGGGGCCGAACGCGTCGTTGCCGTCGGGGTTGTAGTCGGGGACGGCCAGCACCACCAGCGAGCGCAGCAGGTCGCGCCGCGTGGTGACCAGCTCGCGGAGCAGGATCTGGAGCGCCTCTTTGCCCTCGACCTCGCCGGCGTGGATGTTTCCCTGCAGGTACACGACGAGCTTGCCCGACGCGGCGGCCTCCGCCGGCGAGGTGACCGCGGGGTCCGCGGCGATCGCGAGGTAGAGCGGCCTGCCGTCGGCGGTGCGGCCGATCTCGTCCACCGCGACCGGCGCGCCCGCGAGCTGGAGGCTGTCGAGGAAGGCGCCGACCTCGGCGCTGCTCGAGGTGGAGTCGAAGCTGGAGCGCTCGGCCGTCGTGCGCGGCCAGGTCTGGGCGAGCAGCGGAGCGGGCGCGAGCAGGGCGGCCGCGAGCAGGGCCGCAGCTGGCAGCGTCCGGTGCGGAAGGGTCATCGGCATACCGGCGGGCATGGGAGACGGCAATCTAACCGGAGGAGATTCCGTGGGCACGACAGGCTCCGACGCTGGCGGCGCATCGCCGGTCCGGCGCGCCGCACTCGTGACGGGATGCTCGTCGGGCATCGGGTATGCGACCGCCGTGCGGCTGGCACGCGGCGGCTTCACGGTCTTCGCCACTGTCCGCAAGGAGGCCGACGCCGAGCGGCTGCGCCGCCTCGGCGAGCCGGACCTCGTGCCCGTCTGCCCCCTCGACCTCGCGTGTCCCGGCCACATCGCGCCGGCCGTGGATGCCGTCGCCCGCGAGATCCGGGCGCGCGGGCTCGACGGGCTCTACGCGCTCGTCAACAACGCCGGTGCGGGCGGGGTGGCGCCGATCGAGCTCATCGGCCTCGACACGCTGCGCGCCGAGGTCGAGGCCCGGATCGTCGGCCCGGTCGCGCTGCTCCAGGCCCTCCTGCCGCTCCTGCGGCAAGGGCACGGGCGCGTGGCGTGGATCGCGACGCCCGCGCTGATTCCGGTGCCGTACGTGGCCGGCATCCACGCCTGCGATTTCGCCGCGAACTGCCTCGCGCGCACCGCGGCGCTGGAGCTGCGGCCCTGGCGCATCCCCCAGATCATCGTGCGCTGCGGTGCGATCCGGACGCCGGCCTCCGGGCGCAGCACCCGCGAGCTGAGCGCGCTGCTCGCCGCCTGCCCGCCCGAGCGGGCGGCGCTCTACCGGGACACGCTGGCCAAGGAGGCGGCCGGACTTGCGGCCATCGACGCGCAGCGGACCGATCCGGCGGCCGTGGCGGAGGTCGTGCTCGCTGCGCTCACGGCCGCCAGGCCCAGGCGCCGCTACCGGGTCGGTCGCCTCTCGGCGCTCGCCGCGATGGTCGAGCTCCTGCCGCAGGGCGCCGTGGACCGGCTCATGGCCATGCGCGGCTAGCCGGCCGATACCGCTGCCGCCGGAACCCGGCCATATTGGCTCCATGGTGAGGCTCCTCGCGCTCGCCCTGTCGCTCGCCCCGTGCGTGGCGGCGCCGCTCCTCGCCCAGTGCCCCGACGGCACGCCGGCGCCGTGCCAGGCCCTGTGGCGCGCGCCCGCCGCCAACACCGTCGCGGTGCTCTACTTCGACAACCTCTCGCGCGACACCTCCGACGCCTACCTCGCGGAGGGCCTCACCGAGGAGCTGATCGCGCGGCTGGGGGAGATCCCGCGCCTGGTCGTGAAGTCCCGCTACGCGGTGCGCCGCTACCAGGGGGCGCGGGACGTGGATCCCGCCGCCATCGGCCGCGCGCTCGCCGTCACGTATCTCGTGACGGGCAGCGTGCAGCGGTCCGGCGCGGAGCTCCGGGTGCGCTGCGAGCTGGCGCGCGCCACCACCGGCAATCGCGTGTGGGGCCAGGCGTACGAGCGCGGCGACGCCGACATCCTCGCGATCACGACGGACATCGCGCAGCGCGTCGCGAGCGGCGTGGCGGGACAGCTGCTGCCGGCCGAGCGCACGACGCTGGCGTCGCGGCCGACCGAGAACCGCGAGGCCTACGAGCACCTGGTGCACGGCAACGTGCTGCTGGCGCAGCGGACGCCGGTCGCCGTGGGGCGGGCCATCGGCGAGTACGGCGTGGCCACGCGGCTCGACCCGCGCCTCGTGTCGGCCTGGGCGCGGATCGGCCTCGCGTACGCCATCTGGCTGGACTGGGGCTGGAGCGACGACGGCCTGGTGCCGCCCGACAGCTTCCTCACCAACGGGCTCGCCGCGGCCTCGCGCGCGCTGGCGCTGGACTCCGCGAGCTCCGACGCGTGGCTGGCCTGGGGATACCTGCAGAGCTTCGCCCACCCGCGCGACTTTGCGGGCGCCGAGCCGGCGATGCGGCGCGCGGTGGCGCTCGACCCGCGCAACGCGGAGGCCTGGCAACAGCTGGGGGACCTCCTGGGATACCTGGGCCACCCCGACTCGGAGCTCGCGGAGATGTACCGGCGCGCGCTGGCCGTCGAGCCGGGACGGCCGATGACCCTGCAGAACCTCGCGTTGTCGGTGGCGCCGCGGCAGGGCCTCACCCTGCTGGACAGCGCCGTGGCGATCGACCCGGCGTTCTACACCGCCTACCTGGAGCGGGCAGGACTCAAGCAGGCTCTCGGCGACACCACCGGCAGCCGCGACGACGCCGAGTACATCCGGCTCGCGCCGCCGGGCGCGCGGTGGATCGCGCGTGCCGGCGAGCTGGCCGCGAGAGCGGCGTGGGGCGACACGGTCTGGGCTGTCGCCGAGGCGCGCCGGATGCTCGCCGAGCTTCCGCCGCGCGGGACCATCGCGGTCCGCGTCGGAGCGCAGCTCGCGCCGGTGCTCTACGTGGGTGCCCACGACAGTGCCGCCGCGCTCGAGGTGGTGGAGCGGATGCAGCCGGGCGTCGCGCTGTGGCAGGCCCTGTGGAAGAACGTGGATCCGGACAGGCCCGGGACGCCCGCACGCGTCCGGGAGCTGATGGAGGAGTCGAGACCGCCCTGGGCGAAGCGCCAGCGCTGATCTCCTAGCTCACCACCGCTCTCTTGGTGGGCTCCCACACGGCGTTCACCTCGCCCCTCAGGGCCCGCAGCCACGCGTCGAGCGCGGCCACGATCCCCGACACCACGTAGGCCGGGACCGAGACGACCCGCGGCGCGTGCCGCCCCTCCGGCCACCACCAGCCCGCCGCGGCGAGCACCAGCGGCACCACGCACACCGCGGCCAGCGGCCAGGAACGCAGCGCCGCCGCCAGCAGCAGCCAGCCGGCGCCCGCCAGCACCAGCCCCCACGGCGCCAGCCAGCGCACCAGCTTGTGGCTCGCGAGCATCCACGCGAACGCGCCGTAGCGCAGCGGGTTGAGGAGCGCGCGCTTGTACCACAGCGTCTCGAGCCCGCGCACCAGGGTGCGCACCTTGCGCCGGTACTCCCCGTGCAGCGAGCGGATGCGCGGCACGTAGCACACGGCCTCGTCGACCGAGACGGCCCGGTAGCCGTGCTCGCGCGCGATGAGCGCGCAGGCGAAGTCGCGGCTGAGCGCCGGCGGGAACTCCGACAGGTGCAGCTCCCGGCGGATGGCGTAGAAGCAGCCCGACGCGCCCACGATCGAGCCCACCCGCGTCTCCAGGCCGCGCACCTTCATTTCGTAGCCTACGTAGCCCGACTCGCCGACGTTGAGGTCGCGGTCGAGTTCGGCGACGCTGACGTCGCGCCCCGAGGCCACGCCCACCGTGGGATCGGCGAACCGGGCGACCAGCGGCTTGATGGCGCCGGGCGCGATGCGCACCGAGGCGTCGGTGTTGACGACGATGTCGCCCGTGAGGTGCGCCCGCGCCAGGTTCTCGGCCGCGATCTTCCCGGCGCGCGCCGGCGTCCGCAGCAGCTCCACGCCGCGGGACGCGTAGCCGCGCACGATCTCGTCGGTGCGGTCGGTGGAGCCGTCGGACACCACCAGGATCTGGCGCCGCCCCGCGGGATAGTCGGTGGCCAGGATCGCGTCGAGCGTCGCGGCGATCGCCCGCTCCTCGTTGTAGGCCGGAACGGTCACGCTGATGCTCGGCCACTCGGCGGGCTCGGGCGGCGCCGCGGGCCGCGGCCGCGCCAGGCTCAGCAGCTTGAGGAGGATCGGATAGCCGAAGTACGCGTAGCCGGCGGTGAGCAGGCCGAGGGCCAGCAGGACGACCGCCGCGCGCCCGGTCATGACACCCGGTAGGACGCCTCGCCGAGGAGGACCTCGAGGATCCGGTCGGCCGTGTGGCCGTCCCACCGCTCGATCGGCCGCGCGGCGCCGCGCTTCGCCTCCAGCGCCGCGGCGGCGGCGGCCAGGATCGCGCCGCGCTCCGCCTTCACCAGGCGGTTGGTGCCCTCGGTGACGGTGATCGGCCGCTCGGTGGACGGGCGCACCGTGAGGCACGGCACGCCGAGGTAGGTGGTCTCCTCCTGCAGCCCGCCCGAGTCGGTGATGACCAGGGCCGCCTGGTCCTCCAGGCCCAGCGTGTCGAGGTACGGGATCGGGTCGAGGAGCTTCAGCGCGGCGCCGGCCGGCGCGGTCCATCCCATCTCCGCGATGCGCGCGCGGGTCCGCGGATGCACCGGGAAGACGACCGGCAGGCGCGAGGCCAGCTCGCCCAGGGTGTCGAGGATCTCGCGCAGCGTGGCGGGCGCGTCCACGTTGTTGGGCCGGTGCAGCGTGACGAACGCGAACCGGCGGCCGTCGACCCCGATGCGCTTCGCGGCGCCGTTCTCGCGGGCGCGCGGCAGCGAGGCCACCAGGGTGTCGATCATGACGTTGCCCACGAGGTGCACCCGGTCCGCGCTCACGCCCTCCGCGCGGAGGTTCTCCACCGCGTCGCGCGACGGGGCCAGCAGCCAGTCGGAGAGCCGGTCGGTGACGACGCGGTTGATCTCCTCCGGCATCGTCCAGTCGCGGCTGCGCAGCCCCGCCTCCACGTGCGCCA
>DASPTN010000148.1:0-11034 GCA_035623395.1 Gemmatimonadales bacterium | reverse complement strand
GACGCGCGCCGGGAGTCGGAGTTCTACGCGTCGCAGTCGACCGTGCTGCGGACCATCCTCAACTTCCTCGCCATCTTCATCACGGGCATCATGGCCATCGGCGCGGTGTTCGGCGCCATCAACACCATGTACGCCGCGGTCGCCTCCCGCACCTCCGAGATCGCGGTGCTTCTCACGCTCGGCTTCAAGCCGCGGAGCGTCCTCGCCTCGTTCCTCACCGAGGCGACGTTCCTGGCGCTGGTGGGCGGACTGGCGGGCTGTCTCGTGGCCCTGCCGATCAACGGCATCGTCACCAGCACGACCAACTGGTCGTCGTTCAGCATGATCGCGTTCCAGTTCCTGGTGACGCCGCGGATCCTGCTGGAGGGAGTGATCTTCGCCGTCGTGATGGGGCTGGTGGGAGGGTTCTTCCCGGCGCGGCGGGCCTCGAGGATCCCGGTTGTGCAGGCGATACGGTGAGGAGGGTGAAGCGCGAGAGGTGAGACGTAAAAGGCGAGAAGTTCAAGGGAGAGGTGAGAGGTGGAACGGCCTGAGAGCGTCGTGAGACGTGAGAAGTGAGCGGCGAGACGCTCACCTCTCACGCCTCTCGCTTCTACTTCTCTCGTGAACGTCTCACTTCTCCCCCCTCACCTCTCACACCAGCTCGCCTCTCCATACCGTCACCGCCTGGCCCCCCAGCAGCACCCGCTCGCCGCGCACCCCGACCTTCACGACGCCGCCCCGCGGAGAGGCCTGGTAGGCGACGAAGTCGTCGCGCCGCAGCTCCTTCCGCCACCACGGGCCGAGGACGCAGTGCGCCGAGCCCGTCACCGGGTCCTCCGGCACGCCGACCCTCGGCGCGAAGAACCGCGACACCACGTCGAAGCCCTCGGTCGACGCCCGCGCGGTGACGATGACCCCGCGATGGGGCAGGGCCGCAACCCGGCCGAGGTCGGGCTTGAGACCGCGCACGGCCCCCTCCGACGCCAGCTCCACCAGGCAGTCGAACTGGCTGATCCCGAACCGCAGCGGCGTCGCGCCCAGCGCGCGCCCCACGTCGGGCGTCGCGTCGGCGGGCGTGGCGGGCTTGGCGGGGAAGTCCAGCTCGATCCACGAGCCGCGCCGCGTCGCGGTGAGCAGCCCGCTCTTGGTGTGGAACCGCAGCGGCTCGGTGGACGGAGCGGCGCCCGACTCCCACAGGTGATGCGCGCTCCCGAGCGTCGCGTGCCCGCACAGCGCGACCTCGGCGACCGGCGTGAACCAGCGCAGGCGGTAGCCGTCCGCCTCCGGGCAGAGGAACGCGGTCTCGGCCAGGTTCATCTCCCGCGCCACGCTCTGCATCCACGCCTCTTCCGCCGGTCGCGCCAGGACGCAGACGGCCGCCGGGTTGCCGGCGAAGGGCCGGTCCGTGAAGGCGTCGACGACGACGATGCTCTGGCTCATGGGCCGGAATATTGCCGCATCGCCGTGCCCCGGCCAACTTTCCCTGTCATGGCCGACCTGCCGTTGGTCGAGCGGCTGCGCACCCACCTGCGCGCGGCCCGGCTGCTCACCGAGCCGGGCCTCGCCGTGCTCGCCGTCTCGGGCGGCGGGGACTCGCTCGCGATGCTCGACCTCCTCGCCGGGCTCGCCGACGAGCTGGGGCTCGCGCTGCTGGTCGCGCACGCCGACCACGGGATCGCCGCCGACAGCGCGGCGGTCGCGGACGTGGTCGCGCGGCAGGCGCGCGAGCGCTACGGCTGCCGGACCGTCGTGGGGAAGCTGCGGCTCGGCGCCGGCGCGAGCGAGACCCGCTCGCGCCTCGCGCGCTACCGGTTCCTCCGCGCCGTGCAGGCCGAGCGCGGCGCGCGCTACCTCGTCACCGCCCACCACGCCGACGACCAGGCGGAGACCGTGCTGCTCAGGGTGCTGCGCGGCTCGGCGCCCGCCGGCCTCAAGGGCATCGACGCACGCGGCCCCGGCGGCCTGGTGCGGCCGCTGCTGCCCTTCCGGCACGCGGAGCTGCTCGCGCACGCGGAAGCGGCGGGCCTCCGGGTATCGCACGATCCCGCGAACGCCGACCCGCGGCACCTGCGCAGCTGGGTGCGCGCCACGCTGCTGCCCGTCGTGCGCGAGCGGCTGGGCGAGGAGGCGGACCTCGCGCTGCTCGCGCTGGCCCGCCACGCCGCGCGCGAGGTGCGGGCTTGGGACGCCGTCCTCGACCTCGTGCCCGGCCTCGCGCCGCGCTGCTCCGAGGGCCGGATCGAGGTTGCCCGGGCTGCGCTGCGCGGCTATGATAACGCGTTGGCGGGTCGCATCTTGCGCGCAGCCGGTGCGCGGGCCGGGCTGCGGCTCGGGCCGGCCGCCGCAGCCAGGCTCGCGCGCTTCGCCGCCCGGGCCGACAGCGGGCGGCGGCTGGCGCTCGGCGACGGGCTGGTGGCGGAGGCGGCGTTCGACGCGCTGATCGTGAGCCGCGCGGCGCCGGCGCCGGCCGGGTTCGCGCTCGACGCGGCCGGCGGGGAGATGGCCTTCGGATCCATCGCCCTCGCGTGGCGCCCCGAGCCGGCGCCCGCGACGCTGCCGCGCGGAGGCTGGACGACGTGGCTCGAGGCCGGCGCCCTGGCGGTCCGCGCCGCGCAGGCCGGCGATGCGGTCCGGCCCATCGGCGGCGTCGGGCGCCGCAAGGTGTCCCGGCTCCTGATGGAAGCGCGGGTGCCACGCGCCGTGCGGCCCGCGTACCCGGTCGTGACCGCCGGCGACGACGTCTTGTGGGTCCCGGGCGTGTGCCGCGCGGCCGCGCGGATCCCGGGCCCGGGCACGGAGGCGGTGAGGATCGATGCTCGCGCTGGATAGCATCGCGAAGGTGATGGGCGGGCGCGCCATCCGGCGCGTGGTCTTCGACGCGGAGACCATCCACCGCCGCGTCGAGGAGATGGGGAAGGAGATCACCGCCGCCTATCCGGACGGTGAGCTGCTGGTGCTCGGCCTCCTCAAGGGCAGCTTCATCTTCCTCGGCGACCTGGTGCGGCAGATCGGCCGGCCGATCCAGATCGACTTCCTGGTGGCGGCGTCCTACGGCAGCGGGACGGTCTCGAGCGGCGAGGTGCGGCTGCTGTACGACCCGGAGACCCGGCTGGAGGGGAAACATATCCTGCTGGTCGAGGATATTATTGATTCCGGAAGGACCCTGAACCGCCTGATCGAGCTGCTGGAGGCGCGGCGGCCGCTCAGCCTGGACATGTGCGCGCTGCTGCACAAGCACATCGCGCCGGGCCTCAAGATCGAGCCGCGGTTCCTGGGATTCGACGCGCCGACGGAGTTCCTCGTGGGCTACGGCCTGGATCACGCGGAGAACTTCCGCCACCTCCCGTTCATCGCGAGCCTGGTCGAGTGAGCCGAGATGCCTGACCGGATGCCACCTCCGCGGTTCAGCTGGAGCAAGCTGTCGAAGACGGCGGCGTTCTGGCTGATCGTCCTGCTGATCCCCGTGATGCTCGTGGAGCTGACGAGCAGCCGCGGCGGGGAGACGTCGGAGGTCGCCTACTTTGACTTCAACCGCGAGCTCGAGCGCGACAACGTCAACGCGGTCGAGATCACCCAGGGCGAGGCGCCGGAGCTGCGGGGCGAGTTCAAGACCCCGGTGCACATGGCCGGCCACGACGTGGTGCGGTTCAGCACCCAGCTGCCGTTCCAGCCCACGGAGGCGTTCGCCACCGCGCTGGTGCAGCACAACGTGCAGATCCGCGCCCGGGCGGCGCGGCAGGGCTTCCTCGGGCTGTTCGTCGGCATCATCCCGTGGCTGGTGCTGATCGGCTTCTGGGTCTTCCTGTTCCGCCAGATGCAGAGCGGCGGCTCGCGCGCTTTCGCGTTCGGCAAGTCCAAGGCCAAGCTCCTCACCGGCGACACGCCCAAGATCACGTTCGCCGACGTGGCGGGGGCGGACGAGGCCAAGGTCGAGCTGCAGGAGATCATCGAGTTCCTCAAGGACCCGCAGAAGTTCACGCGGCTCGGCGGGAGGCTGCCCAAGGGCGCGCTGCTGGTGGGCCCGCCGGGCACCGGCAAGACGCTGCTGGCCAAGGCGGTGGCGGGCGAGGCCGGCCGGCCGTTCTTCTCGATGTCGGGCTCCGATTTCGTCGAGATGTTCGTGGGCGTCGGCGCCAGCCGGGTGCGGGACCTGTTCGAGCAGGGCAAGGCGCACGCGCCGTGCATCATCTTCATCGACGAGATCGACGCCGTCGGCCGGCACCGCGGCGCCGGGCTGGGCGGCGGCCACGACGAGCGCGAGCAGACGCTGAACCAGCTGCTGGTGGAGATGGACGGGTTCGAGTCGAACGACGGCGTGATCCTGCTGGCGGCGACCAACCGGCCCGACGTGCTCGACCCGGCGCTGCTGCGGCCGGGCCGGTTCGACCGGCAGATCGTGGTGGACGCGCCCGACGTGAAGGGCCGCGAGGGCATCCTCCGCGTCCACGTGCGCAAGATCCCGCTCGGCTCCGACGTGCGGCTCGAGACGCTGGCCAAGGGCACACCCGGCCTCTCGGGCGCCGACCTCGCGAACCTGGTCAACGAGGCGGCGCTCCTCGCGGCGCGGCGCAACAAGACGCGCGTGGACATGCCGGACTTCGAGGACGCCAAGGACAAGGTGATGCTCGGCGTCGAGCGCCGCAGCCTGGTCCTGACCGAGGACGAGCGGCGGCTCACCGCGTACCACGAGGCGGGGCACGCCATCGTCCTGCTGGCGATCCCGGGGCTCGACCCGGTGCACAAGGTGACCATCGTGCCGCGGGGCCGCTCACTGGGCATCACGTCGTGGCTGCCCGAGGAGGACCGCCACAACTACACGAAGTACTGGCTGGAGGGGCAGCTGGCGGTCGGGTTCGGCGGCCGGGTGGCCGAGGAGCTGGTGTTCGGCCCCGACAAGGTGACCACGGGGGCGGCGAGCGACATCGAGCGCGCGACCGAGACCGCGCGCCGGATGGTGACCAAGTTCGGGATGAGCGAGCGGGTCGGAGCGATCGCCGTGGGCGACCGCGAGCAGGAGATCTTCCTCGGCCGCGAGCTGGCGCAGCGGCGCGAGATCAGCGAGCGCACCAGCGAGCTGGTGGACGAGGAGGTCAAGCGCATCATCGACACCGCCTACCGGCGCGCGCGCGAGATCCTGGAGTCGAAGCGCCCCACGCTCGACGCGCTGGCCGCCGCGCTGCTGGAGCGGGAGACGCTGGAGCGCGAGGAGATCCAGGCGGTCGTGGCGGGCCAGCCGCTGCCGCCGCGCCGGGAGACGCCGGCCCTGGGCGCGGCGCCGGGGACCGCCGCGCCGGTGGCGAAGGGCGCGGCGCCCGCGCCGCTCGGGGTGCCGAAAGAAGCGCCGAGCCCCGCGTGAGGGTGACGGCGCTCGCCGGCGACGTCCCGGCGGCGCTGGCCTCCGCGCTCGCGGCGCGCGGGCTGGACCGGCTCCACGCCGAGGCGCTGGCCGCGGGCGGCGCGCCGGTCGCGCTGGTCCTGGAGCCGCTCGACGAGCCGGAGACCCGGGCCCTGATGCGGGGCGCGACGCGGGCCGGGCTCGACTGCCACACCGGTGAGGGCTGGGCCGTGGTGGCCGGAACCCTGGCGCGGCTCGGCGGATTGGCGCGGCCCGATCCGGCCGCCCCGCTGCCCGAACGCCTCAGCCTCGCGCTGGGGCGTTTTCTTCACGAGCGGCAGGAGGCGCCCCGGGCGTGGCGCACGGCGCGCCGCTCGATCCCGCTCGACCGCTCGTGCGTGGTGGGCATCGTCAACGTCACGCCCGACTCGTTCAGCGACGGCGGCCGGCACCTGGCCCCGGCGGACGCGCTCGCCGGCGCGGCGCGCATGCGCGAGGCCGGAGCCCGCGTGCTCGACGTGGGCGGCGAGTCCACCCGGCCCGGCGCCGCGCGGCCGGACGAGGACGAGGAGCTGCGCCGGGTCGTGCCGGTCGTGCGCGCCCTCGCGGCCGAGGTCGGCCTCCCGGTGAGCGTCGACACGCGGCGCAGCCGGGTGGCGGAGGCGGCGCTCGAGGCCGGGGCGGAGATCGTCAACGACGTTTCGGGTCTGGCGGCCGACCCGCGGATGGCCGAGGTGGTCCGCAGCTCGGGCGCCGGGGTCGTCGTGATGCACATGCGCGGCGAGCCGCAGACGATGGACGGGCTGGCGGTGTACCGCGACGTCGCGTGCGACGTGGCGGCCGAGCTGGCCGAGCGCCGCGACCGGGCCCTGGCCGCCGGCATCGCGCCGGAGCAGGTGGTGCTGGATCCCGGACTCGGCTTCGCGAAGGGGCCCGCCGACAACCTCGCGCTGCTCGACCGCCTGGGAGGCATCGTGGCCCTGGGTCACCCGGTCATGGTGGGGCCGTCGCGCAAGCGGTTCCTCGGCGCCGTCACCGGCCGGCCGGTGGACCGGCGCGACGCGGCGACGGCCGCGGCCTGCGTGGCCGCGCGGATGCGCGGGGCCCGGCTGTTCCGGGTGCACGACGTGGCCGCGGCGTGCGAGGCGCTCGCCGTGGCCGACGCGGTGCTGGGCGCCGACGGGGAAGGGACCTGACCCGATGGGCGGGCGGATTCCGCTGCTGCTGCCGCACTGGCGCGACGTGGTGGAGATCCTCATCGTCGCGTACGTCATCTACCGCGCGCTGCTGCTCGTGGTGGGCACCCGCGCGCTGCACATCCTGTTCGGACTGGTGCTGCTCGGGGCCGCGTACGTGGCGGCCGTGATGCTGAAGTTCACGATGATCTCCTACCTGCTCGGCGTGGTGTTCACTTACGGCGCGTTCGCGCTGCTGATCGTGTTCCAGCCCGAGCTCCGGGCCGCGCTCGCGCGGCTCGGCCAGTCGCGCGTGATGCGGTTCTTCTACCGCGGCGAGGCGCACCAGGTCGCCGAGGAGATCGCGGAGGCCGTGGACCGGCTCAGCCGGGCGGGCACCGGCGCGATCGTCGCCGTCGAGGGCGAGGTCGGGCTCGGCGACTACGTCGCGAGCGGCACGCCGCTCTCGGCGAAGGTCTCCGCCGACCTGGTGACGACGATCTTCACGCCCTATTCGCCGCTCCACGACGGCGCGCTCATCATCCGCGGCGACACCATCGTGGGCGCCGGCTGCATCCTGCCCCTGACCCAGTTCCCGGTGGACGACAAGACCCTCGGCACCCGCCACCGCGCGGCGCTCGGCCTGTCGGAGGAGACCGACGCGATGGTCATCGTCATCTCGGAGGAGACCTCCGCCGTGTCGGTGGCCCACCGCGGCAGCCTCGAGCGCGGCGTGGGGGTGGCGCGCCTCAAGGCGCTGCTGGCGACCGGGCCGTTCGCCCGCGCGGCGACGGCCGGCCTCGAGCCGGTGCCGCCGCTGGGCCCGGGCTCGTAGGTCGAGACGCTCACACCCTGCACCCTCACCGCCTACACCCGGCAGAGCCCCACCCGGGTGCGGGGTGTGAGGGTGTAGGGTGTGGTCAGGTCGGCTCCGGAGATCCGTACCAGCCCCGCCCTAACTTCCGCTCCCAGGCCTAGTTAACTTGTAAGGTTCATGGACGTCGCATCCGTCCGCTCGAGGATCGCCGCTGCGGCGGCGCGCGCCGGGCGGCGTCCCGAGGACGTCCGGATCGTGGCCGTGACGAAGGGCCACCCGCTCGAGCGGGCGCGGGAGGCGGTGGCGGCGGGTCTCGCGGACCTGGGCGAGAACCGCGTGCAGGAGGCGCTGGCCAAGCAGGCGGCGTGGCCCGACGCGCCGGCACGCTGGCACCTGATCGGCCACCTGCAGCGCAACAAGGTGAAGGCGGTGGTCGGGCGGTTCGTGCTGATTCACTCGCTCGACTCGATCCGGCTCGCCGATGCGCTCGAGGCGGCGGCCGAGGCGGCCGGCCTGGTGCAGGACGTGCTGGTCGAGGTGAACGTGGCGCGCGAGGCGCAGAAGAGCGGCGCGGCGCCGGACGAGGCGCCGGCGCTGGTGGCCCACGCGGCCGCCCTGCCGCACCTCAGGCTGCGCGGGATGATGACGATGGCGCCGTACGGCGCCCCGCCGGAGGTCCAGCACGCGGTGTTCGGGGGGCTGCGGCGCATGAGGGACGCTCTGGCAGCCGCCACCCCGGACCTTGCCGTCTTGTCCATGGGCATGTCGGGCGATTTCGAGATCGCAGTGGAGGAGGGCGCGACGATGGTGCGCCTGGGGACGATTCTCTTCGGGGAGCGTGCGTCATGAGCGACGACGCGTTTCGACTGACGCCACTGGACCTGCGCAAGCAGGAGTTCCGGAAGGCGATGCGCGGGTTCGATCCGGCGGAGGTGGACGACTTCCGGGCGCGGGCCGCCGACGAGCTGGAGCGCGTGGTGCGCGAGCGCCTGGCGCTGGAGGAGAAGGTCAAGCGCCAGGAGGAGCAGCTGCTCGCCTTCCGGGAGCGTGAGAAGGCGATGAACGACGCCCTGGTCGCGGCGCAGCAGCTGCGCGCGGAGACGCGCGAGCAGGCCGAGCGCGAGGCGCAGATGATCATCCGGGAGGCGGAGGCGGAGGGAGAGCGCCGCCTGGAGCGCGCCCGGCGCGAGATCGAGCGGCTCGAGGCCACGACCCAGAACCTGGGCCGCCAGCACCACGCCTACCTCGCGGCGCTGCGCAGCCTGGTGGAGCGGCAGAAGGCGGAGCTGGACGCGATGGCCGACGCGCAGCCCTCGCCGTACGGGAAGGTCGCCGGCGCGATCCAGCCGGCCGAGGCCGCCGAGGCCGAGCGGGCGCGCGAGGCCCGCAAGTCCTCCCCCAAGTGGATCAAGAACATCGTCGAGGAGTGAGCGGCGATGCGGTCGCCCGGGCCGCGTCGGCCGTGCGCGCGCGGTACGCGCGCACGCCGGAGGTGGCCATCATCCTCGGCACGGGGCTCGGCGGCCTCGGGCGCGAGATCGCCCTCGAGGCCGAGGTCCCCTACCAGGACATCCCCGGGTTCCCGCTCTCGACCGTGGAGTCGCACGCGGGGCGGCTGCTGTGCGGCACGCTCGGCGGCCGCGCCGTGGTGGCGATGGCAGGACGGTTCCACCGCTACGAGGGCTACGACCTCCGGCAGATCGCGTTCCCCGTCCGCGTGATGCGCGCGCTCGGCGCGCGCGTCCTGATCGTGTCGAACGCCTGCGGCGGGCTGCACCCGCTGTGGGCGCCCGGTGACCTCGTGATGCTGACCGACCACATCAACCTGCTCGGCGACGACCCCCTGGTCGGCCCCAACGACGACCGCGAGGGCCCGCGCTTTCCCGACATGTCCGCGCCGTACGACCCGCAGCTCGCCGCCCTCGCCCGGACCGTGGCGCTCGGGCAGCGCATCCGGCTCCGCGAGGGCGTGTACGTCGCGGTGGGCGGTCCCAACCTCGAAACGCGCGCGGAATACCGGTGGCTGCGCTTCATCGGGGCCGACGTGGTGGGGATGAGCACCGTGCCCGAGGTGATCGCCGCGGTCCACGGCGGGATGCGGGTGCTCGGGATCTCGATCGTCACCGACATGGGGCTGCCCGACGCGCTCGAGCCCGCCGACATCCAGCGGATCATCCGCACGGCGGCGGAGGCCGAGCCGCTTCTCACCGCGCTGATCCGCGGCGTGGTGGAGCGGCTCGCCGCGTGAGCGCGCCGCCGGGCCGCCGTCCGGCAGTGGAGGCGCCCGTCGCGCCGCCCGCAGGATCCATCCCGCACGGGAGTGCCACCGCGCCGGACCGCTTCCCGCCGCTCGCGGCCGCCGACGCCGACGCGCTGGAGCGGGAGCTGCTGGCGCGCTGGAAGACGGAGGACCTGTTCCACGAGACCCAGCGCCGCACCGCGCGCGGCGCGCCGTTCGTGTTCTACGAGGGCCCGCCCACCGCCAACGGCCGCCCGGGCATCCACCACGTGGTGGCCCGCACCATCAAGGACCTGGTGTGCCGCTTCCAGGCGATGCACGGACGCCGCGTGGGCCGCATCGCCGGCTGGGACACGCACGGCCTGCCGGTCGAGATCGAGGTGGAGCGGCAGCTCGGGCTGTCCGGCAAGATGGACATCGGCGACGGCCCCGGGGCGAAGGTCTCGGTGGCCGAGTTCAACCGGCTGTGCCGCGAGAGCGTGTGGAAGTACAAGGCGGAGTGGGAATCGCTCTCCGACCGGATCGGCTACTGGCTCGATTACGACCACCCCTACGTCACCTACACCGCGCCGTACATCGAGTCGGTGTGGTGGCTGCTGCGCCAGCTCCACGACAAGGGCCTGCTGGTCAAGGGGCACAAGGTGCTCCCCTACTGCCCGCGCTGCGGCACCACGCTCTCCAGCCACGAGCTGGCGCTGGGCTACGACACGGCGAAGGACCCGTCGGTGACGGTGCTGTTCCCGCTCGAGGACGAGCCGGACCGCGCGCTGCTGGTGTGGACCACGACGCCCTGGACGCTGGTCTCCAACTTCGCCATCGCGGTGCACCCGGACCTCGACTACGTGGAGGTCGAGGTCAAGGGCCGCCGCCTGGTGCTGGCGGAGTCGCGCGCGCCGTTCGTCCGCCCGGGCGGCGAGGCGGAGCCGTTGTCGGCCTACCCGGTGGTGCGGCGGATGAAGGGACGGGAGCTGGTGGGGCTCCGCTACCGGCTGCCGCTGGAGGTCGTGCCGCGGCCGGCCGGGGAGCGGCAGCTGGTCGTGGCCGCGCCGTTCGTCACGGCGGAGGACGGCACCGGCCTGGTGCACCTCGCCGCCTTCGGCGCCGACGACTTCGTGGTGGCACGCGAGCGCGGTCTCGCGTACACGGTGCCGGTGGACGCGAGCGGGAAGTTCCGCGGCACCAGCTGGCCCGCGATCGAGGGCGTGTTCGTCAAGGACGCGGACGCCGCGATCATCCAGCGCCTGAAGGACGAGGGCCACCTGCTCGCGCGCGAGACGGTGGAGCACACCTACCCGTTCTGCTGGCGGTGCGACACGCCGCTGCTCTACTACCCGCGCGAGTCGTGGTTCGTGCAGACCAGCCGGATCAAGGACCGGCTGCTCGCGCTCAACCGCGGCATCGGCTGGCATCCCCCCGAGATCGGCAGCGGCCGGTTCGGCGAGTGGCTCGAGAACAACGTGGACTGGGCGCTGTCGCGCGACCGCTT
>DASPTN010000147.1:0-16559 GCA_035623395.1 Gemmatimonadales bacterium | reverse complement strand
GCCGGGTTCACGGCCGGCACCGGCACCAGCCGCGGGCGGTGGGGACGGAGCCACTGCAGCAACTCGTCGTTGCCGGCCGCGACGTCGCGGTAGAAGATGCTCGGCACGTGGCCGACCCACGCCCGCGCGATCCCCAGCCGGTCCATCTCGGCGACCAGCCGCTCCGGCGTCGGATCGGGCAGGCGCCGGAACGGGTACGCGCCGACCAGCGCGTTGTGGTCTACCATCTGAGCCGGAAGAGCCGCGCCGCGGTCTTCCATCGGATGCCCTCCAGTGCCTCGCCGTCGAGGCCCATCGCCTCCAGCGCGCGCAGCTTGGCCCAGCCGGTGTCCATGGTGAGGTCGGTGCCCCACAACAGGCGGTCCGGCCCCACGCACTCCAGGCACAGCTCCAGCATCCCGCGGTCCACGCCGCTCCCCGAGAGATCCACGAACACGTTGGGCACGGTGGCGAGCGCCCGCAGCGAGTGGGCCCAGTCGCCGCCGCCCCCGACGTGCGCCAGGATGAACCGGCCCTGGTCGTGGCGCGCGGCCAGCGCGGCCAGGTCCAGCGCGTCCGAGATCTCCTGGCCCGGCACCTCGCGCACCCGGCGCTGCCAGATGTGCTGGAGCACCGGCACTCCGCGCTCGGCCGCGAGCGCGGCGACGGGATCGAGAAGCGGATCGCTCGCGCGGCGGCTCGCCGCGAGCTTCACGCCGACCATTCCCGCCGCCAGCCCGCGCTCGATCTCCGCGACGGCGTGGTCGGCGAAGTTCGGGTTCACCGTCACGTAGCCCAGCACCAGGCCCGGGTGGGCGCGCGCGATCCCCCGCATCGCCTCGTTCCCCGCCGCCACGTCGGCGGGCGACGGGAAGTAGGTGGGCGAGGTGTGCCCGAAGCTGCCCAGGATGGAGGCGACGTGGACCGTGATGCCGATGCGCGCGCCCGCGGCGAGCCGGCTGGCGTTGCGCTCCGCCCAATCCGTCCGCCCGCAGCCCTCGTGGAGAAAGTGGGCGTGCACGTCCACCAGCGGGCGGGGCGCCCTCGCCCCGGTCACCGGTCGAACTCCGCCAGGGTCGCGGCGACGGCGCGCATCGTCTCCTCGATCTCCGTATGGCCGTGCGCGAGGCTGGGGAAATTGTAGGCGCCGCGCTTGAGGAGCACGCCGTGGCCCGCGCAGCCGAGCAGGAAGCGGCGCTCGCGATCCGGGTCGGGAAAGCGCAGGAACCACATCTCGGGGATGCCCTCCACCGTCCAGCCTCCCTCCGCGGCACGGACCGCGAGCGCGTCCCGCGCCCGGGCGCCGACGCGGGCGAGGTGCGCGGCCACGTCGACCTCGGCCCACACGTCGAGCACCGCGCCGGCCGCGGCCAGCGCCACGAACTCGGTCGCCAGCGTGGACGAGATCCAGGTCTCCCGCACCCGCGCCATCAGGTCGGCGCGGCCCAGCAGAGCCGCGAGGGGGTAGCCGTTCGCCAGTGCCTTGCCCAGCACGGCGAGGTCGGGGTGCACGCCCCAACGCGCGGCCGCGCCACCGGCGGCGAGCCGGTAACCCGTTTTGATCTCGTCGAACACCAGCACCGCCCCGCGGTCCGTCGCCAGGCGCCGCACGGCCTCGAGGTACCCCGCCGACGGCGCGCGCTCGATCACCGGCTCCACCACGACCGCCGCGGCGCCCTCGCCGCCGAGCCGCTCCTCCAGGGCGGCGAGGTCGTCGAACGGCGCCGCGGACCACATCGCCGCCGTGCCGCGCGGCACGCCCGCGCCGACGGTCGGACCGTCGAGCCATCCGTGATAGCCGACGTGCACGACGCGCTCGCGGCCGGTCGCGATGCGCGCGACCCGGACCGCCGCCTGCACGGCCTCGGCGCCGGTCTTGAACCAGCGCGCCAGCCGGGCGCCGGGGTACGCCGCGCACAGCCGCTCCGCCACTTCGACCTCGAGCCGATGCGGCAGCGGCCCCACCGCCCCGTCGCGCGCCGCGCGCGCCGCCGCCTCCACGACCCGCGGATGCGCGTAGCCGAGGGCGACCGCCCCCAGCGCCATCGTCCAGTCGAGGAGCTCACGGCCGTCCGCCGTCTCGACCCGCGCGCCCCCGGTCCGCACCAGGTGCGTCGGTCCGCCGGGGCCGCCGAACATCGCGTCGGGACCCTTGGAGCGAGTGGACGTGAAGCCAGCCACCGCCCTGGCGGCGCGCCGCTCGAGGTCGCCGGCGTCGCTCACCCGAGCCTCACCGGACCACCGCCACCAGCGGCAGGCGGTGCGACAGCGGCCGGTCGCCCGCCAGGTACAGCCGCTGGCCGCCGGCGCCCGACCACACCAGCTGCCCCACGCGCCGCTCCCGCCCCTCGCGGAACCGGTTCACGCACAGATCGAAGCCGAAGTCCCCGACGTCGTCCGGCAGCTCGACGGCGCACGTGATCCGGTAGCCGCGCTCCGTCGCCTCCCACGCGCCGTGCAGCATCTCCGGGGAGCCGTCGGTGCCGTGCACGGCCGAGACCTTGAGCGCGGACGGGTCCCCGGCGTCGGGCACCACCAGCCAGCCGTGGAAGCTGACGCCCTCCACGTACACCTGGACGCCGTCGGAGTGGATGTCGGGGTTCTCGTTGTCCCACTCCGGGTCGGCCTCGCCGCGCGGACGGAACGCCGGCTCCGGCGCCGTGACCTCCACCGCGAGATACAGCGTCGAGTCCAGGTGGTTCAGCCAGGCTCTGGCCGAGAACGCGTCGACGCCCGCCCACGCCTCCTCCGCGCGCCGGAACTGGTCCGCCCGGTCGAGCAGCAGCGGCGCGTCGAGGCGGAAGCCGTCGAGCGTGCCGTCCAGCGCCGGGGGCTCGCGCACCGCGAGGCTCTTCGCGACGGCGACCCGCTGCTCGGGCCGAGCGGGGGCGGCGGGAACGGGCTCCTCGGGCGGCTCGCGCGCGCCGCCGAGCTCGACCGGATCGCCGCGCCCCAGGTCGATCCGCCAGCCGTGCTCCGTGGGCGCGTGCGAGTGCATGCCGCCGCCGTCGAGCCGGACCACGAAGGACCCCTTGTGGCACTCCAGCTCCTCGACGCCGCCCCGAGGCGCCGCGCAGGCGGCCAGGGTCACTTCCTCGCCGGTGGAGACCACGATGGCGAACTGCAGGTCCTCGCCCTCGGCGCCCGCGACCGGCGGCCCGGGTGCGTTCGAGATCTGCACCTGGAACGGCTGCCGCCCCGCGAGAAACACGTGCAGGGTCCCGTCGTCGCGGACGAAGGTGAGCCCCGCATGGTGCGATTCCACCCGCCCCCAGCCGTGCCACGGGAGCGCGAGCATCCGCTCGCCGACGCCGCTGGCCATCTGCACGACGTCGAGCACGTATCCGGGCGTCACCACCACCGTGCGCTGCAGCCCCACGCCGTCGTAGGCCGCGCCCTCGGCCAGCTGCGCGCACACCCAGCCGTACTCGCCGCGCTCCTCGTAGCCGACGCATGCGCCCGTCGCCGGCCCCTGCGACAGCCCGTCCACCAGCGGCGCGTTGTGCGCCAGCGTCGAGCGGTACCACCCGAGCGTCGGCGAGGTGTACGGGCCCGTGCCGAAGTCCACCAGCCACGGCACGCCGCCGGCGTGCAGCGTGAAGTTGAGGCGGTCGGGATGCCCGTGTCCGCCGCCGCTCTCGCCGTAGTCCAGGCTGGCGTACGTGCGGCCCGCGTCGCGGCGGAACACCGCCAGCCCGGTGTCCTCGAGGTGCGCCGACGGCGGCGGCCAGGCGCTCGCCGCGGCCGGCGGCAGAGCCGGGAGCGCCCACAGCAGCCCCTTCCAGCCCAGGTCGGACCGCCGCACGCCCGTCGGCGGCTCGGCGCGCTCGACCTCGGTGATCAGGCCCCGGCCCTCCTCGACGGTCGCGACCGACGGGTCGTACACGTGCCCCAGGAGGGCCGCGAGCTCGGCTCTCCCCGTGCGCGCGAGCGCCAGCTCCCACAGCTCGGCCATCCGGCGTTGACGGAGCGATACGCCGAACTTGGAATCGCGGCGCGCCGGGAAGGTGAAGTCCGGCAGCGCCGTGAGCACCGGCGCCCAGAACGCGTCGCGGAACTTCGCTCCCGCCGGCGAGTCCGCCGTCCACAGGTCCTGCTCGCCCGCCGCGCGCAGCATCTCGGCGCCCCACGCCAGGCCGCGCAGCGCGAACCAGTGGTAGTTCTCGCCCTCGTACCACAGCCCGTCGGCGCGCAGTCCCCCGTCCAACGTCGCGAGGATGCCGGAGCTTCCGCGCGCCGCGCGCTCGCGCAGCGCGGCGTCGTCCAGCACCGACCCGAGGGCGTACAGCGCCGCGGCGTTCCACGCCTGGCGGTTGGAGCCCGGCTCGTCGAAATCGGCGATGGTCTCCGCGGAGGGCCGGAACAGCCCGGCCACGAGATCGCGCTCGAGGTCGCCGGGCAGCCGTCCCCGGTCGCTCAGCAGCGACGCGGCGGCGGCGAGCTGCAGGACCCAGATGGACTCGAGGTAGGTCGAGAAGAACGGGTGGCTCGGGCCCAGGGCGTTGTCGGCGTTGGGATAGCCGAGGTAGCGCGCGGCGAGTCCGGCGAGGATCTCGAGCGCCCGGGCCTCGCGCCGGGGGGCGGCGTCGAGCGCGCCCGACAGCGCCAGCTGCCAGCATCGCTCGGCCAGCCACAGCTGGTACCAGTAGACCCACCAGCGGTGGCTCTGCTCGGTGGACCACACCCGGCCGCAGCGGCTGCAGCGCTGAGCCTGCGGCGACCACGGATCGAACGCCAGCTCCGAGCCGTCGTCGCGGCACGCCGCGCCCCAGCGGGACAGCAGGGCCTTGGCCTCGGGGACGTAGAGGGGCCGCGCCACGAACTCGTCCAGCTCGCCCCTCAGCCGGGTCGCGAGCGCCGCCAGCTCGGGCGATGCCGCGAGCGCCGGCCGGCGCCGCTCCAGCTCCTCCGCCGAAACGATCAGGCTCCGCATCTCATCGCTCCGCTCCCAGCCATGTCACCACTCCGGCGCCGTCCACGGCGTACCGGAGGACGGAGGCGCCGGCGCCCCGCAGCGCCTCGGCGACCGCGAAGGCGCGTCCCGCCTTCGCCAGGAACACCATGCAGCCGCCGGCTCCCGCGCCGCACGCCTTCCAGCCGGCCGCGCCCGCCGCCGCCGCGACCCGCGCCAGCTCCCGCATCGCCGGCGTCTCCATGCCCTCGCCCAGCGCGCACTGGTGCTTCCAGTTGCGGGCGAGGAGGTCGCCCACCGCGGCGAGATCGCCGCGGAGGAGCACGTCGCGCATCCGCAGCGCACACTCGCGCAGGCCGTCGAGCGCGCGCGCGACCGCTGGGTCGCCGTCCGCGAAGCGCCGCCACACCTGCGCCTGCATCTGGGCCGACAGCCGCGAGGCGCCGCTGTAGCAGAGCACCAGGTGGCGTTCCAGCTCGCGGAAGCCCGCCTCTCCCGGATCGAGCCGGGTCGCGCTGACGCGCCGCTCCTCGAATTCCAGGAACTGCAGCCCTCCGAGCGCAGCGGCGTACTGATCCTGCCGCCCGCAGACGAGCCCGGCGTCGACCGCCTCCAGCTCGAAGGCGCGCTGCGCGATCTCCGCGGCCAGCGGCCGCTCCCCGCGCAGCGCCGCGAACGCCGCCACCAGCGCGACGCCCATGGCCGCGGAGCCGCCCAGGCCCGAGCCGGGCGGCGCGTCGCTGGTGGTGAGCACCTCGAAGCCGCCGGCCGGCCCGAGCCGCCGCGCCGCCGCCTTGAGCAGGGCGAGCTCCCCGTCGGGCCGGAGCTCCGCCGCGCGGCGGGCCGACACGGCCGCACCGAGGTCGATGGCGTGCAGGTTCACCCCGCTCCGCTGGCGGCGCACCTGCACGTGCGCGCGCAGGCTGATCGCGACGTTCACGACGGCGCCGCCGCTCCGCGCGACGTACGGCGCGACGTCGGTCCAGCCTCCCGCCAGGTCGATGCGCAGCGGCGCGCGCGCGTGGGCGATCCGCATCGTCACGGGCGCCGCGCGGCCGGATCGACGTGCCAGCGCTGCAGCGTGGCCAGCTCCCCGCGCAGGTCCATCCGGACGCCGCGCACCCGGCGGTTGATCCCCTGGAGGCCGACGGCGTGATAGAGGAAGGTGATCGGCAGATCCCGCGCGACGATGCGCTGCACCGCCGCGAAGTCACCGGCGTCGAGCGCACGGTCGACCACCGGATCGGCGAACTGCGCGTACTGCAGCGGCTCGCTCCGGCGCCGGGAATCGAACAGGCCACGCAGGTATCCGAGGGAGAGGTCGCCAAGCACGCCGGTCACGAGAGCATCATAATCGCGGGCGGCCCCTCCCGCCCGCGCCAGGAAGGCGCCCAGCTCCAGCTGCCGGATCCGCACGTCCACGCCCACCGCGCGGAGATCGGCCTGGATCATCTGCTCGAGCGAGTTGTCCGCCGCGCCCACCGTGAGCAGGGTGAACGCCAGCGGCCGGCCGTCCCGGCTCCGCAGGCCGTCCGCGCCGGTCCGCCACCCCAGCGAGTCGAGCAGCGCGGCCGCGGCCGCGCGATCGAAGGGCACGGCCGCGACCGGCACCGCGCGCGGATGCCACGGCGGCACCGGGCCGTCGGCCACCGCACCGAAGCCGTAGAGGTAGGCGTCCACGATCTCGCGCCGGTTCAGCGCCAGCGTCAGCGCGCGCCGCAGCCGCGGGTCGTCCAGGGGCGGGCGCCGCGTGTTCCACACCAGGCCGTAGGTCAGCAGGAGCGGGTAGCTCACCACCGCCAGCGCCGGATCGCGGCGCACCAGCGCCGCGTGCATCGGCTGGATGCCGGCGACGTCCAGCTCGCCGGTGACGAGTCCGGCGAGCTTCGTGGCCGGCTCGTCCACGATCACGATCACCAGCCGTCCGAGGCCCGGCGGCCCGCCGAGCGCCGCGGGGAAGTCCGGATTCGCCTCGAACACCCAGCGCTGGTCGGGCGTGTGGGACACGAACCGGAACGGGCCGTCGCCCACCGGGTGCGCGTTGAACGGGGCGGTCCGCAGCCGGGCGTGCGGCACCGCCGCCAGCAGGTGCGCCGGCAGGATCGCCAGATCGGTGAGGACGTCGGGGATGCCGGTCTGCGGGCGGCAGAACACGAGCCGCACGGTCGCGGCATCCGTCGCCCGCACCGCTGCGAGACACGCCAGGTCCGCGCCGCGCGGATAGCCGGTCGCGCTGTCGCGCGCCGCCTCGAGCGTGTACGCGACGTCCGCCCCCGTGACGGGCGCGCCGTCGTGCCAGCGGACGTCGGAGCGCAGCGACAGCTCGAGCGCACGCCGGTCGGCGCTCCAGCGCCACGTCCGGGCGAGGTACGGCTGCGCCACCAGCGCCGTGTCGTAGCGCGCCAGGGTCATGAACAGGGCGTAGCGCTGGATCTGGCGGGCCAGCGGGTGGACCGTGAGCAGGGGATTGATCGACTGCAGCTCGGCGCCCGACGCGAAGAACACCGTCGCCGGCGGAGCGACGTTGCGGCAACCCGCCGCGGCCAGCACGCAGGCCATTCCCCACCACCGCACGGAAAGGAAGCTAGAGAAAACGGGCACCGGCCGCGAGATTGGCGGTGATGCGCACCGCGCTGCCGCGCCGGCTGCTGCTCGCCGCCCTCACCGTGCTCCTGGTCGTGACGGCGACGTTCGCCGCGCTGCACCTCGTTCCGGGCGAGCCGGTGCGCCTGTTCCTGGGTCCGGCGGCCGACCCGGCCACGGTGGCCGCGACCCGCCACGCGCTCGGGCTCGATCGCCCGCTGCCGGTGCAGTACGTGGAGTGGCTCACGCGGTTCGCGACGGGCCGGTGGGGCACGAGCATCGCGCAGCAGCGACCGGTCTCCGCCGTGCTCGGGGACGCGCTCGGCCCGACGCTGCTGCTCGTCGGTGCGTCGCTGCTGCTGACCTACCTGGGCGGCACCCTGGTCGGCGCCTGGCAGGCCGCGCGGCGGTCGAGCCGTGCGGACGCGGCCGTGACGGCGGCCACGGCGGTCCTCTATGCCCTGCCCTCCTACGTGGTGGCGCTGGGTCTCGTGGCCGTGTTCGCCTACGGCGCCGCGCTGTGGCGCTGGCCTCCCATCCTGCGCTTCCCGGCCTTCGGCGCCACCGGTCTGGGAGCCGATCTGCTTCCGCCCGGGTCGCGGCTCGCCGATCGCCTGCGCCACCTGGCGCTCCCGGTCGCCACCCTCGCGATCGTCGGCGTGGCGGGCACCGCGCGCTTCGTCCGCGGCGCGGTGGTCGGGGCGCTGCGCCAGCCCTACGTGCGCGCCGCGCGCGCCAAGGGCCTCCGCGAGTCCCGGGTGCTGCTGCGCCACGCGCTGCGCAACTCGCTCGGCCCGGTCCTCGCGCTGTTCGGCCTCCAGCTCCCGGCGCTGTTCTCCGGCGTGGTGTTCGTGGAATCGATCTTCGCGTGGCCGGGCCTGGGGCGGGTGACGGTGCAGGCCGTGCTGGCCCGCGACTACCCGGTGGTCATGGCGTCGACCGCGGTGTTCGCCGTGCTCGTGGTGGCGGGCAACCTGCTGGCCGATGCGCTGGCGGCGCTCGCCGACCCGCGCCGCGGGCGGCCGGCGTGAGCGCGCGCGGCGGCCTCCTCGTCGCGGCGTGGAGCGATCCCAAGGCCCGCACCGGCGCCGTGCTGCTCGCCGTGCTCGTGGTCGCCGCCGTCGCGGGCCCGCTCGCGCTCGCCCACCCGGCCTCCGGTTTCGCCGACGTCGTCGCGCGGCGGTTCGCGGGCCCGCTGTCCCGGACGCCCGACGGCGTATGGCACGTGCTCGGCACCGACCGGTTCGGCCGCGACGTGCTCGCGCGGCTGCTCCTCGGGGCGCGGATCTCCCTCGCCGTCGGGGTGCTCGCGGCCCTGGTCTCCACCGCGGTCGGCGTCGGGGCCGGCGCGCTGGCGGGGTACGCCGGCGGCGCCACCGACCGGGCGATCGTGGCGGTGACCGACGCGGCGCTCGCCATCCCGCGCGTGCCGTTCCTGCTGCTGCTCGTCGCCCTGGTCGAGCCGGGGGCGGCGGTGACCGTGCTCGCGCTCGGCGTCACCGGGTGGATGACCGTCGCGCGCCTGGTGCGCAGCGAGGTGCGCTCCCTCGCGGTGCGGGAGTTCGTGCAGGCGGCGCGCGCGCTCGGCGTCCCGCCGCTGCGCGTGCTGCTCGCCCACGTGCTTCCCAACGCGCTCACGCCGGCGCTGGTGGCCGCCGCCCTCGGCGTCGGCAGCGCCATCATGCTGGAGGCCGGTCTCTCGTTCCTCGGGCTCGGCGTGCAGCCGCCGCTGTCGTCGTGGGGCAGCATGATCGCGTCGGGACGCGACGCGCTGATGATCGCGCCGTGGGTGAGCCTGGCGCCCGCCGCGGCGGTGGCGCTCGTGGTCCTGGCCTTCAGCTGGATCGCCGACGCGATGGAGAGCGCGATCGCGGGCGGGCGCGGCGCCTAGCGCACGAGGATGGTGACCACCGCGCGCGGCGGTGCGTGGAAGCGGACCCGGCCCCCGGGGAGGACCTCCGCCGGAGCCTGCGGCGTCTCGTCCAGCCGCGCGAGGTGCGCCGTGCCGATCCGCCACGGCAGCCTCCATTCGCCGCTCGTCGCCCGGGGCAACGCGTTGTAGCAGCGCAGCACGAGCCCGCGGCCCGCCTCGGCCGGCTTCATCGCCGAGAACACCAGCCCGTCGCCCGCCAGCTCCGGGCCCCGCACCGGGCGCGGCGACGCCAGCAGCGAGCGCCGCATCGCGCTCCACGGCGGCGCGTGGAACCGTTCGGCCGCCCGCTCGACCTCGCCGAGGTCGTCCAGCGCGCCGGCCGGGTGCGGGCACAGCCCGAGCCGCGCGCGGAACGGCCCGAGGCACTGCGCCTCCGGCGTGGGCGTGGGCCAGCCGGCGTGGCCGGGCCGCTCCGGCATGTCCTCGCGCGACATCTGGCCGAAGGCACGGAGCAGCGTGACCCGCACCGCACCGTCGGGTCCGATCTCGTACTCCGGCAGGCCGTCCGCCAGCACGGTGAAGGCCCGCGCACCCGAAGCGACCGCGACGTACCGCTGCATCGGCGCGGTGGGCGCCGGCTGCTCGACGCCGCTCGGCAGCGCCGGCCTGGGCGTCCGCGCCCGCACCACCGGGCCGAACAGCCCGTCCGCGATCTCGCGCTCCGCGGCGGCTCCCAGCGGGAACGCCGCGCGCAGCCGGTGGTCGGCGCGCCGGTTGGTCCCCTCGACGTCGAACTCGACCTGCGCGCCGCCGGCATCGAGCGTCACGCGCGTCACCGTGGCCAGGTCGATGCCCCCGTAGCGCCGCGCGATCTCCAGCGTGCCGCGCAGCGGCCCCGGATGCACCACGCGGACCGCCACCTCGTCCGGCAGCGACACCACGCGGTCGGGCCGAGGGGCGGAGTAGGTGTAGCTGTCTCCCGCATCGCCGTTGTCCTCCAGCGCCGCGAGGCCGCCGTAGTGCTCGCCGGTCCCGCGATGCACCAGCTCCACCGTGCCCGCGGGCTCGACGACGACGGCGAGGTGCTCGTTCCACATCGCGCTGCTCTCGACCGTCACCGGCGCCCGGTGCGACGCGACCTTCCGGGGCCCTGCCCTCCCGGGCCGCACGTCGAGCGCAACCACGCCGAGGGGCGGCAGGTCGTCCACCCGCACGGCCACCCGCCGCCACTCGACCGCCGCGGAGAGCGGATAGCGCATCGGGCTCTCGACCAGGTCGTGGCCTTCGCGGGTCCCGAGCACCTGGAAGGGAACCGGCCGGCCGTCGGGCGCGACCAGGCGGAAATCGCCCGGCCGCACCGGCGGCGCGGCCGCCACCCGCTGCTGTCCGACGGAGACGTCCGACTCGAACAGCGCCACCTCGGCCTCGACCACCGCGTCGCGCGGAGCGGGCGACGGGTTGAAGACGAGGAGGGCGGGCGTCCAGGCCGTCCGGCCGGCCAGGCGCGCCGCCACGGCGTCGTGCCCGATCGCCCCGTCGAGCACGCGCGCCACGATCTCCAGCGCCTGCTGCCGGCAGCGCTCGAAGCGCACCACCATCTCCCGGTGCACCGCGTCGGCGCTGGTGCCGCAGATGCTGTCGTGAGGGTGGTTCTCGAGCAGCGTGCGCCAGGCCACGCGCAGCTCGGGGCGGCGATCCCTCCCGGCTCCGGGGCCCGCCTCCTCCAGCGCCGCCAGCGGCTCGGCGTAGCGCTCGAGCAGGCGCTGGCACGCGGCGTTGGCCTGCTTGAGATACAGCCGCGAGCCGTGGGTGCCCTGCAGCGCCCACGCGTGACGGTGGCCGGCCCGCAGCTCGCCCTCGACCACGGGGAGCGCGCCGCCGCGCTCCCGCGCCCAGGCCAGCACGGCGGCCGCGTAGTCTTCGAGCGGGGAGATGGCGAAGTGCATCTGCGGCACCATTGCGTTCAGCAGCGTCAGCACCTCGGGCAGGTCGTGCTGCGCCGCGTGATGGTCCGCGCCCGCCATCACCAGCCAGTACGGGGAGCGCGCGCGCGGCGCGAGCTGCGCCCACAGCCGCTCCCACCGCTCGGCGAGCGCCGCCCGCTCCGCCGGCAGGCTCTGGCCGTCTTCGTAGCCCGGCGGCGGGAGGTGGATCATCAGCACCTCCGAGCCGTCGGCCGCGCGCCACCGGTGCAGGTCGCCCTCCTGCCCCGGCTCGCCGCCGAAGCCGCGCCACAGCACCGCCGCCTCGATGCCGAACCCCCGCAGCAGCGCGGGGAAGCCGGCCGGATGTCCGAAGGCGTCGGGCGAGTAGCCGACCGCCATCGGATGCCCCCCGCAGCGGCGCACGGTGCGGCCGCCCTCGAACAGGTTCCGCACCAGCGCCTCCGCCGACACCAGGAACTCATCGGCGAGGACGTACCAGGGACCGGCCTCGAGCCGGCCGTCGGCGAACAGCCGCCGGATGCGGCTCTCCTGTTCCGGCCGCGACGCCAGGTAGTCGTCGAGCACGACGGCCTGGCCGTCGAGCAGGAAGGTGCGGAAGTCGGGACGGTGGGTGAGCAGCTCGACCAGGTCGTCCACGAGCCGGGTCAGCCGCAGCCCGAAGACCGCGGCGGGGTGATACCACTCGCGGTCCCAGTGCGTGTGCGGCACCACGTGGACGTCGACCGGCACGGGAGTCAAGCTACGACGCGCTTGCCGGGGGGGACAGGGCACGCTATTAAGAGCCTGACGCCGAGGGAGGGCGCGCTTTGAAGGTACTGGTCGTCGACGACCTCGAGTACAGCCTGCGGACGCTGCGGGCGATCTTCCACAGCGCCGGCTACGACGTGGAGACCGCCGCCGACGGACAGGCGGCGCTGGACATGGTGCGCGCCCGGCGCCCGGACTTCGTCGTGACCGACATCCTGATGCCGCGGCTCGACGGCTTCCAGCTGTGCCGCGCCATCAAGAGCGACCCGGCGCTGGCCGGCATCCCCGTCATCTTCTACACCGGCTCGTACACCGAGTCGGCCGACCGCGAGTTCGGCACCGGGCTCGGCGCCGCCGCGTACCTGCTCAAGCCGCTCGAGCCGAAGGAGCTGCTGTCGGCGGTCGCCAAGGCGCTCGGCCAGCCGGTGCCCGCCCTGAAGCCGCGCTCGTACGTGCGCGAGACCTTCGCGGCCGCGTACGCGGACCGCCTCGCGTCCAAGCTGCAGGAGAAGGTCAGCGAGCTGAACCGCAGCCTGGTGCGGCTCGAGGAGACCTACACCGGCACCGTCGCCGCGCTCACCCTGGCGCTCGCCGAGCGCGAGGGCACGAATCCCATCGAGGCGGAGCGGCCCGCCCGGCTGGCGCTGCTGTTCTGCGAGAAGGTGGCACCGCAGCTCGCCGCCGACCCCAACGTGTTCCGCGGCTTCCTGCTGCACGACATCGGGAAGCTGATGCTGCCCGAGGGCCTGCTCAAGAAGACGGTGCCGCTCACCGCCGAGGACCGCGCCCAGTTCCTGCGTCAGCCGGCCATCGCGGCGGACATCCTGCGGAACGTCCCCGGGCTGGGGCGGGCGCTCGAGATCGTGCGGCACCACACCGAGCACTGGGACGGCTCGGGGCACCCGGACCGGCTGGCAGGCGAAGCCATTCCGCTCGGCGCGAGGATCTTCGCCATCTGCAACACCTTCGAGGCGATGCGTGCGTCCCGGCCCTACCGGCCGCGCTTCTCCCCGGAGCAGGCCATCGCCGAGCTGCGGCGGGGCGCGGGGACGAAGTTCGATCCGACGCTCGTCGAGCCGTTCATCATCATGGTCAACACGATGCGCGAGCCGTAGCGCCCGCCATGACGACGTCGGTCACGCTGGTGGGAGCGCTGGCCGCCGGCCTCGCCGGCGCCGCGCTGCTGCTGGCGCGATCGCTGGCGGCGCGGTCCCGGCTCGAGCGCGCAATGTCGCGCCTCGACGCGGTCAACCAGATCAGCCGCGTGCTGCTCACCGAGCGCAATCGCCGCGGCGTGCTGCGCCTCGTGGCGGAGGCCGCCGCGCGGTTCCTGCGCGCGGACATGGGCTACGTGGCGCTGCTCGACCCGGAGGGCAAGCACCTGGTGCTGGAGGCCGCGACCGGGCCGCTGTCCGCCCTGGTGGGCTCCGCCATCGCGACGGACACCACCACCGCCGGCTGGGTGGTCGCGCACGGCCAGGCGCTGCTGGTCAACGACCCGGGCGGCGACGAGCGCCGGTTCCACTCGCCACACGAGCGGGTGACGCTGCGTCGCGCGGTCGCGCTGCCGCTGCTGGTGCGCGGCCGCTGCGTCGGCGCCCTCGACGTGGACAACCCGCAGCCCGACCGCGCGCTCGGCGACCAGGACGTGGACCTGCTGCGCAACCTCGCCGACCACACCGGCCTGGTGCTCGAGAGCATCCGCGCGGTCGGCGAGCTCGCCGACCGCGAGCGGCGGGCCGAGCTGCTGAACGCGGTCAACAGCCGCATCCGGCAGTCCCTCGACCTCCAGACCACGCTGGACGCGGCGGTGCGCGAGCTGGGGTCGGCCCTCGGCACGTCGCGCTGCTTCGTGCGGCTGCGGCGCGGCAACGACCTGCTGCCGCCCGCCAGCGAGTGGCACGAGCCCGACGTGGCCTCCACCGGGGCCCGCCCCGACTTCACCCTGCCGGTGCTGATCACCGCCATGCGGGAGCGGCGCTCCATCGCCCTGCCCGACGCGCGGTCGGCCGACGGCGTCACCGCCGCCGGTCCGGACGCGGAGCAGCCGCTCGCGCTCCTCGTGACGCCGATCGTGCTGCGGGGCGAGGCGATCGGCGTGGCCGGCTTCCACCAGGTCGGCATCGCGCGCCACTGGCGGCCGGAGGAGGTCGGGCTGGTGCAGGAGGTCGCGTCCGAGCTGGCGGTGGCCGTGTCCAACGCCCGGCTCTACCGCTCCACGGAGGAGACCAGCCGCGAGCTGGCCGTGAAGATCGGCGAGCTGGAGCGCGCCAACCGGATGAAGGCGCAGTTCCTGGCCAACATGTCGCACGAGCTCCGGACCCCGCTCAACTCGGTGATCGGCTTCTCGGAGATGCTCCTGCTCGGCGCCCTGGGCCAGATGTCGGAGCAGCAGCGCGACGCGCTGGAGACCGTCGCCCGCAACGGCCGGCACCTGCTGGGACTGGTGAACGACGTGCTCGACCTGTCGAAGGTGGACGCCGGACGGATGGACCTGCACCTCATGCAGGCGGACGTGCGCTCGCTCATCGGCGACGTCATCACGGGGATGGAGAGCCTGATCCGCACCAAGGGCCACCGGGTGACCGTGGAGCTCGGCGACGCTCCGCTGCTGGTGAACGCCGACGAGATGCGGGTCCGGCAGATCCTGTTCAACCTGCTGTCGAACGCGGTGAAGTTCACGCCGGCCAACGGCCAGGTGACGGTCCACGCCGGTCAGCGCCGCACCAATCTCCCGGTGCCGGGCGGCCGGCGGGTCGAGCGCGAGGCGGTGTGGATCTCGGTCACGGACAGCGGGATCGGGATCGCCAAGGAGGATCTGCCGCGGCTGTTCACGGAGTTCAGCCAGGTGGACGGAACGTTCAGCCGCCGCTTCGAGGGCACCGGGCTCGGGCTCGCCCTGTCGAAGCGGTTCGTGGAGATGCACGGCGGCGTGATCGGCGTGGAGTCGACGCCGGGCCGTGGCAGCACGTTCTGGATCGAGCTTCCGATCGAAGGCCCTCAGGCGGGCATCGCCGTCGCCTGAGCGGCGTCAGCGCCTGGCGCGCGCCGCCCGCTCCACCGCCTCCGTCACCGCGCCCAACCCGCCCGGACCCACCCGGATCCTGATCACCGGCCGCCCGCGGCGCTCGAGCGCCACGAGATCGCCGAGCGCCTGGGCCAGCTCCAGCGTGGCGAACGCGTAGTCGCGTCCCGGCACCCGCAGCTCGGGGCCGTCGCCGCTCTCGAGGGCGAGGAACGCGCCGGACGACGGCCCGCCCTTGTGGAGCTGGCCGGTGGAGTGGAGGTAGCGCGGTCCGTACGCCGCGGTCGTCGCCACGCCGAGCGCATCCCGGATGGCGACGCGGATCGCCGTCAGCGCGGCGTCGTGCTCGGCCGACGGCGGCAGGTACGCGAGCAGCGCCGCGTAGTCGCTCCCACCGATGCCCGCCAGCCAGCGCGACAGCGCCTCGCCCAGCCGCGACGGCTCGGCTGCCGGCGGCGCGTTCGGGGTCCCGCCCGCGACCAGCTGCTGGAGCACGCGGCCGGTGTTGTCCTTGCTCTCGGCCACGTTGGGCTGGTCGAACGCGTTGATGCCCATCCACGAGCCGGCCAGCGCGGTGGCCACCTCCCAGCGGAAGAACTCGGCGCCCAGCTCGAGCGGATCCGCGAGCGAGAGCCGCACGACCGGATGGCCGGCCGACTCGAGCTCGGCGAGCGCCTGCATCGCCGCGGGCTCGGGCGCGCCCTCGAGCTGCAGCGCGACGAACAGGCGGTCGGCCCCGTAGCCCGAAGGCGACGCCAGCGGCTCGCCCACCACGGGCACGAGCCCCTTGCCGTGCTTGCCGGTGCTCTCCGCCAGCAGCTGCTCGACCCACGGTCCGAACGCCTCGAGGCCCGCGCCGGTCACGATCGTCACCTTGTCGCGCCCGTCCTGCCACGCCGTGGCGAGCGCCGCGCCGAGCCGCGCGCCCGGGCCCGGATCCGCGGGCGTGCCGCGGCAGGCCTCCGCCATCCGCGATGCGCGGGCGAGCAGCCCGGCCAGGTCGATGCCGAGCAGCGCCGCGGGCACCAGGCCGAAGTGCGACAGCGCGCTGTACCGGCCCCCGACGTCGGCCCGCGCCTCGAACACCCGCCGCAGCTTGCGCTCCCGGCCGAGCGCGGCGAGCGGCGTCCCCGGATCGGTGATGGCGGCGAACTGGGCGCCGCGGCGCGCGGTGCGCTCCCAGAACCAGGAGAACAGGTCGCTGGTCTCGAGCGTGGTGCCCGACTTGCTCGACACCAGGAAGAACGTCTTCTCGAGCGGCGCCGCGCGCTCGATCCGGGCGATGAACGCCGGATCGGTCGAGTCGAGCACCGCGAGCGACGGATGGCCCGGCCCGGCGCCGAACACGCGGCCGAAGGTCTCCGGCGCGAGGCTCGAGCCGCCCATGCCGAGCAGCACCACGCGGGTGAAGCCGTCGCGCCGCACGCCGTCGGCGAACGCCGCGAGGTCGGCCACGCCGTCCGCCATCGCCCGCGGCAGGTCGAGCCAGCCGAG
>DASPTN010000146.1:0-6393 GCA_035623395.1 Gemmatimonadales bacterium | reverse complement strand
CCGGTACGCCTGGGCCGCGACGCCGATCGGCGCCGTGCGCCTCGAGCGGCGGGTGCTGGTGCCGTGAGGGACCGCGCTCGCCCGACGAGCGTTCTTCGCGCCGCCCGCGCGACGGCGGGCGGCCACTCGGGAGCCACCGCGCCGTGAGGGACCGCCCCCGCTCCATCCGCATTGGTTGCGCCGCCCGCACGACGGCGGGCGGCCACTCGGGAGCCACCGTGCCGTGACGGACGCGCTCGAGACGCCGCTCGGCCCCGGCGTCGAGTTCGACCGGATCCGCGCCCTCGCGGCGGGCTGGGCCGGGCGCGCGCGGGGCCTGGGCGACGACTGCGCCTTCATCGAGGCCGGCGGCGAGCGCCTCGCGCTCTCGGTGGACCTGTCGGTGGAGGGCGTGCACTTCACGCGCGACTGGCTCGCGCCGGCGGAGATCGGCTACCGCGCGGCGGCCGCGGCGCTCTCCGACCTCGCAGCCGTGGCCGCGGAGCCACTCGCCCTGCTGCTGGCCGTCGGCCTGCCGGCGGAAGAGCCCGCGGGGACGCTGGCGGCGCTCGGCGACGGGGTCGCGGACGCGGCGGCGGACGCGGGGGCCGCGATCGTGGGCGGCGACCTGTCGCGGGCCGCCGGCATCGTGATCGACTGCTGCGTCGTGGGCCGCGCGGCGGCGCCGGTGCTGCGGCGCGGCGCGCGCCCGGGAGACGTGCTGGTGGTGACCGGCGCGCTGGGCGGGCCGCTGGCGGCGCTGCTCGAGTGGCGCGCGGGACGCGAGCCGCCGCCGGCGGCCCGCGAGCGGTTCGCGCGGCCGGCCGCGCGCCACGGCGCCGCGCGGTTCCTCGCCGCGCACCGGGCTCACGCGATGATCGACATCTCCGACGGGCTCGCCGGCGACCTCGGGCACCTTCTCGCCGCCTCCGGCGTGGGCGCGACGCTCGCGGCGGAGCGGCTGCCGGTGCTGGCCGCCGCCGCCGAAGTCGCGGCCCGCGCCGGCGAGGCGCCGTGGCGCTTCGCCGCCCGGAGCGGCGAGGAGTACGAGCTGCTGGCCGCCGTGCCGCCCGACGCGGCCGAGGCGGTCGTGGCGGATTGCCCGGTCCCGGCCACCGTCGTCGGCGTGATCGACGCCGAGCCCGGTCTCCGGGCGACCGAGGGCGGCGCCGCGGTGGCGCTGCCGGGCGGCTTCGACCACTTCCGGGGGCCGTAGGGTGCGCGCGATCCGCTACCTGCTCGCGCTCGTGGCCGGCACGCTGTGGTACGGATCGACGGTCATCATCGCGTCGTGGCTGCGGCGGCCGCACGAGCGCCTGGGCGTCTACCAGCGGGCCGGGCACGACTGGGCCGGGATGCTGCTCGACGCCGCCGGCGTGACGGTCTCGGTGCGCGGCACCGAGCACCTGTCGCAGCGCGAGGCGCAGATCATCGTCGCCAACCACCAGTCGTGGTTCGACATCCTCGCGCTGTTCTACGTCCTGCCGGTCGAGATCCGGTTCGTCGCCAAGAAGGAGCTGTTCGCGATCCCGTTTTTCGGCTCCACGCTCCGCGCGCTGGGGCACATCCGCCTCGACCGCACCAACCTCAAGCAGGCCATCGGCGCCTACGAGCAGGCGTCGCGGTACATCCACGACCAGCGCCTCAGCGTGCTGGTGTTCGCCGAGGGCACGCGGTCGCGCACCGGCGAGCTGCAGCCCTTCAAGAGCGGCCCGTTCGTGCTGGCGATCGAGAGCGGCGCGCCGGTCGTCCCGGTCTACGTCGGCGGCACGTTCGGCATCCTGCCCAAGGGCTCCATCCGGGTGCGGCCGCACCCGGTCGAGGTCCTGGTCGGCGAGACGATCCCGTCGACCGGGCTCACCATCGACGACCGCGGCGCGCTGCGCGACCGCACCCGGGACGCGGTCGCCAAACTCCGGGCCGCGAGCGTTGACGCTCCGCGCGCCCCCGCATAGGTTGGCGGGCCATGAGCACGATCATCGACGTACACGCGAGAGAGATCCTGGACAGCCGCGGCAATCCGACGGTCGAGGCGGAAGTGGTCCTGGCGTCGGGCACGTCGGCGACCGCGGCGGTCCCCAGCGGCGCGTCCACGGGCGAGCACGAGGCGCTCGAGCTGCGCGACGGCGAGGCGGGGCGCTACGGCGGCAAGGGCGTGCGCGACGCGGTGCGCAACGTCAACGAGGTCATCGGCCCGCGGCTCGAGGGCGCCGACGCCGACGACCAGGTCGGTGTCGACGACCAGCTGCTCGACCTCGACGGCACCTCCAACAAGTCGCACCTCGGCGCCAACGCCATGCTGGCGGTGTCGCTGGCCGTGGCGCGGGCGGCCGCGCGCGACCTCGGCCAGCCCCTGTACCGCTACCTCGGCGGCGTGATGGCGCACGTGCTGCCGGTGCCGATGATGAACGTCCTCAACGGCGGCGCGCACGCCTCCAACAACGTCGACGTGCAGGAGTTCATGATCGTGCCGGTCGGCGCGGACCGGTTCCCCGAGGCGCTGCGCATCGGGGTCGAGGTGTTCCACGCCCTGAAGAAGGTGCTGGCGAAGCAGGGGCTCTCGACGGCGGTGGGCGACGAGGGCGGCTTCGCGCCGACCCTCGCCTCCAACGAGGCCGCGCTCGAGGCGCTGGTGGTCGCGGTGAAGGAGGCGGGGTACGCGCCGGGCGAGGACGTGGTGTTCGCGCTCGACCCGGCGGCGTCCGAGTTCTACGACGACGGGCGCTACGTGTTCAAGAAGAGCGGCGGCCCGTCGCGCACGGCCGAGGAGATGGTCGAGCTGTACCAGTCGTGGGTGGACAAGTACCCCATCGTCTCGATCGAGGACGGGCTGGCGGAGGACGACTGGGACGGCTGGGTGAAGCTCACCGAGGCGCTCGGCGACCGGATCCAGATCGTGGGCGACGACATCTTCGTCACCAACCTGGACCGGCTGGCGAAGGGCATCGAGGAGGGCGTGGGCAACGCGATCCTCATCAAGCTCAACCAGATCGGCACGCTCACCGAGACGCTGGACTGCATCGACCTCGCCAAGCGGAACGGGTACGCCACGGTGATCTCGCACCGCTCGGGCGAGACCGAGGACACGTTCATCGCCGACCTCGCGGTGGCCACCGGCGCCGCCCAGATCAAGACCGGGAGCGCCAGCCGGACCGACCGGGTGGCGAAGTACAACCAGCTGCTCCGCATCGCCGAGGAGCTGGACGACGTGGCGTACTATCCGGGGAGGACGCTGTACCGTCCGTGAACCGGCGGGTCCTGGCCGGGCTGGTCGTGCTGGGCATGGTGGCGTTCGCCGTGGAGGGCGGGGAGTACTCCACGGTGGACCTGTGGCGGATGCGGCGCCAGGTCGGCCGCGAGCAGGAGGCCATCGTGCGGCTGCGCCACGAGGTGGACTCGCTCACCCGCGTCGCCCACGCGCTCAAGACCGACTCCGCGACCCAGGAGCGTGTGGCCCGGGAGACCATGGGGATGCTCCGGCCCGGCGAGATCCTCTACGAGGTGGTGCCGCCCGACAGCGTGCGGCGCAACTAACCGCCGGCCGGGGCGCCCGGGCGGGGCCCCGGGTGTCTTGACCGCATCGAACCGGCGGCATAGGTTTGGCGTCAGCGACGCGGGGTGGAGCAGCCTGGTAGCTCGTCGGGCTCATAACCCGAAGGTCGCGGGTTCAAATCCCGCCCCCGCTACTCGAGAGGCGGCCCCGAGGTGGGAGCCGCCTCTCGTCGTGAGCAGGCCAGAGTAGCTCAGGTGGTTAGAGCAGCGGAATCGTGAATCGAAGCGACTTGTGCGGGAGCGCGGTTTCGTGCTCCCGCACTGGCTTCTCAGGACCCATCTGACCGCATTGGCAGCCCCTGACCGGAAAAGCGACGGCAAAGCAGAAAGGGAGGTCGATCTCAGCAGTTCAACTTCGCCACCCGGATGTCGCTCTCGTACTCTGAGATCGTCAGGGACAAGCGGTCCGGACCGACGCTCATGCATCCGTCGAGGTTGTCCAGCGAAAAGTCGTCGAGCGGGATCGACCGCGATGCTGTCCCGCGAGAGCACCCACAGCGTCATGTATCCTGTCGGCGTCGAGTTGAAGACGATCCGAAGTCCATTGGGGGACCAGGTGGGTTCGCTGTATCGCCCCGGGGGCGCTCGTGAGGGCTAGGGGGCGCCGCCCTCCGCCGGCATCAGCATCCCTTCGGTGTGACCGGATCCTACGTACAGGTAGCGCACGATCTCACATCCGTCCGGCGACCAGCGGGCCCGTCCCAGTCCCGCGCCCCGCGTTCTGCCGTCCCGGCCGGTGGCGCCCTCGCGCTTGAGGACCCGGCTCATTTTCTCCACGGGCAGCGCGGTGTTGTAGAGGTAAGCGCCGTGGGTGGCGCGGACCGCGGCGAGTCGTCACTTCAGCCCGGCGCCGGGGTCGGCGGCATACCGACGTGGAATGGTCGTGATTATTGTGGGCGTCTTGAGCAGACACCCGGGATCTGCATTGCTTTCGTTGATAGCGGACCGCACATTCTCCTCGTGGCCGCCACGGCCCGCAGGTGCACCGCATGTGAGACGCCGCTTCCCGACGATGCGTTGTACTGCCCCCGGTGTGGCCAGGTCACGCCTACGGAGATCAGCGGCGAGTCGGGTACGGTTCGCCGCCCGCTAGTCCAGCCCGCCGACGAATTCGAACAGCGACAGCGTCTCAAGCGCGCGCTCGGCGACGGATTCGAGGTTGGAGCCTTGCTCGGGCGGGGCGGCTTCGCGGAGGTGTTCGCCGCCACCGACAAGCGTTTGCGGCGGCAAGTAGCGATCAAGATCGTCCGTTCGGACTTGGTCCTGTCCCCGAACCTTGTCGCGAGGTTCCTGCGCGAGGCCCAATCTGCTGCACAGCTGAGCCACCCGAACATCATTCCCATCTTCCAGGTGGGAGAGGCGGAGGGGCTCCCCTACATCGTCATGCCGCTGCTGCGCGGGGAGACGCTGCGCCAGCGCCTGCAGCGAGAGTGCCGCATCCCCCCGAGCGATGCCGTTCGCATCGTGAAAGAGGTCGCGGCGGCACTCGGCACTGCTCACAAGGCCGGCTTCATTCATCGTGACATCAAGCCCGACAACATCATGCTGGAGGGCGACGACGGTCGTGCCGTGGTGATGGACTTCGGCATCGCGAAGGCACTCGGCGGCGAAGCGCCGACGCTCACCGGCACCGGCACGGTCGTAGGCACCCCGTACTACATGAGCCCAGAGCAGGCGTCGGGCTCGCAGCAGATCGACAGCCGGGCCGACCTGTACTCACTGGGTGTCGTCGCCTACCAGATGCTGGTGGGCCAGGTGCCGTTCGGCGGCGACGCAGTGCAGGAAGTGCTGATCAAGCACATGACTGTCATTCCGGAACCGGCCAACGCCGTGCGGGCGGAGATCTCGGCACATCTGTCCGACGTGGTGGACCGCTGCCTCGCCAAGAAGCCCCAGGATCGCTGGGCGAGTGCGGACGAGCTGATCCGGTCGCTCGACGACATCTCGCCGGCGGCCCTACCGAAGATACGGGGACGGCGACGGGTCGTCGCCGCTGTGACGGGCGTCGTGGTGCTGGCAGTCGCGGCGGCGGGAATCTGGCGCCTGGCGACGGGTCGGCACGGGCCGGCCGGTCCCACGACCGGATCGGCGCGCCAGGCATCCCCGGCCGCGCCGACTGCTGCGCCGGATGGCGCCGCTACCGCCACCGCGCTGCGCGAGTCCGGTGCTCCTGCGGCGGCGCCGCTCTCACTGCAGGGCGTCCCGGCCGGTGCTCAGGTGCAGGTGGATGGACGACGGTGGCGCGGCGCGCCGGGTTCGCCCATCCCGCTGACGCCGGGCACTGCGCACCGGATCCTGGTCGCGGCGGCGGGATTCCGGACCTGGGAGACGACGGTGACCCCGGCGAATGCGTCGCCTCTGCGTCGCAGCGTGCCGGCGCTGGTCGCGGACACCGCCGGCCGGCCGCCGGTCGCGACGGCACCCGAGGCGTTCGGGTTCATCAGCGTCGGCAGCCGGCCACCTTCCGTCCTGAGCGTCGCCGGCCAGCTGATCGGCCGGACGCCCCGAGCCAATGTGCGTGTCCGAGCCGGCGCGGCCCGGCTGCTCTTCGAGCTTACCGACAGCACCGGGGCTTGGTCGTGGGATACGACCGTCACCGTGGTGGCCGGGGACACGCTGCGGCTTGGCTTCCTGCGTCTCGTGAGACGTCAGTGAATCTCCGGCCGATGGGGGCGGTGGTGTTGATCGCCCTAGGCGTGGCCGGAATGGCGCCTGCTCTTCGCGCCCAGACCGCGGTCGCCAGGTACATCGCGGCAGCTCGCGAGCAGCTGGAGCTTCCCAATCCCGACTCCGCCGTCTCCCTGCTCAACTGGGCCCTGGATCCGCGTGCCGGCGCCAGCGTCGCAGAGCGCCTACGTGGGT